>JBBECD010000173.1:0-17936 GCA_040881995.1 Planctomycetaceae bacterium
TCGTGCTGGATATTCTAATGCCCGGCATGAGCGGCTTTGAACTGGCGCAAATGATCAAGAAACGCAAAAAAACGGCCTCAGTCCCCATTATTTTTCTTACGGCGTATTACGGCGAAAATCAGCACATTCTGGAAGGATACGAAACGGGAGCCGTCGATTATCTGCAAAAGCCCGTAAACACTACGATCCTGCGATCCAAAGTCGCCGTGTTCGCTGAATTGAATCAGAAGACCCGCGACACCCAGGCGATCAATCACGCCCTGCTGGCCGAAGTATCGGAACGCCGCCGCGTGCAGGAGCAGATGGCTCAATTAAACGACGAACTGGAACTTCGCGTCCACCAGCGGACGTCCGAACTGCTGCAGGCGAATCAGGCGTTGAGAGAGAGCGAGGAGATGTTGCGGCTGGCCCAACAAGCCGGGAAAGTCGGAATTTGGGACTGGAATCTGAAGACGGGCGAGGGGAAATGGACCGACGCCGCGGCCGAGTTGTTCGATCCCCGGGAAACGATGGATTCCGTCACGTTTGCCAAATGGCTGTCCTGCGTCCATTCCGACGACCAGGAGCGCGTCGCCCGATGCGTACGCGAAGCCGAGTCGATCGGCGGATATCGGGACGAATATCGCGTCAAAACGTCGACGGCTGAAACGAGGTGGGTCGAGTCGATCGGGGCGGTGGAATACGACGGCGGAGTCGCAACGCGGATGCGCGGCGTGGTGAGAGATATTACCGAGCGCAAGAAAATGGAGTTGGAACTTCAGGATGCCGACCGCCGCAAAGACGAGTTCCTCGCCATGCTGGGGCACGAACTTCGCAATCCGTTGGCCTCGATCCGCAACGCCGTTTCCATTATGCGGCGTTTGGAACATCAAGACGCCGATTTACAATGGTGCCATGAAGTCGTCGACCGTCAGGTGGTTCAGTTGACCCGGCTGGTGGACGACCTGTTGGATGTTTCGCGGATTTCGCGCGGCAAGATTCAATTGCAGCAGGAAGTCATCGAGGTCTCCACCGTCATTCATCAAGCGGTCGAGTCGTGCCAGCCGCTGATCGAAAGCCGCGAACACCAGTTAAACGTAACCTTGCCGTCACAGCCGGTCTACCTGCGAGGCGACGCCGCGCGTTTGACTCAGGTGGTGGGCAACGTATTGAATAACGCGGCAAAATACACCGACGTGAACGGCGGCATTTGGCTGACGGTCGAGACGGACGCCGACAATCCCGCTCAAGTCGTCATCCGCGTGCGCGACAACGGACGCGGGTTGGATGCCGATTCGATCGCGAATTTGTTCAATCTTTTTTATCAAGCCGAGCACAATTTGGATCGCGCCGACGGCGGTTTGGGCGTCGGTCTGGCCGTAGTTCGAGCCTTGGTCGAACTGCACGGCGGTTCGGTCGAAGCACGAAGCGCGGGAATCGGGCTGGGAAGCGAGTTTTTCATTCGCTTACCGCGACTTCCCGCCGCAGTCCCCATGAATTGTCTTCCGGCGCCGCCGCAGGACGTGCTGATGCCTGCGGGGCATCTGATTCTCGTGGTCGACGACAATCTCGACGCCGCCAGGAGTCTGGGAATGCTGCTGAAATTGCTCGGCCACAAGGTGGTCTTGGCTCACGACGGCCAACAAGCCATCGAAGTGGCTCTGCGCGAGCGACCAGAGGTCATCTTTCTGGACATCGGTTTGCCGCGCCTCGACGGTTATCAAGCGTGCCGGTCTCTGCGTCAACACGGCTTTACGCGCGAAATGATCGTCGCCATCACTGGATACGGCCAGGAAGACGACCGCAACCGCTCGAAAGACGCGGGCTTCAGCAGTCACCTGGTGAAACCGGTGGAGCTGACGGCGATTCAACAATTGCTCGCCGATTTTGCGGCGGACGACAAGTTGCGCGAGTGACTCGAATAAAGCCCGCTTCGAGGCGCTGCAATCGTCACGATCCATTCAATCGATTGAAACGAACAGTCGATCGAGCAATTCGGATGACGATTTTGGGAAAATGTTCAGTAGCGGCCTATGCTTCTAACGCCGTGCCAAGTTGAGTAACAGACTCGAACACAACCGGTTGTGCCCGTGATCGATGTCGCCAATTCGGCAGATCTTGTAGGAGTCCAGCCTTCAGGCTGTGTTCTGTTTGTAAGAGCAGGCTAATGCCTGTACTCCTACATTTTCTCGGCAAGCATCGGGCAAGAGAGATACAGAGATGTCACAATCAACCTCAAACGTTCGATCCCTCGCAGTGACACAGACATCCTCCTATCGCCGAACGTCAGTCGCCGTCGCGATCGGCGTCTGGATGGCGGGGGTCGCGGTCGGAAGTTTATACAGCTTTCATTACGCCACCACGCCGACCGAAACCGGCGCGGCCGTGCGGCATTGGCCGGCGGCAACTCCTTGCACGCTCTCAAAGCAGCGGCCGACGTTGCTGATGTTCGTTCATCCGCGCTGTCCGTGCACGCGAGCGAGCCTCGAGGAACTTGCACTTCTCATGAACCGCTGTCGCGGGCGCCTGGACGCGGAACTGATTTTCTTCAAGCCGCACAACTCGTCCGACGAGTGGGCCATTACGGACTTATGGGAACGCGCGGGGGGGATATCCGGCGTGACGCGACGAATCGACGCGGAGGGACGCGAACAGCGACGGTTCGGCGCACGAGTTTCCGGAGAAGTCTTCCTGTACCTGCCGAACGGCGCATTGGCGTTTCACGGCGGAATCACGGCCGGGCGCGGTCATCGGGGGGACAACCGAGGACGATTCGCCGTGGAGGCATTATTAAAAAATCCTGACATAACCTCTGTGCCTCACGATCTATTGCAAACATTCAGGCATTTTCGAGACGCACAACCGGTGATGTCAGAGTCTCTAAATCACCACGATCTTCCTGCTGAGACGACCTCCGTTTTTGGATGTGAGTTAGAACCTCACCCTTATCGCCCGCAGAAATGCGTGCCTGCGAAATAATCGAGGAAGATCGATGCCCGAGAAAAACGAAACGAACAAACTCACGGTTCGAGCCGAAGCGATTCTGCGGAATCACCAATACCAGATTTATCGCCGCACCGATCGCATGTTTGCGATCTTGATGCCGATTCAATGGGCCGCGGCCGTTGCGGGCGCGTTATGGTTGTCCCCTCTGACGTGGACGGGCAGCGAAAGCAGCGTTCATCCGCACGTCTGGATGGCGATCGTGTTCGGCGGCGTGTTGTGCAGCTTGCCGGTCGCGCTGGCATGCATCGCGCCGGGAAGAACACCCACGCGGTATGTGATCGCCGTGGCGCAGGTACTGTTCTCATCGCTGCTGATTCACATCAGCGGCGGGCGGATCGAGACGCACTTCCATGTGTTCGGTTCGTTAGCGTTCATTGCGGCGTATCGCGATTGGAAATTATTGCTTCCTCCGACGCTGTTGGTTGCGGCGGACCACTTCGTCCGCGGCGTCTATTGGCCCGAAAGCGTATTTGGCGTGTTGGAAACCAGCCCCTGGCGCTGGCTCGAACATGGCGCCTGGGTCATTTTTGAAGATCTTTTTCTGATCATCGCCATTCGACAGGCGATTACCGAAATGCGGGCGATGGCGATGCAGACCGCCGAACTCGAATGGAATCACGCACAACTCGGCAGGGCCAAAGAACAGGCCGATGCGGCGAATGCGGCCAAGAGCGAATTCCTGGCCAACATGAGCCACGAAATCCGCACGCCGCTGGCCGGCATTCTCGGATTCGCCGACATCCTCCGTCGCCACGATCCGTCGCCGGAACAACGCGATAATTTTCTCAACACCATACAATCCAGCGGCCAGCACCTGCTGACGCTGATCAACGACATTCTCGACCTCTCGAAAATCGAGGCGGGTCACATGGAATGCGAATTGGTTCGCTGCTCGCCGAACGACGTTCTCTCGGAAGTCTTATCGGTGCTTCGCGTGCGCGCTCAAGAACAAGGCCTGATCCTGAAAGGGGAATGGATCACGCCGGTTCCCGAAACGATCACGACCGATCCGGCACGCCTTCGGCAATTGCTCATGAACCTGGCCAGTAACGCCATTAAATTCACCGAAAACGGGGGCGTGACGATTCGCGCAGCCGTCTATCCCGACGGTCAAGAGTCCCGCTTTATCTGCGAAGTTGAAGACACGGGAATCGGCATTCAAGCAGATCATCTGGAGAAGATTTTTCGGCCGTTCGATCAAGCGGATACGTCAATTACCCGCAAATATGGCGGAACCGGGCTGGGCCTGGCCATTTCACAGCACATTTCTCGTGAACTCGGCGGAAAAATTTCCGTCGAAAGCGAGCCGGGACGCGGGAGCAAATTCCAGTTCTCGTTGCCGGGCGGATCGCTCGAAGGCGTGGCATTCGCCGAGAAGATGCTCTGTGAAGCCCTGCGGCCGGAATCCAATTACGACGCCGGCGAACGAGGTTATGGAACGCTGCCGCCCGTCCGAATTTTGCTGGTGGAAGATGGAGAGACGAACCGCGAGCTCGTATCGCTCATACTTCAGGAAGCCGGTGCAACCGTCGTCTCGGCGGACAACGGCAAGACCGGCGTCGAACTGGCACAGACTGAAGCCTTCGATCTGATTCTCATGGACATGCAGATGCCGGTTATGGATGGTTATACGGCGGCCCATAAATTGCGCTCGCTGGGAAATCAACTTCCCATCGTCGCGATCACGGCCCACGCCATGCGGGGCGATCGGGAAAAATGCCTCGCCGCAGGATGCACGGCCTACGTGTCGAAGCCCATTCAAATCGACCGACTCTTGGAAACGATTCGCTCTCTGATCCCGGAAGCGACGAGAATCGCCGCACCATTAGAACCAATGGAAACGGTTTGCCCACCGATTGTGTCAACTTTGCCCGTCCACTTGCCGAGATTTCAGAAGATCGTCGATACGTTCGTCGTCAAATTTTCGGAGAAGATTCCGGAGATGCATGCGGCGCTTGACGCCGCCGATTGGGACGTTCTGACACAATCAGCTCACTGGCTCAAAGGCGCGGGAGGAACCGTGGGATTCGATTGTCTCACTCAACCCGCAGGAGACCCTGAGCTGTATGCCAAACAACACGACGCGCCGGCATCGGCGCAAGCCCTGAAGCAGTTGGCCGGCCTCGCCGATCGAATTTGTCCCGCCTGTGTTTGATTCGTTCCACTTATACCACGGAAACACTCTAAATGTCCGCTACGGATGCCATCACGATGGACCCGCACGAATCGGTTCTGGATATCCCATTACCCGGAGCGGCGAATCCCTTGCAGGATGTTCGCCAGGCGAAAATCCTGATCGTCGACGACGAAGCTCTCAACATCGACGTCGTTCGGGGGTATCTGGAACTCGACGGCTATCAAAATATCGAAACGACCGAACACGCCGTCCATGCATTGCCCTTGCTCGGCACGTTCCGTCCCGACCTGGTATTGCTCGATATTCACATGCCGGGCTTGAGCGGCTTGGAAATCCTGCGAGCCATTCGTGCGGACGTGACGTTTGCCACCACTCCCGTCGTGATTCTGACCGCCAGTTCCACGAATGATACCAAACTCGAAGCCTTGGATGGGGGCGCTACGGACCTGTTGTCGAAACCCGTACATCGCGGCGAATTGCTGGCTCGCATCCGCAACGTGTTGACGGCAAAATCCTACCAGGATCGACTGTGCCGCTATTCAGAAGAACTCGAAATCGCCGTGCGAGAACGCACGGCCGATCTCGAGGCCTCGCGTCTGGAAGTCTTCCACTGTCTGGCCCGCGCGGCGGAGTTTCGCGACGACGACACGGGACAGCATATCATCCGCGTCGGGCGTTATGCGCGGATCATCGGCGAAGAATTGGGACTCTCGACGACGCAACTCGAGCTGCTCGAACCTGCTGCTCAATTACATGACGTCGGCAAGATCGGCATAACAGATGCCATTTTGCTCAAGCCGGGCAAATTGACTCCGGAAGAATATCAACTGATGCAGAAACACTGCGGCTTCGGCAAAAAAATCGTCGACTGCCTTCCCGCGCGGGAAGCCGAGCTCGTGCGCCGGCACGCCGAACTCGGGGCGAAGATTATGGATGTCGGCCAATCGCCCATATTGCAATTGGCGAAACGCATCGCTTTAACTCACCACGAACGCTGGGATGGGACCGGATATCCGCTCGGGCTCTCGGGCAAAGACATTCCCCTGGAAGGCCGAATTACCGCCGTGGCCGACGTATTTGACGCGCTCAGTTCCAAACGAAGTTATAAACCGGCATTTCCACTCGAAAAGTGTTTTCAAATTCTTGAAGAGGGCCGAGGAACGCATTTCGATCCCGCCGTTCTCGACGCCTTCTTCCGCCGACGGAATGAAATCGTCAGCATTCAGATCGAACTCGCGGATACGGAGTGAGACCAGCGGTTTTTTGTTAACCAAATGCCGTCGGGTTCGATGCCGTCGTCCGCTTTAAACGACACGCGCAGGTCACGAATGCGCCGTCCCGGCTTGCAGCGAAAAACAGCGATAAATCGGCGAATCGACGATGATTCCGTCTCGGCGAAGAATCGTAATTTGCCGTACTGAACGCACCGCTCAATGGTCGATAGGATCCATAGCAGGGGAATCAGGTCGTTCGAACAGGAGGTCTTTCGTTATGACGGTTACCCCGACGGTCTATATCGTCGAAGATGATTCCGATTTACGCGCCATCTATAATCGAGCGCTCAACAACTACGGACTGCTCACAAAGTCCTTCCACTCCGCCGAAGAATTTCTCCGGCAGATCAACGACCTCGATCAGGCGCCCCGCTGTGCCGTGGTCGATCTCCGCCTGCCGGGAATGAGCGGCCTCGGCCTGCATACGACCCTGATCGCGGCCGGAATCCGTCTGCCGGTCATCGTCATGTCGGGATACGGCGACATTGCACTGGCCGTGCAGGCGATGAAGGGGGGCGCGATCGATTACCTTCAGAAGCCATTCCACCATCAGTTGCTGATCGAGCGCGTTCAGGAAGCCCTCGATCGCGATGCGCGCGATTGTTCATTTGCATCGAGGCGGCGCGAAATGTCAGACCGAATCAAATCGCTGACGAAGCGGGAACAGGAAGTCATGAGCTTCCTGGTGGATGGCCGAATGCTGAAGGAAATCTCGAATCAATTGGGCATCAGTCATCAGACCGTCGCGAAACATCGGCTCTCGCTGTTTGAAAAGCTGGGCATCGACAGTCTGGCGGAACTGGTTCGCCTGCAGATCGAGAACGTTGATTCGAGCCGGCGGAACTGATTCCGAAAACGCCGCGATGCTTCCTTCGACGGATGACGTCGAACCCTCTTTTTTAGCGATCTGCCGAGTGAGTGTAGGAGTACAGGCTTCAGCCTGCTCTTAAAGACAGCCTAAAGGCTGGACTCCTACAAAGAGACGGCGGGTGGCTGTGGTCGGTCGCTTCGACTGCCGACGGCGATTGCGCGGAAAACTGGGGCTCGAAGACTCGCCCCCGACCGCCCCGGCTTCCCACCATCAGATCACATCTGCGCGAGACACGACACTGCCTCTCCCGATCGGCATCGGTCAACCTCTTGTCCGCGGTACGCACGCTGCTTCGTTTCTCCCGATGGCCGTGAGCGGTCGAAACGGCTCGATCGCCGGTGCCTCCGTTTATAGTTCGGCGTACGCTTGGGCCATTCATGAATGCATGCGTAACTTTCGCACGACCGTGCGTCGTTCACGCAGTGCGGCTTTCGTCGTTCGCTGCATGATCTATGTTCTTGATGGCGGACAAATTTGTGACGGTGATTCGGGCACGCCAACGAATGCCTTTCCGTCGATCGCAGATCGCGAACCGGCCTTACGAAAGTCACTCTTATGAAATCGGCAACAATCCTTGTCGTGGATGACGACGAAGACGTCCGCGTGGGAACGAGCATGCGGTTGAAGATGGCCGGGTATCAAACAATCATGGCGTGCGACGGAGAGGAAGGAGTCGAAACGGCGGTCAAGTCGACCCCCGACGCGGTGATCCTCGATGTCCGCATGCCGCGGAAAGACGGCCTCTCGGCATTACTCGAGTTGAAGGCGCGCCCCGAGACGTGCCACATTCCCGTGGTGATGTTGTCGGCGAGTCTGCCGGACGAGAGGGCCGCACTCGATTCGGGCGCGCAATTCTTTATCCGCAAGCCTTATCGAGGTCCGAATCTGCTTACGGCCATGAATTACGCCATCGCCAGGAATCCCCGGACGCTGCGGGAGCCGGTGAAGCCGAAGACTGTTCTCATCATCGAAGACGACCGCGCCTACGCCGTCGTACTGGCAATGCGTTGCCAGCTTCTGGGGTTGAGTCCCCGCATCGCGGGCAATGCCACCCGCGCGGCAGCGATGATGACCGACGAGCGCCCCGATCTGATCTTGCTGGACGTCGAAATTCCCTTTGAAACGGGAAAGGCGAAGCAAAGACACGGTTTGGTCATGTGCCAGAAACTTCAGACGACGGTCCTCAAGAATATACCGATCATCGTACTTTCCGGATGCAAGGACGCCGCGACGATTTCCAGTTGCACGAACGCCGGCGCGCACTTCGTCCACAAGACGCCGCATGCCTGGGATTCGCTGAAACGCAAGATTTCTACGCTGTTGGAAATTCAGAATCACGAAGATTCATCCGCAGTGCCGCCATTTGTCGCCGGCCCGGCGGGCCATTGAACGAACGCCGCCCTTTTAACGAATCGAGGAAACAAACGTAATGCACTCCAAAAAAATACTGATCGCCGACGATGACAAAGACCTGGTGCAAATTCTGGCACGGCGCTGCCGCAAACTGGGCATCCGCGTTGCGGTGGCATACGACGCATTGACGGCGTTGAACCGGTTAAAGGAATTTCATCCCAAGCTCGTCGTACTCGACGTCGAAATGCCGGCGGGCAACGGCCTGAGCGTGTGCGAGATGATGACGACGGATGCCGACTGGCGATTTATTCCCCGAATCATTCTGACCGGACGCACCGATTATGCCACGATTCGCCGCTGCCACGAACTCCTGTCTCACTACATCCCCAAGCGGGTGAATATGTGGGACGACCTGGAACCGTTGATCGTCCATCTGTTGAGCCGGGATCCCGGCGCAGCGCCACCTGAACGCAACAGCATATGCGAAGAATTCACCTATGGAATCGTCCCCGTCGCGGACGATGGTCACTGATGACGGATCGCTCGAAGATCGATTGTGCCCCAGATCCTGAGTCACTCTGTAATTCGAACTCTGGAACAACCTTATGAAGATTCTTTTAGTGAGCCATAACGAAAACACCGGCGATCGGCGGAAGATGGAATTAACAAATGCCGGTCATGATGTACGCCTCACCCGCAATGGAATAGAAGCTTGGAGAATCTTTTCCCACGGCTCGTTCCAGATCGTGATCTCCGATTTCAACTTGCCAGGATTGCACGGCTTGGGCCTGTGCCGGCGCATTCGACGGGCCGGCCGATCGCATTACGTTCATGTCATTCTCATCGCTGCGGGCGATCGCGAAACGATTGTGGTAAAAGGCCTATCGGCCGGAGCGAACGACGTTCTTCTCGAGCCGTTCGATTCGGATGAACTTCATCTGCGCATCCGCGCGGTGGCGAGAATTCCGACGGCCGACAAATTGACGGAGACGAACCGAAGGCTGCGAAAACTGCAGTCGCTGATTCGCAAAAAGAATTCGAGATTGCAGCGGTTGTTCGAGACGGCGCAGACGCTTGTGGACAATGTCTCTCACGATTTCCGCACTCCGTTGACCGTCATTAAAGAATATGCATCGCTCATTTCCGAGGGGGCGGCGGGCGGCGTGACGTCGGAACAACAACAGTTCCTGCGCGTTATCGAAGACCGCGCCGACGATCTGAACACGATGGTCGACGACATGCTCGACGGCAGCAGGCTCGACGCCGGCATGATTTCGGTCGCGCGCCGAAACTGTCAGGTCGCCGATCTGATCGAACACGCGCGCCCCGTCCTCGAGCGGAAAGCGGACGCGAAAGACGTCGAGCTTCAATTCGCGATTTGCGAACCATTGCCGAACGTTTACGTGGATGAAGAAAAAATCGGCCGCGTGCTCACCAACCTCGTGGTGAACGCCATCAAATTTTGCGGCGAGCCGGGCCGGGTGAGAGTTCTGGCCGAGCAGGATTTGGACGGCGGAGTCAGGATCAGCGTCACCGACAACGGACCCGGCATAGAAGCCGATCACCAGACGGAAATATTTGAGCGGTTCCGGCAAATCGGCAACAAGGTCCGTGAGAGCGCCAAAGGTTTCGGCCTGGGATTGAGCATCGCCCGCGAGTTGGTGGATCTCAATCTTGGTGAATTGGAACTCGTCAGCGCACCGGGAAGCGGAACCACTTTCTCTTTCACAATGCCCCCCGCGCAGCCGATCGATGTCTTGCGGCGGTATCTCGATCGCATCAGCCAGCCCGAAATTGGCAGTAAAACGGTTACGTTGATCGTTGCCACCGATCGGAACGTCGACAATTCGAGCGGAGGCGACATCGGCGACTTCTTATCGCACCAGCTCTACCGCAACGATCTGCTTTTCAGGACCGGGGATTATCGCTGGTTGATTCTGTCGCCGGTTCCCAAGCTCGAACTCCACAAAATGCTTGCACGGCTGGAACGCGTCATCATCGACGCGAACTCAAACCGCGCCGATGAGTTGCTTCCGGATCTCGCTTTCGAACATGTCGGGACGTGGTCGATCAACGACTGCCGAGATGAGATCGGCCGCCATTTGTCGAAACACCTGGTTCAAAATAAGGAATGTTACTCCTTCTCCTGAGTCACCGTCTTTTAATGTGAGCGTCATACTCATGCCAACACTACAAGCAAGACCGGCACTTTTTGAGAAAACGCCGTCGCTGCCGAGCGCATCGTGCCATTCGCTTCTGGTCATGCAACTGGACGACCGGCGCTATGGGATAAATGTAGCCGACATCGAACAAATCGTCGCCATGGCCGAATTATATTCGTTTCCCGGGATTCCCAAACTCCTGAACGGCTTTTTAAACCTGCGGGGCGTTGCCATTCCCGTCATTCGGCTTCACCGTCTCTTCGGCGTGCCGGCCGCCCCCATTGGATTGTGGACGCCTCTGATCATCTTGCGGTGCCGGGATCTCCGGTTGGCTTTACAGGTCGATAAGGTTCATCGGATTTTGAATGTGTCGAGGCACGAGATCGCCCCGGTGCCGTCCGGCCACGTCGTAAACGACTGCGTCGAGGGCATCGTACGAACGGCGGAAGAATCCGTACTGGTCGTTTCGGCGAGCCGGCTGTTGCTGCAACAAGAAAACCAGGCTCTCGCCGAACAACAGCAATTGGCTCAAGAGCGTTTTCGCGAGTTCGAAGGACAGGAATCATGATCAACGGAGTGATGAAACCTTATTCATTGATCGGGGACGGCTATTTCGAGCCGCTCAAGGAATACGTGATCGCCGCGACGGGATTGTCGTATTACCGCAACCGCAACGGCGAACTGATCGATCATTTTGAACGTCATGTTGCCAATGTCGGGCTGACCGATTGCCTGTCGTATCTACAGCTTCTGCAAAGCGGCCCGGCCGGCGACGGCGAACTCGACAGCCTCATTGAAGATTTGACCATCGGAGAGACGTTTTTTTTTCGGCACACCGATTTGTTTGCCGCTCTCGAACGGACGATTCTGCCGGACGCGATCGACCGGAACAAACACCACCGCCGGTTGAGAATCTGGAGCGCGGGCTCATCGATCGGCGCCGAAGCCTATACCATTTCGATTCTCTTGAGGCGGCATTTTGCGGAAGAGTTGCGAGATTGGGAAATCTCCATCGTCGGTACGGATATCAACCGGTCGTTTCTCTTCCGAGCGGCGCAGGCACAATTCGAAGAATGGACGCTCCGCGGCGTGAGCGAAGACACACGGCGGGCGTGTTTCACTCAATGCGACAACGTCTGGACGCTCCGACCGGAGTTCAAGTCGGGGGTTTCATTCGCGTATCACAATCTTGCCAGGCATCCGTTCCCTTCCATGCTGCATAATCTGTTCGCATTTGACGTCATCCTGTTTCGCAACGTGATGATCTACTTCGGTCAAGACGCGCTCACGTCCATTATTGCGAACATGCGACGCTGCCTGATCGACGGCGGCTGGCTGCTGGTCGGACATTCCGAGCACAATCAGGAACTTTTCCGCGAATTTCGCACGGTCAACTTCGACGGTGCGATCGCCTACCAGCGAGCCGATGGAGATCCTGGTGCGGTAAGCGGTCCTTCATGCCGACGGCCGATCCTCTCGGCGTTTGCGGAATTCCCTCACCCCGCCGTCTCTCAGCCGAGCGCCGCTCGACAGCACATTTCCACACGGCGGTTTTCGCTCAAGGAAAGGCCGCAACAGAAAAGTGACGGCGGTATCGATCTCACGGAGATTCGAACGTTGGCCGACCGCGGCGAAATCGAACAAGCAGATATTCAATGCCGGAAAATCATCAGGACGCAAAAGCTGAACCCTGTCGGTCATCTGTATCACGCTCTGATCCTCGAACAACTTGGACAGCACGCATTGAGCGAACATGCGCTGCGTCGGGCGATTTACCTGGATCGCCGCTTCGTTCTTGCTCACTATTACTTGGGAATGACGCTGCAGCGAATGGGAAGAAATGCCGAGGCGAAACAATCCTTTCACAATACACGTCAGTTACTCGAGGAACTGGATTCCCGTACCGAAATCGACAACTCCGACGGCCTGACTGTCGCGGAATTGGATGAATTGACCCAAATGCAACAGGGAGCCCTGAAATGAACCGTGCGATGAAACAACGCATTGTCTGGCAGGCGGTCAAAGACAAACTTCACGCGGCGCATGCCTCCGTTGATGGAACGTCGGCTGTCGACGATGCCCATTTGCAGGCCGTGCTGCACGATCGGGCGAAATGTCTGGCGGAAGCCGATGGTTCGACGAGGTCTTTGACAAATGGTTCGCGCGTGCTTGTATTTCAAACCGGCGACGAAACATACGGCATCGAGTTGCAATTCATCTCGCAGGTGTTTCCGCGAACGAAGATCACTCCCGTTCCCGGAGCCGCCGAAAGCCTGTCCGGAGTGGCCAATCTGCAGAATCAGGTCCGCTCGATCGTTTCGCTGCGGCGACTGCTGAATCTCAACGGCAGCGACGAGAACAACAATCGTTACATTCTCCTCTTGCGTCATCACGAACGGCATCTGGGGCTACAGGTCGAAGACATCGACGGCGTCCAAAACGTGAACCTCGATGATCTGTCGGAGCACGACGATGAATCGGGCGTCGTTCCCTCCGGTTTCATTCGCGGAGTGACTCCGAACAACGTCATCATCTTGCGTCCGAACAAACTGTTCTAATTATTTATCGAACATTCTCTCGCCCGTCTTCGGGCGGTGCATTTATCAGGGGGAAGTGAAATGACGTTTTCGATCGGAAAAAAACTCGGCCTTGGTTTCGGCGCCGTGATCGGCTTGATGGTTGTCAGCACCTCGATTGCCTATTTCAATCTCAGGGACATGAATCGTGCCGTGAACGATGTTTTCGACGAAGCAGTCCCGACGGTGCGCACTTGCGACAAGCTGCTTTACAACGTGAATGAATCGGTGACGGCGCTGCGCGGCTTTGTGCTTCTGGGAGCCTCGCCCGAGTATGCTCAAAACTTCAAAGCCGATCGGGCTGATGCCTGGAAAAATATCGATGCGTCGTTGCTCAAATTGACGGACTACGTCCAGACGTGGAATGACCGGAGCGTGCAGGATCATCTCGCCGAATTCAATTCCGTGCTTTACGAGCTGCGCGACATTCAGCAACAAATCGAAGCGGTGGCGCATACCGCCGATAACGTACCGGCTCACCGGCTGCTGTTCACGGAGATCGTCCAGCACGACGACGAGGCCTACCAGACGCTCGCGGAGTTAATGGATGAAGAGGCTTCTTTAGACGCCTCGAACGATCGCAAAGCGTTATTCGCCGCACTTTCCGACCTGCGCGCTTCGATCGGACAATACTCGGCGAATCTTCGCGCTTATGTGCTCACGGGGGACGACAAGTTCAAACAGTCGTTTGCGCAACAGCGTCAGCTCGGCCAGAATGCTTTCGACCGCGTGTCGTCCGAGGGCCGATTGTTGACGCCGCAGCAACAGACAAAGTGGCAGAAATTCATCTCGATTCATGATCAAACCGAATCGCTTGCGAAACAAGCGATCGCGTTTCGCGAAATCGACGAATGGAATAAAGCACAATTCCTTCTCGAAGAAGAATCCGCGCCGCGAGCGCGGCAGCTCACGAACATGCTCACTCAAATCGCCGCCGCGGCCGACCAGCGACGAGACGAACGCCGGGACACGATGGATGGAGCCGGCAGATCTCTCTCGATGTCATTCCTGGTCGGCACGATTGCGTCGGTCATCGTTGGCGCGATGATTGCCTCCCTCCTCAGCCGTAAAATCGTCCGCATGTTGCGCGTGCTGACGAAACGAGCCGACGAGATTTCTCAAGGCAACTTATCGAGCAACGAACTACTGACCAAATCCAACGACGAATTGGGGCAACTCGCCGAGGGCTTCGACACCATGTTTGGCAGTCTCAAATCGCTCACGGGGCAAATCTTGTCCGTTACCGAAAATGTGAATTCCGCCGCTTCGCAGATTTCCTCGTCGGCCAAACAACAGGCCTGCAGCACGAAACAACAAGCTTCGACGATTCAGGAAATCACGAATACGATGCGCGAGATCACACAAACGGGAAGTCAAATCGTCGAAAAGGCTAAAGAAGTCGTGGCTGCCGCCGAGAACGCGGCTCAACAGAGCAAATCCGGCATTGCCGCGGTGCAGAACACCAGCCAGACGATGGAGTCGATACGCGAGCAAGTCGAGGACGTGGCGGAAAACATCGTCGCCCTCAGCGAAAAGACGCAGGCGGTGGGAGACATCATCTCGACCGTCAACGACATCGCCGAGCAATCCAACCTGCTCGCGTTGAACGCCACGATCGAGGCCGCGGATGCGGGCGAAAACGGCAATCGGTTTTCGGTGGTCGCCAACGAAATGAAAAACCTGGCCGATCAGGCGAAAAATTGCACCGTTCAAGTCCGCAGCATACTCGGTGAAATTCAGAAGGGGATTACGTCGGCGGTCATGTTGACCGAAGAAGCGGTCAAACGCGTCGAGTCGGGTAAGCATCAGGCGACCGTCAGCGAAAACGCCATTCGCAGTATGAACGAGACAACCAGCGAAAGCGTACAGGCCTTTCAACAAATTATCGGGGCTACCAACCAGCAGCAAGTCGGCATCGAACAAGTCGCCAAGGGCATGCAGGATATCGATCAGGCGACACAGCAGACGGCGTCGGGAACCGCGCAGCTCGAGCAGGCGGTGATCAGTCTGTCCGCGATGAGCCGCCAACTCAAGTCGGCGGTTAGCTGTTATAAACTTCAAGCCTGAATCGAGAAGAGAAGCTTGTGATATGTGAAGCGACGCGCGACATCGATCGCGTCACAACGGCATATCGAAGGCCCCGTTCGGAGGAAAGACGACATGCCCGTCGACATCAATGAAAAAGTTCTCGCCGCCTTTCGGGTCGAGCATCGGGAACATCTTGAAGGAATCCGCACCGTATTGACGTCGCTGGAAAGCGGTCGGGCCGCGGACGCCCCGGATTCCATTAACGAAGCCTTCCGCCTGGCGCACAGCCTCAAAGGGGGCGCGAGCGTCTGCGACCTGCGGCCCGCCGAAGCGCTCGCACACCAGCTTGAAAACGTCTTCGAACAAGTTCGCAGCGGCGCGCTCACGCTCGACAAAGACGTCATCAATACCGTCAACGGAGTACTAGACGCCATCGAAGACTGGATGGCCGCGATGGATAATGAAACTCGCCCGGCGACGCCGCGCCAAACCGTTGGCCCCGTCGACGCGGTTCTTGGCACACGTCCTCAAAACGAAGTGGCATTGCGCAATACCAGCGATGATGCCCGGCGTTTGATCGAGGCGTTTCGCATCGAATGCCCCCAACACCTCGCGACGTTGCGCCGATTCGTTGCGGCGTGGAGCAGGGAAGATCCCGTAATCTCCGCCAACGAATTTGACGAGGCGATTCGCCTGGCCCATACGTTGAGCAACTCGGCGCAAGCGGCCGATATCGAATCGATCTCCTCCATTGGAAAACTGCTGGAAGACATGATCGTCGGTTTTCGCATGCAGGAGACTCCGCCCGATTCCGCGGGACTCGCACGCATGACCCGCCTTTTACAAGTCGTCGAGGCCTATTGGGAGGGGCTTGCCGATTCGTCAACGCCCGGCACTGCCGATGCGACCGGTACAACGGGAATCGAAACGTCACCCGGCACGCCCTCCGTGATCGAAGAAATCGAGACGGAGTTCCCGATGGAGAATGCACCTCATTCCGCCAACTCGCGGCTCGAGGATACCGTGCGGATCAGTACGGAAAGTCTCGACAAACTCTTGCGGTCGTCGCGGCAATTGATCACGGAATCCGTCGGTCAGGACGAGGTCGGCCGCGAACTGGAAGACATCTGCAGCCACATCAACGAGATGCAAAGAGAACGAGACGCCATCCGCAGCAATACCGTGATAAATCTCCACTCGCTGAAAAGCCTGCCGGAATTCAATCGGCTGGCGAACTATTTTGAAAGCGTCGACAGAGGCGTGCAGGCGCTGGCCCGGCGGACGCGGCAACTCTGTGCGGTTCAGAAGCGAAATCTGTGGCTGCTGAAATCGCGAGGACGCGAAATTCAGCAGGACGTGCTACAGGCGCGAATGATTCCCGCCGAGATCGTTTTTCAGGGGGCGCGCAAACTGATTCGCGATCTCGCCCGGGACCAAGAGAAATTGGTCGACTTCCATGTCACCGGCTTCGAAGTGCGGGCCGACCGCATGGTCTTGCAGGCGCTGAAGGATCCGGTCTTCCATATTCTCCGCAATTGCATCATGCACGGAATCGAACCCGCGGAGGAGCGTGCCAGGGCCGGCAAAGAGACGATGAGCCGGATCGACTTGCGAATCCAAACGACGGGGAATCGCCTGACGATCGAAGTGAACGACGACGGCCGCGGCATCGACGTTGACGAAATCGCCAGCCGCGCCGTCGAAAATGGACTGATCTCGAAAGTGGACGTCGCCGAACGGTCGGCGGAAGACATTCACAATTTCATCTTTCTTCCGGGGTTTTCGACGTCGCGTCACGTCACCGAAAACGCCGGACGCGGCATGGGGCTGTCAGTCGTTCATAACGCCGTCAGAAGACTGCAAGGAGAAGTGCGGGTCTCGCGAAACGCCGCGGGGGGGACGAAGTTCTCGATGTGCGTTCCGATTTCGGTATCGACGCATCGCCTGTTGCTCGTTTCCGTCGGCGACCATAAATATGCGCTGCCCGTGCAAGGAATTCGACGGTTGCTGCGAGTTAAAGTCAGTGAGCTGGAAACCATTGAAGGCAAACCGGTCGTCTATTTTCAAGAGCGGCCCGTTCCGCTCATCAGCTTGAAAACGGCGCTCGGACTGGAAAATGGACGCGCCAACCGGCCCAACGAAACGCTGCACGTCGCGATTCTCGAATCGCAGTCGCGGCTTCTGGGCATTATGGTGGATGCATTTCTCGCCGAGAAAGATCTGCTCGTTCAAGAGCTCGAAGGACCGGCGATCAACGACCTCTTTCAGGGCGCGGTCGTTTTGGATGACGGGCGCGTTTCGCTGGTCTTCGATCCCGCCGAATTATCGAAACGCGCTCGCGGTGCATCACAAAGGCTCGCGCTCACGAGTGCCGATTCACGGTTCGATCAACCGGTCCCGCGCGTGTTGGTCGTCGACGATTCGTTCACGACCCGCACGTTGGAAAAGAGCCTGCTCGAAGCAAACGGGTATCGGGTCGATACCGCGATCGACGGGCTGGAAGCGATGACCCGGCTTGCGGCCGATCATTACGACCTGGTGATTTCCGAC
>JBBECD010000174.1:0-17815 GCA_040881995.1 Planctomycetaceae bacterium
TGGGATAAATGAGTTACTGAAAAAATCAGGATTTCCGTGCGCAAATGAGGCTAACCCGGATTATTCATGACCTCTTACTAGCCCGAAGCGCAAGCGAGGGTAACTCGTTTGCAGTCCCTCGCTTGCGCTTCGGGCTAGTATGAAGCACACTGCGCGCGATGTCCCTGGCCATGAATAATCCGGGCTAATAATAAGGTATAACCGGCAACCGCGCACTGCTTCAGCCGCTCAGCCGCGAACGCCCGGACTCCGACGGGGTCGACACAACAACCATGCCAACCGCCGCTCATCGAGATGATGCGGGGGTTGGCACAATAAGAATGCCTTTTGTAGCTGGCCTCCGGATAATTCCCCTCGTTCCCAAGCTCCCGCTTGGGAACGCAAGTCTTCGCAGCTCCGCTTGGGCGATCGCGCGAAATTATTCGACGTCCCGTTTCGCCTCCACTGCCGACGCCTGTTCCGCCTTGAACTCATCGAGCGCCTTCAGCGCCTCGCGCGTGCGCGCAATGAGCGACTCGGGGAGTTCGATCGTCCAGACGTTTTTCTCGCCGGGTTGCGGTTCGAACGTCAATGCTTCCGTCGATTCGTCGGCGATGGCTGTCGGAGGGATCATCACGTATTTCTTCGCATTGTCTAGAAAAACACCATTCGGCAGCGAACCCACCTCTTGCGGCCACCTCGCAATTATTGGAAAACCTTGGTCGACAGAATCGAATGAATCCTCTTTGTAGTTAAGGTCTTTTGCCAAAGCCGCCATTGACGGCTTTACGATAAAAAGCTTGTCGATCTGAGTGGGACGATTCGCAATACTTATCGTCTGATGAAAGGGCAAGGACGATACGTCGATTACGTGAGATGGCAAGCCCGTATCCGGTTTCAGTTCAAACACTTGGTAACTAGTCGATGTTGGATCCGGTCGAATCTGCCCTCCCGAAAGTCGCAACAAGTGTGGGTAAATGGCAGCCTCACCCGTTGGTTGGAGCAGCAACCAATATTCGGAATGTATGTTAGGTTGGGACGGCGTAGCCTGGTTCCAACTGAACCCACCAATTCGACGAGGCGGAACTCTCACATGCCATGCCAATCGCAAATCTTCGTCCAACAGGTCATCGGGCCACTCGATCTCGAATTGCATTGCAACATCGTCAATCGGTTTCGAGGGGCAGACGATTGTTTTATCAATGGGCGTACCGGGCATGACGACCAGGTATTCGTTATGCATCTCATTCCAGTGCGATTCGAAAGTCATTCGATAAGGGCCCGGTTTGAGATAGTTGAAATTCACGATACCGTCGTTTCCGCTCGCTAATTCCACGGTTGTCTGTTCATTAGAAAAAATGTTTCCCAACAGCGTCGCGCGGAAGTTTTGTGCGGGTTGGCCTTCCGTTCCGTCGAGGACAAGCTTAAATCGTACCGGCACCCACTCCATAGGGTCCGCACGATTTTCTTCAGGCGTTCGCTCTACCATAATTGATATTTCCGCAAGTTTCTCCAGCATCACCCGATTCACCTCCCGTCCGTCCTGCACCGCCATCCAGGCAAACCCGCTGGCGGCGAGACATGCAATCGCCAATAACACCACCGTCCCGATCAGAATACGTTGCGACATGATTCTCTCCTTCATGGCGTCCCACCACAGTTTGCGGGCGATGGACGCCGGGTTGCCGAACTTTTCGATCACGTTTTCTCGGGCTTGAACTTCATCGCGCACGGCGTGCAGTTCACGGTTCATCGCGCAGGCGAGATGATCCGCAAGCTCCGCGAGGATGTCCTCTCGCAGATGCTGCGGTTCATCATCCCGCGGGGCGGGAAGGTCGCCGGCGATGTCGTGCGCGCTGTTACACATGGCCGAGGACTCCTTGCACTCCTTTGGCGAAGGCGGTCCATTCCTGCTTCTTGGCGGTGAGGGCTTTGCTGCCGGCGGCGGTCAGTTTGTAATACTTGCGGCGGCGGCCCTCGGCTTCGCTCCAGGAGGCGGCGAGATGTTTTTGCCGTTCGAGCCGGTGCAGCGCGGGGTACAGGCTCCCCTCTTTGAGTTCGAAGTACCCGCGCGAGCGGGCGAGAACGGTCTGTGCAATCTGATACCCGTACGTCGGCCCTTCGGAGATGACTTCGAGAATGAGCATCTCGACGGTGCCGGTAAGCAAGCGTGAATCCATGATTTTTCTCCCTGACGACAGTGCCATGATGGTCTATGTATAGACGATCTATGTGTTGTTGTCAAGAGACAAGTCCAGGGTCGAGGGGCCAGGGCCAGATAGGGAGATGGGGAGATAGGCTTGTCGCCAAGATTAGTCACCCCATCTCCCCATCTCCCCATCGCCGCAAGGCAGTCACGCCGGGGCCACAGACGGGCAGCATAAATCTTCGCGGCCGTGCCATTCCAATGCGAGACGCCGCATCAGCAGCGCACAATCGAACGAGGCCGAACCCTGAGGAAACAGCGTCTCATCTTCGAAGTAGCTCGACTCGATCTCGGCGACGGCGAGCGGCGCGACTTGCCATTGATCGCAGCGCAGTTCGAGACCGTCGTATCGCCCCGGCGTGTCGGTGGTCGAATATCCCAGCGAGCCGGAGGCGAAAAACGCGGACGCCTCGGCGATCGACGTAAACACCGACGTGGCGGGAAGCCGATCGGCGACGTTCCCCACCACGTGCACGCGGGCGCGGCCGTCGTCGCTGCGCATCGAAACCGACAACGCCTCTTCTGTTTCGTGGACGTCGAATCGGGCATGATGATGGACGCCCGGAAATACCGTCCCCCCCAGCCACGTATTCAGCCGCGAGTCGGTGTCGCGCCGCGGGATGAAAACGCCTTCTCGCGTTTCACCGTCGACCTCCCACTCGACGGCGACGCGATGAGCGGCGTTCTCCGACGTCAGCCCCCACGGCAGGGGAAATAGACGAGGCCGGATGTTGGTCAGCCGGATCAGGCAAATTCCGGCGATCGCATAACCCTTAAACAGCTTCGGACGAAAAGGCGACGGAAGATTCCGCGCCATCACATCGGGATCGACGCGATAGTTCGCCAGAATTCGCCGATCGATAACGCCTTTGACGATGGGAATGCGCATGGAAGCTGTTGTTGACCTCGCACGTGACGAGAAGACTATCGTTTTATTATTCACATAACCGCGAGCCGATGTCGAGGAAAACCGGATTTCTGCAAAAGAATGGAATATTTTCGCGGCGGCGAGCATCTTATTAGAGAGACGCCCGTGCGACCAAATTCATCAATAATCTTAACACAACCTCTGTGCGTAGCGATTACCGCTGAATTTCCGGCGTTTTTAACAAGCACAACCGGTTGTGTTCGAGTCTCTAAATCACAGTCATCGATCGTGTGCTCGCCGGGCTTTCGTTGAGCGTTCTACGCTCGCTTCGCTTCACCTCTTTTTCCAAAGGATGCGATCATGCTGCGCCCATTTCTTGCGCTGTCTCTGTTGTCGACGGTTCTATGTCTCGGTTGCGGCCGTGCCGACGAACCGGGTTCCGCCACGGCACTTATGGATGACGCCTATCGCGCGTCGACCCCTGAGAAGATGGAAATCCCCTCCGAGAGCGATGCCTTTAACACCGAGGCGTACGATCACATTGTCGAAAACGATTTCCATCTCGCGGCACGCGAGCCGCTTTCGACATTTTCGATCGACGTCGATACCGCGTCGTATGCGAACGTGCGGCGGATGCTCACTCAGGATCAATTGCCGTCGAAAGGGGCGGTGCGGATCGAAGAGTTCATCAATTATTTTACGTACGATTATCGGCCGCCGACGGGCGAGCATCCGTTCGCGGTGCACGTCGACGTCGCCGAGTGTCCGTGGAGTCGCGATCATCGGCTGGCCCGCATTGGACTGAAAGGGAAGGAGATCCACGTCGCCGAACGCCCGCGCTCGAATCTGGTGTTTCTGATGGACGTTTCGGGTTCGATGAGCGACTTCAACAAGCTGCCCTACGTCAAGGCGTCGCTCAACCTGCTGGTCGAACAGTTAAACGAGCGAGATACCGTCGCGCTCGTCGTGTATGCGGGGAGTTCGGGGCTAGTGCTCGATGCCACGCCCGCCGATCGCAAGTCGGAAATTCGCGATGCGCTGAACCGCCTTAACGCCGGCGGTTCGACCAACGGCGGAGCGGGGATACAACTCGCCTACGACGTGGCGACGTCGCACTTCATCGAAGGGGGCGTCAATCGCGTCATCCTCTGCACCGACGGAGATTTCAACGTCGGCATGACCAATCAAAGCGATCTCATCGACCTCATCCAGCAAAAAGCGCGAGAGAACGTCTTTTTGAGCGTGCTCGGCTTCGGCATGGGGAACTACAAAGATTCGACGATGGAAAAACTCGCCGACAAAGGGAACGGCAATTATGCGTACATCGATACGTTGCAGGAAGCCGAGAAAGTGCTTGTGGAGCAGATGACCGGCACGCTGATCACGATCGCCAAGGACGTGAAAATTCAGATCGATTTCAATCCCGCGCACGTCGCCGCCTATCGGCTGATCGGTTATGAAAACCGCATGCTGCGGGCGGAGGATTTTCGGGACGACGCGAAAGACGCCGGCGAAATCGGCGCGGGTCACACGGTCACGGCGCTTTATGAATTGATTCCGGTCGGCCAGGATGTGCCTGACCTTGCCGTCGAACCGTCGAAATATCAGGAGCAGCCGGCGGCGGACGACGATCAAGCCGTCGCGTCGGAGGAGTCGTTCACGGTCCGTTTGCGTTACAAGTTGCCGGAAGGATCAGCGAGCATTCCGTTCGACGTCGCAGTGGTGGACGAGGGAAAATCGTTCGATGAGGCGGTGACCGATTTTCGTTTCGCCTCGGCGGTCGCCGCGTTCGGCATGTTGCTCCGCGATTCGAAGTACAAGGGAGACATACGGTGGGACGACGTGAGCGAGATCGTCAACGGTGCTCGCGGGATGGATTCAAACGGATACCGCGCCGAATTCGCGGCGCTCGTGAAGAAAGCAAAGATGTTGAAGGCACAGCGCGGCGAAGCGGACGACTCGCTGACGTGGATTCGAGATTGACAGGCGGTTCCAATAAATACAACAATCATTCTGGTAGTCTCGAAGCGTTACGAAAGGGACGAACGCGTCACAAGGTAATTGAGTGCAACATAATGAGGCCGACGGATGGATTCGTTAAAAGTCGTCATCTGGAAGGAAGATGATACATGGATCGGCTATTTTCAAGAATATCCCGATTATTGGACACAGGGAACATCGCAAGATGATCTTATCGAGCACCTCAAGGATCTATACGTCGATCTCACTTCGGAGGAAGGTCACGGTCCATTTCCTGATTGAACTCACGTCTCAATTGTAATGTGTGCCGACAAGAACGAAGCAGGAGCTTCGAAGACCTTGCGTTCCCAAGCGGAGCTTGGGAACGAGGATGCGGTGGTAGATCGCTCGCCGCGACTTACGACTTCACCGGCAACAACAGCGACAATACGAACGGGTCGTGCAGGCTGCTCGCGATGTAATGGGCTTTCGAAAAATCGTGGTGACGGCTGTGGTCGTGCGGGATGGAGACGACGTACGCCCCCGCCGCGGCGGCGGACTTGGTTCCCGCTTCGCTGTCTTCGAAGACGATCATTTCCGAAGGATCGATTTTCAATTTGTCGGCCGCCATCAGATAGATTTCCGGATCGGGCTTGCCGCGCGTCACGTCGTCGCCCGACAGCAGGTAATGCATCCGCGGCAGAAGTTCGAAGCGGTTGAGAATGTTCTCGACATACAACCGCCGCGATGACGAGGCGACACCCTTGGGAAGCTGACACGTTTCGATGTGCGCCAACAACTCGAAAAGCCCCGCCATCGGCGCCAGGTGCACTTCGAGATACTCGTAGAAAATCAATTCGGACTCGGCGATCAAATCGTCCATCGTCTCGGTGAGTTCGAGCGCTTTGATGAGATAATCAAACGCCTCGGGAGCGCGGCGGCCCATCATGTTCACGCGGATTTCGTGCGTCATCAGCTTGCCGCGACGGCGGAGCAGTTCGGTCCCCGACATGTCGAACACGTCTTCGGTGTTGAACAGCAGGCCGTCGAGGTCGAAGGCCACGCCGCGAATTACGGGCTGTGAAGTTGATTGCAAATCAGTCATGTGATGGTACGTCTCTTTCTCCCTCTCCCACTGGGAGAGGGCCGGAGTGAGGGTGCCTTTTAATCGAAGGATGAATTAAGAGGGATGAAGGATGAGTCAGAAAAAATGCGACGGTCGTCTTCTCTGACTCATCCCTCATCCTTCCGCCTTCATCCTTTTCTTTAAAGGCACCCTCATCCGGCCTGCGGCCACCTTCTCCCAGAGGGAGAAGGCATAGAACAGCCGAATCAATCAATGCCGTCGCCTTACCACGTGGGCCGTTGCTGGCGATAACTGTAATCGAGAATTTCCATGGGGTGCGCGACCCAGACGTTTCTACCGGCGCGGCTGAGGGCGGCTTGAATCTGCAGCGTGCAGCCGGCGTTGGCGCTGACGAGGATCTCGGCACCGGTATCGATGATGTGGTTGAGTTTGCGTTGCGAGAGACGGTCGGACATCTCGGGCTCGGTGAGATTGTAACTCCCCGCGGCGCCGCAACAGATGTCCGATTCGGCCAGCGGCACGAGTTCGAGTCCCGGAACCTGTGCCAGCAAATCGCGCGGCTGCTCGCGGACTTTCTGGGCATGCGCGAGGTGGCAGGCGTCGTGATACGTCGCTTTGAAGGGGATCTGTCCCTTTGGTGTGACGAGTCCCAACTCAGCGAGAAACTGCGAGACGTCTTTAATCTTGCCGGCAAACTTTGAGAGACGATCGTAGCGGGCTTTGTCCTGCGGCTTGAGTTCGTGCGACATGTGCCCGTAATCTTTGAGCATCGACCCGCAACCGGCGACGTTGACGAGCACGGCGTCGACGTCGTCGCGGGCGAACGCTGCGACATTGCTCTCGGCGAGTTGCAAAGCCGGCTCGCCCGAACCGCTATGATAATGGATCGCCCCGCAACAGACCTGGCTTCGCGGCACAATCACATCACAACCGTTCGCTTGCAGCACCCGAGCCGTCGCCCAATGCACGTGACGGAACATGGCATCGGCCACGCAGCCGGTGAACAGCGCGACCTTCGCCCGCTTCGGTCCTTTCGCGGGTAAAAACGCGGGAAGCGCACGAGGCGTCATCCTCAGTCGCGGCAGCAGCGATTGCATTCGTTGCAACGACTTCGGCAAGAGTTTGATGAGTCCGGTCGATTCCGCGAACGTGTCGAGTTTCAGCCATTGCATCACCCGCGCTGGCCAGAGCGTCAGCCGCATGCGGCCGGGATACGGAAAGATGCCGTACAAAATCCATTCGCGAAACCAGCGAGGCGTCGCCGATGAATTCGCCGTCGCCGGCAAACCATTACGGCGTTGCTGCATCTCGACGCGAAACGGTTCGATTAACCGGCCATACTGCACGCCCGAGGGGCACGCCGTCTCGCAACTGCGGCAATCGAGGCACAAATCGAGATGCCGTTCGACCGTCGGCGTGAGATCGAGCTTGCCATCCACGACGGCTCGCATCAAATAGATGCGGCCGCGCGGGCTGTCGTTTTCGTTGCCGGTTTCGAGATACGTCGGGCAGGCGGCGGTGCACAATCCGCAGTGCACGCAATCCAAAAAACGATCGTAGACGATGTCCGAACCGACCGGGCGTTCGCCGCCGGGCGGGTGAGACATTACGATCGGTAACTCAGTCGACTGATTCACGAGCTGATTATCCTTAACGATGGTCATGGCCATCGAATCCTATCTAATCGTTATAGCGAGAGACGTATTAAGTCGCGGCGAAGAACCGATGAGGATTCAGTAATCCATCGGGGTCGAACGCCGATTTCAACTTCTGCATGAGGGAAAAACCCGACTCGGGCTGGCCCCACAGCGACAGCTTCGGTTTCCATTCGTCCGGACACTGCAGCACGACGAGATTGCCGCCGCACTCCTGCGCCAGGTGCGACAGCCGGCCAAGTGCCGGCTGCAACTTGTCAAAGTTGATCCAGTCGTCGGGAAAATGGCCGATGACAATCCCGTTCCCCGCATGCGACATGACGGAGATCCCCGCGGCGTCCGCCTGCTCCATAAAACCGACGGCTCGCGACGGCAATACGTTTGCACGAAACGTCAGCGGCTCATCGGTGACGGCCGGATACTCCGTAAACGCCGTCCAGACGGCGTCAACGTGGTCAGAAGGAATGTCGTGCATTTCGGTCGGACCGGTCTGTGACAGTTCGTTTTTCAGGCAATTCAATTGCCACGAGGTCTCTTTTTGAGTTCCTTCCAGCGCGATGGCCAGCGTGGGCGATTCCGCCGCTGCGCTCACGTGAATTTCACCGACAATCTGCTGAGCTGCGCGAGCATTAAGGGCCACGAGCGCGACCGGCCGGGTTTGCGTCGTCGTCAACCGTTCGAGCGCCGCGTCGAGTTGCGACCAGCTCGGATACGAACACCACAACCACGCCGACGTCTCCGGCGTGGGGCGTAACTTCAACGTCACCTGCGTGACGACCGCGAGCGTTCCCAACGAACCGATCATCAATTTACAGAGATCATAGCCGGCGACATTCTTGACGACTCTCCCTCCCGCATGAAACATATTCCCGCGGCCGTCGATCGCCGAGATTCCTATAACATAGTCGCGCAGCGTGCCGTAACCGTAACGCCGCGGACCGCTCGTATTCGTGGCGAGCACTCCCCCGAGCGTCGCCCGATGCAACTGCGGGATGTCGATCGGCAACCGCTGGCGTTCCTGGCCGAGCAGTTCGTTTAACTGCTCCATCCGCATCCCCGCCTCGACCGTGACCGTCATGTCGCGAGCCGGGTAATCGATGACGCGCGACAACCCCGCCGTCGCGACGACCACACCGGGCTCGCGCAGCGGATAGCCGTAATGCAGCGCCGTCCGCCCGCCGACCGGATAAACGGGCTTCTTCAAGTTCTGAGCATTCTCGCCCAGAAACCGTTCCAACTCCGCCGCCGTCGCGGGTGCAAATTCTTCAGAGGTTTCGAGCACGCTTAGAGTCATTTGTGGTTTTCAAAAATGTCGAATGTCCAAATGACGAAATAAAAGGCATCCCTCGCTTGCGATTCGGGCTAGTAAAGGCATCGAACCCCTTCATCATTCGGACTTTGGGTTTCGGCATTGATTCGACATTCGGATTTCGTCATTCGTCATTGGCATCGTCAAGACGATGCCCTCTTCCCCGGGTGGCTCCGCTCGATATGTTCCATCCCGCAGGCTCCCGCGGTCGGCAGCATTTTCTGCGGACTGCACCGGCCGTCGGGGTTGAACACCGTCCGCACGCGGTCCATCACGTCCAGCGTTTCTTGGGTAAAAAGCTTCTCCATAAAACTGATCTTCTCGACCCCGATGCCGTGTTCGCCGGTGACGCTGCCGCCGAGTTCGATGCACTTATCGAGAATCTCGTCGCTCGCGGCCAGCACGCGGGCGACCTGCTCTTTGTTCCGTTCATCGAACAACAAGATCGGGTGGATGTTCCCATCCCCGGCGTGAAACACATTCACGATTCGAATCTGATGCCGGGCGCTCACCTCGACGATGAAATCCATAATCTCGGGCAACTTCGTCCGGGGCACGACGCCGTCCTGCGTGCAGTAACTCGGGCTCAGCCGCCCGATCGCACCGAACGCCTGCTTGCGGCATTTCCACAACAGCAGCCGTTCTTTCTGGGTGTTCGCCGAGCGGACTTCCCGCGCCCCGTTCTCGCTGCACAATTCCTTGATGCGGCTCGCCTCTTCATCGACGGCGACTTCCAGCCCGTCGACTTCGATCAATAGCACCGCCCCGGCGTCGAGCGGAAACCCGAAATGAAACGCCGCCTCGACCGCTTCGACGATGCCCTGATCCATCATCTCCAGCGCCGCCGGCACAATCCCCGCGCCGATGATTGCGCTGATGGCGCTCGTCGCTTCGTTCACCGTATTGAAGATGCCCAGCATCGTGCGATAGGCCGTCGGGTCGCGGCTGAGTTTCACCGTCACTTTCGTGCAGACGCCGAACGTCCCTTCGCTGCCGACGAATAACCCCGTGAGATCGTAACCGGGAATGTCATCGACTTTCCCCCCCAGTTGCACGACGGTTGCATCAGGGAGCACGACTTCGGCGCCGATGACGTGATTGACCGTCACGCCGTATTTGAGCGTATGCGGCCCGCCGGAGTTCGTCGCCACGTTGCCGCCGATGGTGCAAGCCCCCTGACTCGACGGGTCGGGAGCGTAGTGAAACCCGGTCCCTTTCAGATGCTGCGTGAGGTGCACATTCACCAGCCCCGGCTCGACGACGGCGTAGCGGTCGCGGAGATTGACTTCGAGGATTCGCTTCATCCGCGTGAGGGCGATCATCACCCCGCCCCCGATCGGCAGACACCCTCCCGCCAGGCTCGTCCCCGCCCCCCGCGGAATGAACGGCACGTCCATCTCGTTGCACAGCTTGACGATCGCCACCACCTGCTCGGTCGACGTGGGAAACACGACGACGTCGGGCACCTGCTTCTCGATCACATACCCGTCGCACTCATACACGAGCAGTTCCGTCGGATCGAACAACAGCCCGTCGTCGCCGACAATCACGCGCAGCCGATCCACGAGCATTTTCGCAGCGGAGGAAGTGAGGGAACCGGGGACAAGTACAGTCACGGCGGGAATTTTTCGTTGGGGGTCATCGTTGAGGTAGCGGGCGCAGCATGATTGATTCCACGGAGTTACGGTGGATTGAGTGTATTGTAGTCGCATTTCTGGGGATGGCAATGATCGGGCGGAGGTCGATGATGCTCCGACGTTGCGACGGGGTGGCTGGGGTCGAGGCTCTGCGAGCCCCCCAGCGCAGTCAGATCACACGCTCTTCGCAGAAACTGGCGGCTCGAAGACTCGACCGCAGCCACCCAGCCGCGGCGTCATTCGGTGCGCAATGACCGGTCAGGGTTAGAACCAATGGCGAAATTTGAAACAGGTGCTTGTGTTCGCGGATCGTGCAATGGTAGACTGAATTCGGCGTAGTTGCGGAGGGGGGCTGGGGTGAATGACTCTGGCCGGTCTGTCGGTGCCGGATGTCTTTTATGTGAAAGGCTGGTGTGCCATGCGATTCGCGGTTTCACTGCTGCTGGGAACTTTGCTCGGGGCGTTGCTCACGGAGGCGTGCGACGCCGGGGTGATTGCCGAAGTCGAGGCCAACAATTCGCTCGCCGCCGCTCAGAACATCGACGGGAATTTCACCCTCGACTTCCGACTCGACATCGGCAACGGCGACTTCGTGACGAACACGTCAACGACCATTCCCCACGTCACAATCCTCGGCAGCGGCGACGGCACGTACGATTATTACTCGTTTTCGGTCGCCGGTTCGTTGCCGAGGTACGCGATTTTCGACATCGATTTCACGACGTCCGGCTTCGACTCGCATCTGGCGATCTGGTTCGAAGACGGCACGCTGTTGGGGCACAACGACGACTACGATGCGATGGGGGGTGCAGGGGGCAGCATCTCGGACCTCGACTCGCTGCACGCGCTGTATCTTCTGGACGAGGGGACGTACATCGTCGGCGTGGCGCGAGCGAGCGCCGGCCCGGACGTGGGCGGGTTCACGGGCAACGCGCCCGAAACCGGCCAGTCCTATTATCTGCACGTTTCGGTGGAAGGGCAGCCGGTCGTCCCCGAGCCGTCAACGCTGATGCTGCTGACGGCAGGAACGCTGCTATTGGCCGGCGTCCGGGCGCGGCGGACGTGGTGAGGGAGGTGTGCTCAATTCCGGACGTCGTCATCGCAATGAAACCGGCGGGGTAAAAACAGAGTACCAAAGGGCCGGGATAAAAGTGCGGCGCCGAGTGCCACCGACGAACGTTTTGTACGCGATGGTTTTCAGTTGTCGGGAACAGAGAAAAAACACGGGCGGACGAGCCGCCCGTGTTGTCGACAGAACTGCAATCGCTTATTTTTCAACCGGCTGTCTCCCCGGTCGCCGGGGCCGTCGCTTACTTCTTGATGCGTTTCCAGGTGTGAGCCCAATAGCCGCTGTCGGGCGCGGTGACGAATTTCGTCGGTCGTTCTTTTCCGGGCGGGGCGAAGGCGACGCGGAACTCGTCTCCCTTGAGTTCGTAAATGCCGAGGCACATGTGACCTTTGTGCCGGCCGGTGTCGTCCATGATGTCGATCATTTTGATCGCCGAGGTCGAGTCGAGTTTTTGCACGCCTGTAATCGTTTCGCCGCCGTCCAGAGTGACGCGGTAATGATCTCCTTCAATCAACAGTTTCCCCTCTTCGATCTGCTTCTCGGTGAGCGCCTTGCCGTCGGCTTCCCCCGCTTTAAGGATCCAGGCGCCTTGCAACATGTCGTCCCCTTTGACCGCATTCGCGCCGATCAACAGAATGACAGCCAAGCCCATCGCCGTTTTTGTTCTCATAATACACTCCCCGCAAGATGACATGAAGTACCCACCGATGTCCGCCAATTTCATTACAAGAACTCTTTGGCGACGCACCGAGAGCGTGACGGAACGGCCGAACCACGGCCCGCTCCACGGAGTGAAGCATAGCTTTGTTTCCGGATGCGGGGGGCAGTCCCGGTATGCGAATTTATCAGCGCCGGGGGTGCCGCCGGGTGTGGGTTATGCGGACTGCTCGAATTGCAGCGTCAATGAGGCGGACGAAGTCGCCTGTCGCGTCTGCGATTCGGCACGGGGGCGGCGAGGAAGACGTTTCTTGTTCCGGAGGCTATAAATTCCTCTTGGCGGTCCTGTACTTAAACGCTATCATGTACAAGAAGGGCACATTTGACAGGAGAACCCATCATGAAGGTCGTGGACGTCCGTAATAATCTGGCCGACGCCTTGAACCGCGTGGCTTATGCCGGCGAGCGTATCGTACTGGAACGCCGGGGCAAAGGGGTAGCGGCACTGGTATCGATGGAGGATCTGGAACTGCTGCAGCGCATCGAAGACGAAGCCGACATCAAGGCGGCCCGCAAGGCGATGAAGGAGAAAGGGGGAATCTCGCTGGAAGACTACAAGAAAAAGCATGGACTTTAGACGGCCATGTATGACCTCATCATTAAATCGTCGGCGGAAAAGGAAATGGACCGGCTTTCCGCGCGGGTTCGTGGGCGTATCGTCGCAGCCCTCGAAAAACTGCGGAGCAATCCGCGGCCGCGCGGATGTTTAAAGCTGAAAGGGGACGACGAATTGTGGCGGATTCGCGTCGGGGACTATCGCGTCATCTACACCATTCAAGACGACGTCCTGATCGTGATGGTGGTACGCGTGGCGCTTCGTAGGGATGTCTATTCGTGACCGCCCCCCCGTTACTCTGCCTTCTTCCGCTGCAACAGCAGCCACTGCGTGCGGAGCGCAGAGTCGGCCGTATTGGAGGTGGTGTCCTAATTTGGAAGAGTTCAGCGGGTGGCACGTCCATGAGCGGCTGTTCGGATGCAATACCGTGCGAAGGGCGTGGTTTTCTTCAGCAATCGACACGCCCGTCGAAGACTCTGGGACGTGCCACCCAAGTTAGGACACCACTGTATTGTGGCGGTCGGCACCGCGGGCAGGCGGTGGTCGATCGTGCCGGCCAGGCGGAGTTCGACGGGAACCGGGCTCACTTTGAGGGCTCAGGCGTGCAGCAGGCCGTTACTGCTTGACTTTACCATGCATCGCTATACAATCCGAGGGCCAATAAACCGTCGAACCCCCGAAACAACTGAAAAGCGGAGATGCCATCATGATGAATAACGGCCAAATCGACGATGATTTTGAAGAAGACGAAATCGAAGATGAAGATGAATTGGACGACGACGAGGACGACGATATCGATGAACTGGAAGAAGAGGACGACGACCTCGAAGACGAGGACGTCGATGAAGATGACGACCTGGATGACCTGGACGATGACGAGGATGACGACGAATTAGAAGAAGACGATGACGAAGATATGACTGAGTAATTGCCATACCGTCTCTATCGCGTATGAGAAATACTCCCCCCCACGGATGAATTTCCGTGGGGGTTTTTGTTATAATGCCGGCTGTGGCTACTATAAAACGAAACCAATAGGAGACTATCAATGGCAAGGTCGAATGACGAAATCAATAAGTCGCAAGCAATTCGTGACGCCCTCAGAGCCAATCGAGGCAAGACTCCCACCGAAATCGCCGAGCTCTTGAAGGCCAACGGCGTCGACGTGAATCCGCAGTATGTCAGCACGATCAAAAGCGGCATGCGCAAAACGTCCAAAGCCGTGCGCAAAGCGAGGCGCGGCATTCAACAAGTCGGACGGAACAGCAAACTGGGGGGAGGCAACAACGTCAAGAACGGGCTTCAAGTCATCAATGCCGCCGTCGAATTGTTAAAGGTCGCCGGCGGTATGGAAGAGGCTAAGTCCGCACTGGCCACGGTCGAAGAGATCGGCAAGGCGATGCCGTAACTCATGTCCGAAGAACCACGCTCCGAACGCGACGCATTGCGGCTCGATCAGTTTCTTAAACTCATCGGCATCGCCGGCAGTGGCGGACAGGCCAAACTGTTGATCCAGGGCGGGGAGGTGTTGGTGAACGGTGAACTGGAAACCAGGCGACGCCGAAAGCTGGTGAAAGGGGACGTTGTTCAATTCGAGGGAAAGAATTATCCGCTCGACGAGTTCGTGACGGATCGGTGAAAGCGGTCTGCACGCAGCCTGCGCCGGTGCGTGGAAGCCGGGAGTGGAATCAGATCTGCGCAGGGTCGGTTCGGTACTTTTCGAAGTGACGAGGTCCGAGATCATGTCCCGAGTCAGCGCCGGACTGCTGATGTATCGCCTTCACGACGGGGCGTTGCAGGTTCTTCTGGTCCATCCCGGCGGCCCGCTTTTTAAAAACAAGGACGACGGGGCCTGGTCGATTCCTAAGGGTGAGATCGAACCGGACGAGGATTTTCTGAACGCCGCCAAACGGGAATTCGGCGAAGAACTCGGTGTGGCGCCGACCGGTCCGTTCGTCGCGCTGACGCCGGTCAAGCAAAAGGGGGGCAAGATTGTGCATGCCTGGGCGTTCGAGGGGGAGTGCGATCCGACCGCCATCGTCAGCAGCCTGTTTACGATGGAGTGGCCGCCACGGTCGGGAAGACGGGCGGAATTTCCCGAGATCGACCGTGCGGAATTCTTCGATATCGCAGCGGCGAAACGGAAAATCAACCCCGCACAGTTTCCGCTGATCGAAGAATTAGAAGAGGTATTAAAGGCCGCTGGCAGACGGTTGAAGTAAAGTCCTTTTGCCCAACGCCGCACGTGGGAGAAACCGAAAACGGCATCCCGGTCGCTACGCGGTCCAAAAATGGAGATATCCCGCCAACAGCAATCCGAACAGCCCCAGCATCACGGCCGCAATTACCCCCAACGATACCGGATGGAAACGGAGCGGCAGACCTTTCTCCAAACGCTGAACCGTGTGCCAGTGCCTGAAAGCGGCGCCCAAATTCACGGCCACACCGAGCACAACCAGCGTTGTGCCGATCCACAGGGAAAAGCTCTGCTGCCGAGGCGGCAGAGCCGCGTTGACGGCGGCGACTTCCCGGAGAAACAGCCCAAATCGAGCCACGACGAACCCGAATCCCATCAGCGCCAGTCCGGTTCGCACCCAAGCCAACAACGTCCGCTCGGCGGCAAAGTACACCCGTGGATCGCCGGCGTCGTTACGATTTGCGCTATCAAGCACCATTCCGATCCCCTCCCGACAAAAGACGCCCACCGCGTTCGAGCCACGATCATCCGTGAATCTTAGCATGGAGCCACCGAACCATTCCTTGAGCAGTGCAACCGCCTGCTTGCCCAGGTGCTGATGTTCGGATGGTTCAAAATCCAGCAGGACGTCCGGCATGATTTCCCTCAAGAAATTCGATCTCGGGTTCTACCGATCCTCTTTTTGCAGACAGCACTGCTTGAACTTCTTTCCGCTCCCACAGGGACAACGTTCATTTCTCCCGACCTTCCGCTTGCTCTCGAACTGGGGAGCAATACTCTGGCGAGTCGCAACGGGAAAGGCCAGCTTGGTCTTGGGGGGATCTGCTAATTTCTTCCCGACCAACTTTTCGAGTGCGAACCGAATGAGTCCGGCGGGATCGCCCTCAAGCTCTTTGACCCGTCTCCAATGTTCTTCCTTCTCGGACTTCTCGGCTGCCACCCACCCGTCGTACTCTGGAAATCGTTCTCCCATCAAGGTGCAGGTTTCCAACAAATAATTCCGCAACCCTCGGCTCTCAAAATCGAGTTCACGTCCCACGAGTAGATTTCGTGCTTCTTCGATTCCTTCGTGGGCAAATTGAGATAACAAGGCGTTTGCGAGGATTATTTGAATTCCCTCGTCCTTCTCCTGCCGCAACAGATGCAGACACGTCTCAACGGCCAAGTCAGAGTGGATTTTCTCCAGCGGTTCAGTGGCATAAATGCGAAAATGGCGAGGGGCATCAGGATAAGCCTCGGCAACCGCTTCGACCACAGCCGGCGTTCCGATGCGAGTGAGGGCCTCACTGCATTCCTCATTGAGCAGATCGCCACGATCGGAGATGAGTTTGGCGATGATCAATGACAGTGTCGACTCTAGTTGCATCTCTCCGGCCAACCGCACAACCAATGGTTCCATCCAGCCCATGGCAGCGTCTCGATGCTCTTCAACGCTCTGGCTCAGAATTGCGTGGACCTTCTCCTCACATTCATCCCCAAAACGAGCGAGGGCTTCCACAATCTGCCTGCCATAACCCACGTTGACTTCGTTGATGTACTGCTTGTCTTTGTTTTCCTCGCAGAAGTCCTCCAACTTTTGCCAACACGTCGCCTCGTCCCAGGAAAGCATCTGCAACCGCTCGGAGAAGGACGCACGCAGGTCGGGCAGAAAATGTTGGGACTCCAATATCTCCGACTCTTTGGGCAGCAGCAGAGCAGGATCGGCTTCCACCAATACCATCGAAAGATTGTAGGTGTAATTCTCGTATTGGTCACTTTGTCCGTCATTCAATTCGTTGATAATCCAGGCGATCGTCTCATCGGTTTGGACCAAATCCCTCGACAATCCGATCAGGTGGTACGCATCCTCTTTGCCGAATGTCTCCACGGCATTGATAACCAGCGGCATGACGGACTGGTCCGTGGAATGCGACTTAGCAAAGTAGCTTATCGCCCGCTGGCGAATCTCCACGTCGCTGTCGAAAATGGCTTCTTTAATCTTGTTCTCAGATAAACGCACGTTTGCCGCTCCTTCAGTTTCTATGGCTGATCCGTCATCGACGACTGGTCATCTCGATCCACCCTTGGAAAATACTCGAAATGAGTAAGAATTCCAATCAGTCGTTGTTAATCGGCCCCACACCCGCTCGCCGTTAACCCTGTCATGCCTGTCGCTCCCATTGGTAACTTTTCTGCTGGCGGATAGCATCCCAGCGGTCACGTTTTGATCGATCGCGCAGTCGTTCATACAGCGAATGAATCAGCCCAAACGCCGCTCCATTTCGGCAAGTCCGATGCGTGCTTTTTTACCATCGGGACGATTTTCAACATGCGGACGTATTCTCCCCCGCTGATCCAGTTGGAGTAAATCGTGCCGGTGAGTTTTCATGGGGAAACCTTTTAAAAAAATTGCCCCAACACTAGCCCCACCTCGCTATCCGCTCTAAGCAGCCAGAGACGACGACAATGGCATAAATCCCTTTACAGCAAAAAACTTTCACCAATTCGGCGCACAAAAAAAGCCGTCCGAAGACGGCCTAAAAGTACACCCCGCAGGGCTCGAACCTGCAACCTTCGGTTCCGTAGACCGATGCTCT
>JBBECD010000175.1:0-17643 GCA_040881995.1 Planctomycetaceae bacterium
AAGTTACTGAAATTACTGACCTCTCTCACCGGCTGATCTCGTAAAGTGCAGCCTCCGGGAGAGGGAGAAAGAAGACGCAGCGGAGCTGCAAAGATTTGCGTTTCCAAGCAGGATCTTGGGAACGAGGACTGGACGGTAGGGAACGAGGACGGTTATCCCAACCGCGGGGCCAGCGCTTGTTGCAGGGCTGAAAATTTCCCGGCGTGACCGTCGACGTAGCAGACGAAGACGAATTCGCCCTCCGTCCATGCCGCGTGCGAATAGCTGCCGTCGGAAGACGATTCCGCCGTCACTTCGAAAATCGTCGACGTCCGCGGAGGATTCGCGACTCGCGAGAGGGGAATGACCACCAGTTTCCCCTGCAACGGCTGACGACGAGACGCAAGCTGAAAACGATAAACGGCGGCTTGATCTTGCCGTGCATTCGCCGTGGCGTAACCGAACGGGCCGTCAATTTTCAATCGCTTGGAGTCCCAGCCTTCGGCCGGCAGTTTCACCGCGAAGTTTTCATCGAAGGGGGTCTGATATTGGCCCTGCACGGCAAAACCGGAGAGCAATTCATCGAGCGCGACCGGCTCTCCCCCCGCCGGCCAGAACCAGAAGGCGCCGAGTGCCGCCAGCAGCATCAAGGCCGCCGTGCTGATCCAGCCGAAACGCCGACGGCGAACACGCATCGTCGGCGACGCGATCGAGTCTTGCACCGCACTGGTTTCCACGACGGGGGTTTCTTCCTTCAACGCGACGAGCGATTCGGCTTTGGATTCGACCGGCTCGTCACCGAAAGAATGAGATGAACTGCCGCCCGGCGAATCCGCCGCGATGGCGGCGAGCATGCGTTGTTTCAATCCGGCGGGAACGGCGACGTCGCGCACGGCGACGCCGAAGGCGTGATCGAATCTGTTCTTCTTCCGCAGAGAGAGCTGACAGTCGCGGCAGGTCTTGAGATGGACCGCCGCCGGGGCGACCTCGGGTTCCCACAGATCCCGCGCATCGGCTTGTGCTGCATCCAGAATGCGTTGTGCTTCTCGACAATCCATTGTGTACCCTTCCCAGCCTGTCATCGTGTCACGCGGCCTTGGCCGGCGCCCTGTTTCATCATGGCCCTTGCATTCCCGTCAGGTTCCGCGGGGAGATTTTTCTCCGGTGTACTGCACCAGCCGTTGTTCGAGAGTTATCCGCACCGACGATTTGGCGCGTGCCAGCCGACTCATCACCGTGCCGACCGGAATCTCCAACTCTTCGGCGATCTCTCGATAACTCATGTCCTGAAAATAAAACATCACCAGCGGAATCTTGAAGTCGTCCGGCAATTCGTCGAGCGCCTGCTGAACTTCTTCCGAATCGAACGGCCCCTCGGGAATGGTTTCGGCCGCCAGTTCCCGATGCTGATCCCCCAGCAGGAATGGCCGTCCCGAAGCCGAGCGGCGGCTCTTCAAATAGGCATTTCGCAGAATCGTACACAACCACGACTTGGCATGTTCCGTATTTCGAAGCTGTGAGAACTTGGCGTGAGCCGACAGAAACGTCTGCTGCGTCAAGTCCTCTGCTTCGGCGGTCGAGCCGGTCAGCCGATAGGCGTACCGATACAGCAGTGCCGAATACTGCTCGACCAACTCCACCAGGTTGTTCGGAGTTCTCACACCTTCGTCCATGGTTGTTCCTGTCAAATACGATCCGCCCGATGCGGGATTTATTCCCCGTTCGCGGTCGAAATTCGCAAATTCCCGGCCCGCTGGAGATCCGCTACGGGTTCTACGGCTTCAGCGTAAACCGCCACCGGTCAGAATAGCAATCGAAATCGGAGAATTCGATCGATGGCGAGGCGAGGCGACGTCCGCCGTTTCGCCATGTGACATTCATTTTCTGAAGGTTTTTCGCCCTGAGAATCGGGAGATATCCCCGCTTCCGGGGAATAAAACCGGCTAATGCCGGATCGTAATGATCGGTCGCCCATCGGCGGGATCGCGGGGCGAGAGGCTGAAGGCACTATTTTTGCACGTCCGCCAACGAACAAGGAGAATTGTAATGACGCGTTTATTCTGGAATGGATTGGGAATCGGCATGCTCTGTCTGGCGTTTTTGGCGGGATGCGCCAAGGAACCGACGTCAACGGCGCCCCCCGCGAGTTCCGATGAATCCAAAGAATCGAGTGTCCCCGACTCGGGCGAATCGACCAGCGAAGAAGCAATGGATGAAAAAGCAATGGATGAAGAATCGACGGACGAGGCACCGGCCGGTGACGACGCGGCGAATACGGACGACCCCGCCGAAGATGCCGCCACGACCGATGAAACTCCGGCCGAAGAGGGCGACAGCAGCGAACCGAATGATGAAGCGACGTCGAACGATGCACCTGCTGACGACGCCGCGACCGTTACCGACGACAAAGAGGAAGAAGACGAATAACGTTTCAATCCATCGCGATTGTGTCAAAAATAGAGCAGGGGAGTCTGCGATGTATTTCACGCGAACTCCCCTGCATCGATGACGTAATTCCGGCTCTTGCCTCTTGTCTCTCGACCAAACTACTCCGGCGATTTCTTCTCCTCGCCGCGCTTCGACTTGATGGCGTCGACGACGGCCTCGTCCAGCGTCCGCAGTCCTTCGTCGGGGTTAATCGAATAATAGCCGACGTGATAATGCAAAATCTTGCCGCCGGGAGCGATGACGATCCATAAAGGGAGCTTGGCGCCCGATTGCCGCGGGTCGCCGAACTGTTCGAGCAATTTGCCGTCGTCCATGGCGATCGGATAGCTCAAATTCATGAACGACTGCAGCTTGCGGACCGATCGGATCGCGTCCCCGCGCTGATCGTTTCCAAAACGGGGATCGACGGCGACGCCGATCACCTGCGTGCCGAGTTTGCTCCGCCGGCTGTTGAGGTAATCGAGATATCCCACCTGTCCGTACGGTTCGATCAGCGGTTCTCCCTGATATTCCCAGAAATGCAGCACGATCGTTTTGTCGGCCAGTTCGTCCGTTTTCAGCGTTTTGCGATCGATGGTCGAGAGCATGAAATCGGCGGCCTGTCGCCCGATGAATTTTTTCTCGAGTTCGGAGACGTCACCCGCCCGGCGCAATTGCGATTTGACGTCCCGGCTGATGACGCTGGCCAATCGGCTGAAGGGAGTCTCGTCGGCTTCGGTTTCGAGCTGCGACAACAAAGGCTCGGCGGCCGCCAGTTGATCTTTGGTCAAATCGGGTTCGAGACTTTCCGCGGGACGGTTGAGATCGTCCTGAATTTTGCGCAGTGTTTTCAGCGGAGCCTCAAACCGCGTTAAATCCTCCGCCGAGACCGGTTCCGCCGATTCCAAATCCATCAGCAGCGTGAACTGATCTCCCTGTCCCATGAAAATCTTCTGCTTCAGGGCGACGACGATGCCGGTCTCGGCGGCGACGGCGAGCGTTTTCGCTTTGCCGAAGTTCGTCGATCCTTCGATCACCCAACATTCGCGGTCCTTCACGGTCTCTTGACCTTGCACTTCATATTCGAATTTCCCCGTCACCCATTTCGCTTCGTCCTTGACCTTGAGGAAGTCTTCGAACAACGGCAGCGGAAGGTTTAACGGATACTTCGTACCGTCGTGATCCTGAAGAATCTGAAGGGACTTCGTCGCGGGGACTTCGGCGTTGGGATTCACCGGCACAAAACCGTACCGTTCCGGCCACGACCAGCCTCCCCCTCCGCGCTCGTCGATCATGTAGACGAGTTCCGTTCCGCCTGCTTCGCGCGGCATTAACAGGCAGAACAGGGTGAAGCGTTTCACCGCGTCTCCCTCTTCCCCCTGGTTCACTTGAAACAAGCTGCCGCTGTAACGAAGCTGCATGACTGCGGTCGGGGCATCGGCCAAAAACAGATTCGACGCTAAAAGTATCTGACAGAGCAGGGGAGTCACAAAGATTCTCCTCGAGATGTTGGTTGCTGTGGAAACCCGGTCACCCCGGTCTGAGGGACCGCTTTCGATCGACGCAGGGAGTGCCGGTTTCGACGTAAAATATCCGGTTGAACGCAAGACTTTATCTTCCCACATTTACTGAGGGGATACAAGATCACGGCCGTCGATTCGCCGCAGCGGCATACGTCGGCCGCTTGGAATTCCTCTCACGGCAGCTACACATTGACACTCGTTAAACCGCCTCTTAACCTGATGACGGAAGACGTTGCCGTTCGAATCCGGCGATTTCAGGCATTCTGCCACGAGAACGTATCGCCACACCCCGCATAATTTCGTATAATTCGAGGTGTCCGTTCGAACCTGAACAAGCGGCGTTCGGCGTTTGCGGAATCAGCAATACGCTGCCGGCACCCGCGAAGACAGAAGCCCAACCCCAAAATTGATACCGATAAAGCATCGAGCCGATCACGCTTCGGGTCGATCGTCTACGAGGAAAAACATGGTCCGTTCCAGATCGTACGCCAGAACGAGTCCCCGTCGAGCACGCGTTCGACAGTCGGATGAATTGAGACCTTCCGCCGTATCGGTGCTCTTTCGCCAACAAGGACGGGCATGGCTCGTCGCAGTCGTGATGATGACCGCCGCGGGGCTGACCGGTCATTCGATTCTTGCGCAGGGGAAAGGTCCCCCGCCCGCGGCGCCCCAAGCGCCCGCACTTCAACCGATCGCTCCCCCTTTCACCCCTCCAGCCAACGCGGCGTCGGCAGTGCAGGGGGAAACGGCGACAACGCTCTCCGGAGACCGCGTCATCGTCCGCCGCGAAGCCATTTCGCTGATTGATCCCCGAACGTATCGAATCGGGTTTCATCTCGAACCGTACCGCACGCTCGACGTGATCGCCCCGCAGGACGGTTTCATGATCGCCGTGCACATGAAGGTCAACGATCGCGTCGAACCGCAGTTCGAGCTGATGCGGTTTGATGACCGGCTGACGAAACTGCAGCTCGACCGTGCGAAGGTCGCGCAGAAAATTGCGCAGGTGAAATTGAAAGCGGCGGAGTCGAACGGCGACGCCAACTCGCTGGAACTGGCACAAGCCGAACTCGAACTCGCCAACGCCGACCTCGAAATCGCGAAACAAAGATCCGATCTCACGATCGTCCGCGCGCCGTTCGGAGGCGAAGTGTTGGATGTGCACGTCGTCCCCGGCCAATTCGTGAGGGCAGGGGACCGCCTGCTGACGCTGGCCGACACGTCTCGATTGAAAGTCGAAGTCCCCTGGGAGCGGACCGCGGAGATCGCGCCGAACACGAAAGTGCCGTTGAGAGTCGAAGACAAGATGGTCGACGCGACGATCGAGTCGCTGAAGCCCCTGGCCGATCGCTTTTCCAAGCTCCGCGATCTGGCGAACTCCGTCACCTCGCTGGTGCTGGTGGTCGAGAATTCGTCGCGCGACGGGAAGAGCCCGTATTTTGTCGGACAGAGCGTATTCCCGCCGTTGATTCCACGTCACGTCGTGACCGAAGTTCCGACCCGCGGCATCCTCAACGATAAAGAATCGGGCGAACGGAAAGTTCAGGTTCTCCGCGATCTGGCGATCCGCGACGTTTCCGTGCAGATTTTAGGTTCCGTCGGTCCCGAACGGGTCTTCATCAGCGGCCCGTTGCAAGAGAAGGACGAATTGATTCTCGAAACCTCCGTCGAACTGACCGACGGCACGCAGTTGCGTCCTTACGTCGGCGCGACGCCCGAGCCGGAGCGGGCGGCGCAAAACAAATCGAGACCATCCGTCAGAGCCCCGGCGTCCACGGCCAGTCCCGGGTTCTGAGCGGCGACGACGCCTTTATTTTGATCTCTAACACCCACGAGAGAAGCAACGTGTCTACCACAGAAACAAATGCGATTGATGATTATCAACTGCACAACATGATCGCGGTCGGATCGCAGAGCCAGATCTGGGAGGTCTCGCCCCAGGGAAGCAGCGACCGTTTCGCCATGAAGTTGCTGCTGAACGATCAGTTCAAGGAGTCCGAGGTTCTCGCCAGTTTCAAGGCGGAATCGAAGATCCTCTCCTCGTTCAATCATCCGAACGTCATCAAGTTCATCAAATACGTGAAGACCAAGCAGCACGCCTATTTCATTATGGAGTTATTCCGCGCGCCGAGCCTGAGAGTTTACGCGCAGAACGACCTCCTGGGCATGCAGGTTCGCTTCAAACGGCTCGTCGAACTGACGTGCATGGGGCTCGGATACATGCACGAAAAGGGCTGGGTGCACAAGGACGTCAAGCCCGAAAATATTCTCTTGAGCAAGGGCTCGGAAATCCGGCTGATCGACTTCGCCCTCAGCACTAAATTCGCCACGGGCGTCGCCAAACTCTTCAGCGGCAGGCCGAAGGAAATCCAGGGAACCCGATCGTATCTGGCGCCGGAAACCATCAAAAGGCTCGCAGCGACTCCGCAGACCGACATCTACAGTCTCGGCATCGTCCTGTATGAAATCCTCGTGGGGACGACTCCGTTCAAAGGAATGTCGCCCACCGAACTGCTGAAAAAGCACCTCACCGAAAAGCCGGTCCCTCCGTCCGAACTTAACACCAACGTCACCAAAGAGACCGACCGCTGCATCATGCGGATGCTCGCCAAGAAACCCGCCGATCGACACAAATCGATGCAGGAAGTCGTTTCCGAATTCCGCAATATCAAGGTCTTCAAAGAAGACGTCGAGGAACTCGCGGCTCGCCTCAGAAACTCGGCCAGCGACGAACTCTTCAGCGGCTTGCAGCGTAAACTCGACAGCCGGGCCGATGCCAAGCGGATGGAGCAAATCAAAGCCGATCCGGAACTCGCCAAAAAGTTTAAGTCGACGTCGGCCGGTTCGCTGAAAACGGCGAAGACGAACTTTTCCAAAGCGGAGGCCCCGCAACCGGCGGCCGTGGAGCAGGGGATGCCGCCTCAGGGATATCCGCAACAGATGCCGCCCGGATACGGTTACCCCGGCGCGATGCCGATGCCGCAATATCCCGGTCAATATTATCCTCAGCCGCAGGGGATGCCGCCCGGCTATCCTTATCCTCCGCCCGGTTATCCGCAGATGTATCCGGGGCAGGCATATCCCGGAATGCCCTATCCTCAGGCCCCCGGTGCACCGGGAATTCCGGGCGCACAGCCGCAAGGAGCTCCCATGCCTCCCGGCACCCCACCTCCGGGAGCTCAGCCCCCGGCTGCCAATCAGCCCGGAACCGCAGCGATGCCCGCGCCTCTAGCCGCTGCGCCGGCGGCCCCGGCAACCGCCGCGGCTCCGGTGAAAAAACCGCGTTCCGCCGGCCACGTGCGCATCGATTCGACGTCCGAGACCAACCTCGATGACATCCCTGTGATGGACGAACTTCCGGATATCGATTAAATCGTTCTTAAATACCATCGGCCGCATGCGGAAAGAAATAATGTCAACGGACGATACCGTCTCGCCAGATAACAGCATGATCGATCCCGTGGGCGCCCCTGCCCGCCGCGTTCTGCCGTTCGAGCGCCGCATCTTCGAGATGGAAGAGCAGCTCAAACAGCAAGAACGCACCGGTTCTCCCAGCGCCGGTTTACGCGACTCGATTCAGAAAATGCGAGAAGAGATCGCCAAGATGAAACGCGAGGTGTTCGATCATCTCGACGCCTGGCAAACGGTTCAAGTCGCCCGCCACGAAAACCGTCCGCAGACGCTCGATTACATCGAACTCGTCTTCGACGATTTCATGGAGTTGCACGGCGACCGCGCTTTCGACGATGACCGCGCCATCATCACCGGTTTCGCCAAACTCGACGACCGCAAGGTGCTGCTGGTCGGTCAGCACAAGGGACGAAATTTCAAGGAGCGAACCGAACACAACTTCGGCATGGCGCATCCGGAAGGATATCGCAAGGCCCTTTCCAAAATGCAGATGGCCGCCAAGTTCGGACTCCCCATCGTCTGTCTGATCGACACCGGCGGAGCCTATCCCGGGATCGGCGCCGAGGAACGCGGACAGGCCTACACGATCGCCTACAACCTCCGCGAGATGTCGCAACTCGCCACGCCCATCGTCTGCGTCGTCATCGGCGAAGGGGGTTCCGGCGGAGCGCTCGGCATCGGCATCGGCGACCACATCGCCATGTTGCAGTTTGCGTATTACTCGGTGATCAGTCCCGAGGGATGCGCGGGGATTCTCTGGAAGAACAGCAAGTTCGCCGACCAGGCCGCGCGGGCGCTCCGGTTCACCAGCAAAGACCTGCTGGAGTTCGGCGTGATCGACGAGATCATTCAGGAACCGTCGGGAGCCGCACACCGCGATCACCGCATCGCGGCCGCCAATTTGAAGGCAAGCCTGATGCGAGCGCTGCGGCACCTCTCCGGCATCCCGCTCGATCAACTGGTCGATCGCCGGTACGAAAAGTTCCGCAAGATCGGGGTGTTCGAAGAGGCGCTGGTCGCCGATACGATGTCACCCCAGAGTTAAGATTCGAACTGATGTCGAAGCGCTCCGCTGCGCAAAGCCTCCGCGTCGCGGCTAACCGAAGCCGCCGGGGGGGAGTGGCCTCCATTCCGGCTCTGGACTCTGGATTTCCGCAGAAGCCTGTTTTTCAGGGGTTTTCAATCCATCGAAGGCAACATAACGGACATTATCGGACGTTGCCCTGCGGGTTGATTGTCGAACTCTGCTATCGCTCCGCTGCGCCAAGCCTTCGCGTCGCGGCTAAACGAAAACCGCTCCACGCATCCCGCATCCCGACTAAAACTCCTTGCGGCTGTCGACGAGCAGCGTGACCGGGCCGGCGTTGACCAGTTCGACATCCATGTGAACCTGAAACCGGCCGGTCTCGACCGCAATCCCCTGGCCGCGCACTTCGGAGAGGAAAATCCGGTACAGCGGCTCGGCGACTTCCGGTCGGGCCGCCTGGATGAAACTCGGCCGGCGTCCTTTGCGGCAATCCCCCAATAGCGTGAACTGGCTGACGACCAGCATCTTCCCGCCAGCCTCGACGAGGTCGCGGTTCATCTTTCCCGCGTCGTCTTCGAAGATCCGCAAACCGGAAATTTTCTGCGCCAGAAAAACGGCGTCCTCTTCGGCATCATTTTCGGCGACGCCAAGGAGAACGAGCAGACCGCGCGAAATCTCGCCGACGATTTCACCGTCGACGGTTACGCTGGCCCGCGAGACGCGCTGCACAACCGCACGCACAATTTTTCCTCCACACGAACGAGGCGATCACGAAAACGAAGTTCGGCAGACCAGGGGAGCGCGACCGGGTTTTTCAAAAGACGTCACCCGCGGTCGGCCGTCCCCGATTGCAGCGAAACGCTTCCAAGGGGAGCGTCACATCTCTCTTGAGCATCAGTTGCCCGAGCAACATCGCCGTTGCCGGCGCCAGGTGGAGCCCCTCCCGAAAATGCCCCGTCGCGACAAACGCGTTGTCGTATCCGGGAACCGGTCCGAGAAACGGCAGACCGTCGGCGGAGCCTGGTCGCAGCCCCGCCCAGAACCGCTCGATCGTCGCCTGCCCCAGCGCAGGAACCAATTGACGGGCGAAGTTGATCAGGTCGGCCACCCCCTCAGACGTGTTCTGCTTGAGGAACCCGACCCGCTCTTCGGTCGAGCCGATCAAGAGCCGCCCATCGCCGCGCGGCACGAGATAGCGTTTTTCGACCTCGATCACGCGTTCGATCAATCCCGGTTTCGTCGACAACAGCACGATCTGCCCGCGAACCGGTTCGAGAGCGGGATGACATCCCAGCCCCGAGAGCAATACCCCCGACCAGGCTCCGCTCGCGACGACGAACTGACCCGCTTCGAAACGCCCCGTGACCGTCTGCACGGCGAGAAGTTTTTCGCCCGAACTTTCCCAGCCGAAGACGGGAACTCCGGGAAAAAGTTTCACGCCTCGTTTGTGACAGGCCGCGATCAGCACTTTCAGATGACGCGGATTCCGCACCTGGCAAAATTCGGGGACGGAATACGCCTCGCAAAATTCGGGAGCGAGCGCCGGTTCCAACTCCGCGGCCCGCTCTCGCGTCAGTTGTTCGACCGCGACACCGGCATCTCGCCACGTCTGCATCGCGGCGGACAAACGCACCGCCGCGGATTCGTCCTGTGCGAGCTCGATGCCGCCGCATTTGCGAAAGCCGTTGTCGAGTCCGGTTTCTTCGCGGAGTCCCGCCGACCAGATCGGCCAGAGTTCGTGACTGGCGGCTCGCAATTGCACGTCGGCGGGCGCGCCCGGATAACGGCGGGCAGGGGGCAACATCCCCGCCCCGGCCCACGAGGCTTCCTGCCCCATCGCCCCTTGATCGAAAACCGAAACTTGAACGCCCTGCCCGGCCAATTCATACGCGATCGACAGGCCGATGACTCCGCCTCCGACAACGATGACGTCCGACAATTGTTTTCGAGAATGATCCTGTTGCACGAAATTCCGACCCGTCACCATTCACCGTTTCTTGGAGATTTTCAACCCGTTAACGAACGTTTGCGCGATCGCCGCGGGTTCGGCCTGATACACGGTCTTCAGCGCCGCGAGCACGTCACCGCCGCTCGCGACGCGGCCGACGAGCTGACCGAATTTCTCTCCCCCCTGCGATTTGAGCAGAAATTCGACCAGGGCGTATCCGACCGCGGCGGTTCCCGACGGCGAAAACGTCCCGTCCACGAAGATGTCTTCGGGCTTCTTCACGTCAGTCAGCAATTCGGGAATCGACTTCTTCAGTCCTTCGAGATATTCGGTCCCTTCTCCCGATCGCGCGGCGACGGCCAGCCCCGCCCCCTGCACCATCCAGCCCGGCAAATTCGCCGCCTTTCGTTTCATGAGCGCCGCCGTCATCTGTTCCGCGAGAATCAGATGCAATCCCGGCGATTCGCTCGTGACGGTATCGCCGACGTCCTGCACTACGATGTAGGCGTCTTCCTGATGGGCCGTGACGACCGCATGGCCGAGCATTTCCGCGGGAGGCGTGCGCTGATGCAGCGTGATGTTGAATTCTTCAAAACCGAAGCGGTCTTTGATCGCGAAAATCGTCAATCGCCCCTTCCACAACGGCTTGTCTGTTTCCTTAAAAATGTCGCGCAGGTTGTCGGCCTCTTTCTCGGCCCAGACGTTGAGCGTCTTTAACCGCTCTTCGCTTACGTTCCCCATCAGCAGAAACTCTGCGCTCTCGATTTGCGCCGGCTGGTCTTTGGGAATCGCCCGCGTCCACTGATCTTTCGAGCGTTCGTTCCGCATTTGCGAAAATTGTTCGGGAGACATCGCCGCCAGTTCGGCGGCCCGTAATTCTTCTTCGGTCGGAACGTACGATGTCAGCGCCGCCGCCGGATCGGGACCGTCGAATTTCGCCCCTTCGCGGATCCAGGTTGTGAGGGCGATTGCATTTTTCTCTTTGAGCAACCCCTGCCCTCGCGGCATTTTGAATGGGAGCTGCGTCACCACAAGATCATAGATGCGACTCTCCTCGGGTTTGGTCGGCACGATCACATATCCGCTGTCGCCGCCGGTCATCAGTTTTTCGAACGTTTCGAGCGAGAAGCCGCTTCGCGGATCATCGCCGCTGTGACAGCGGACGCAATGCACCACCATCCACGGGGCGATATCGTCCTTGAACGATACCGTTTCATCGCCGGTCGGTTTTTCGATCGTCACCGGTTTCTCTTCTTTCATCGATTTCGGTTTCTCTTCTTTCTTTTCCTCATCCTCTTCTGCTTTGACGGATGAACCAATCTTGTCTTCTTCCGCCTTGCCGTCGAATTTCGCCCCTTGGTTGATCCACAGAGCGATCAGTTGCACTTCTTCGTTATCGAGTTTCTGACCGTCCTTGGGCATTCGCAATTTTTCATCGGGGGTGGCGACTCGCAGCGCCAGCCGGCTTTGATTTGCGTTGCCGGGTATCAGCAGCGGACCGTTCGTGCTCCCCTTTTTCATTCCCGCGAAAGTGTCGAGGGCGAGTCCCCCGCTCGGCTTTTCAGCTTTGTGACACAATAAACAGCGTTCGATGATAATCGGGGCCACGTCTTCCTCGAAGCTGACCGTGTTCCCCTTTTTCTTCTTGTCGGGATTCTTTGCCAGATCGAGGATTTTCCTTTTGGCTTCGATCAGCTTCTTCTGACCGATCACGATCTTGTCGTCATCCTTGAGCATCGCCTCCAGAATCAGATTGTCGAGCTTTTCTTCGGCGCTTTTGATCAATTCCTCGGCTTCGTCGAATTTCTTGGCACGCGACAGCGAAGTCACTTTGGCGAGATCTTTCTTGATCTCCGAGACGACTTTTCGCTGATCCTTATTCAGCGGCGCACCGTGCACGTCCCCCGCCCCTGAAAACGAACAGGCAACCAGGGCCGCAATGCAAATGATCCAACAGCGCACAGTCTTCGACATGGGACTTCCCCTTCGGCAGCATGGACGATTTTCGTTTCCCCGTTACTTTTGAGTATAGACGAACGCCGACCTGCGGAAAAGTTGTTCTCGTCGCACGACATGCGGATTTCGCGATTTTATCGATACTGGCATTCAGACAGGGTCCGTAGGAGTACAGGCTTCAGCCTGCCGGTATAGACAAGAGACAAGAGCCAGAAAAGGCTAAATGTGACTCCGATTTGAGATTCAGGTGATCTCTTGCTAAAATTGAAAAGATGTTCCCTGATACGAGATGACGATCTCATTCCGGCTCTCGACTCTGGTCTCTCGACTCTCCATGACGAACCTATCGCCGCAACTCAAATCGAAAAAAGGTCGCTTGCTCGCCCTGCTCCGCGAATATGGCCGCGTCGCCGTCGCTTACTCGGGCGGCGTCGACAGCGCGGTCGTCGCCCAGGCGGCTCTACTCGCGTGTGGAGAAAACGCCGTCGCCGTCACCGCCGTCAGCGACAGCCTGGCGCAGGGAGAACTCGAAGAGGCCCAGGAACTGGCGAAGCAGATCGGCATCCGTTATCTCGTCATTCGAACCAATGAATTCGACAACGCCGGCTACACGGAGAATTCGCCGCAGCGCTGTTTTCACTGCAAGTCGGAGTTGTATTCGCGTCTGCAAGAATATCTGCCGCAGCTTAAACTCAACGTCGACGCGATCGTCAACGGAGCCAATCTCGACGACGATGGCGACTACCGCCCCGGCTTGCAAGCGGCGAAAAACTTCGACGTCAAAAGCCCGCTTAAAGACGCCGGACTGACGAAAGCGGACGTCCGCGAACTGGCTCAGCATTGGGGTTTACCCGTGTGGGACAAACCGGCGAGCCCGTGTCTTTCGAGCCGCGTCGCCTACGGCGTCGAAGTCACCCCCGAGCGAGTCAAACGGATCGACGACGCCGAGCGATTTCTGCGCGACGAGTTATCGCTCAGAGAACTCCGCGTCCGCTGCGAAGCGAACGAATTGGCGAGAATCGAAGTCCCCATAGCCGCCCTGCCCCACCTCTTGGAAGAATCGACTCGCGCAGCGATCGTGACGAAATTCCGCGAACTCGGTTTTCGTTACATCACGCTCGATCTCGAAGGTTTTCGGTCCGGGAGTTTGAATCTGGTGCATCTGGCAATGGGACGAGTTCATGGCGCGTAGCTGGACAGTTCTAAAATATTCTTCATGGTCGATTCGATGCACCCTAACGTATACCTCAAGACGTTTTGGAATGCCGAGCGAAGGCCGACAGTGTTTGTCGCCATGAGCTTCAGTCCGACATACGAAAGTCGGTTCAAGAATGTATTTGCGCCGGCAATTTCTTCAATTTCAGTAAATGACGAATGGTTGAAACCTGTTCGAGTCGATGAATCGAAATCTGGCGATTCAATCTTGACTGAAATAGTTGATGGGATATGTCATTCCGCGCTCGTACTTGCAGATGTTTCGACAATGGGGAGAGATTCGAAAAACGGAAACCCATATCGGAATGGCAATGTAATGTATGAAGTAGGAATCGCGTTGGCGTGCCGACAGCCCTCCGAGGTTCTCATGATCCGCGATGATAAAGATCCCTTTTTATTCGACGTGAGCTCGATACCACACATGATGATTGATTTCACCGACGAAGAGTCTGCTGTGATTCAACTTCAGTCGTCTCTTCAGGCAAGAATAGAAGAAACAAACATCATTAGAGATGCGAGAATCAAGAAAATCGCGTCGCAATTGGGGCCGGCAGAACTGCGAGTGTTGCGTCTTACGAAGGAACAGATGGTAGATGGACGGGGGTCGCTGACAACCAACGATACGGCAGCGTACTCTCGCCTCGTGGAACTCGGCGTCTTTTCTCTGAATTTAATGGAACCATTCACAGCCACAGATAACCCAAATTATGTTTTCACTGAATTTGGAATTGCCGTTTCTGAAATTCTCTTTCGTGCGAGAGTCCTATGAAATCCCCGGCACGGGGAAGTCTTTCGAAAAATTTGCGATCTCCTGCTTGATCTTCCGTTCCAGCGCCTCATCATCGGACGCACGGAGAATCTGCAAAATCCAGCCGCCGACGTGTTTCATCTCGGCTTCTTTCATGCCGCGAGTCGTGAGCGCTGCCGTGCCCAGGCGGATGCCGCTGGGATCGAGCGGTTTTCGTTGATCGTACGGAATCATGTTCTTGTTGACGGTCATCCCCGCGCGATCGAGGGCTGCCTCGGCGATTTTGCCCGTCAGGCCGACGGTCGTGACGTCGGCGAGCATCAGATGATTGTCGGTTCCGCCCGAAGCGAGTTTCACGCCGCCGCTCATCAACGTTTCGGCTAACGCCTGCGCGTTGGCAATGATCTGTTTCGCATAATCGCGAAACGAGGGCTGCAGCGCTTCCTGAAAACAAACCGCCTTGGCGGCGATGATGTGCATCAACGGCCCCCCCTGCATACCGGGGAAGACGGCTTTATCGATCGCCTTGCCGTGATCCTGCTTGCAGAGCACGAACCCCGAGCGCGGCCCGCGCAGCGTTTTATGCGACGTCGACGTGACGTAATCGGCGACGGGAACGGGGTTGTTGTGCAGTCCCGCGGCGACGAGCCCCGCATAGTGGGCCATGTCGACCATAAAGATCGCACCGACGTCTTTGGCGATCTCGGCGAATTTGTCGTGTTCGATCTCGCGGGGATAGGCGCTCGCCCCGGCGAGAATCAACTTCGGTTTGTGCTCGCGGGCGAGTTTCGCGACCTGATCGTAATCGATGCGATGGTTATCCTGCCGCACGCCGTAATGGACGGCATGGTACAACTGCCCGGAAAAATTGAGCGACATGCCGTGCGTGAGATGTCCGCCGTGCGCCAGGTCCATCGCGAGAAATGTATCGCCCGGCTGGAGCGTCGCAAAAAAGACCGCCATGTTCGCCTGCGACCCGGAGTGCGGCTGCACGTTGGCGTATTCGGCGCCGAACAACGTGCAGACACGGTCGCGCGCCAGCGTCTCGACAACGTCGACGTTCTCGCAGCCGCCGTAGTAACGGCGACCCGGATATCCCTCGGCGTATTTGTTGGTGAGCACCGTTCCCGCCGCTTCGAGAACGGCGGCACTCGTATAATTCTCGGAGGCGATCAGTTCCAGACCGTCGACCTGACGCCGGCGTTCGTGCTCGATCGCCTCCCAGATTTCGCGATCTTGATTCTGTAAAACGGACATGACTCTCATCCTTATTCGACTCTTCAGACTTCGCTCAGCTAATGCCGCACTTATAGTACACCAAACGCATGAATGCTACCGAACGGCGGCGCGAAACGGTATGCTCTGCGGTGAGGAACGTTTTTCGACAAATTTCGCCGCCAGGCGACCCCCCGTGATGAATCAACGATGACCGAGCAGACTGCACAAAACGATCAACCGGCGAGTTCGCCGCCGCTGGCGGGGGAACGCGTGACGTTCACCGGCACGCTGGCATCGATGACGCACCGCGAGGCGTTTGACGTCGTTCAAAAATACGGCGGGACGCCGATACATTACGTCAGCCGGCAGTTGACGCTGCTCGTGATCGGCGAAGAAGGCTGGCCGCTGGAAGATAACGGTCATCCGTCGATCAAGTTGCAGCAGGTGCTGCAAAAACAGGCGGAAGGCATCGCCATCCGCATCATCAACGAATCGACTTGGCTGAAATGGCTGGGGCTCGACGAACGCGAACGGGAAGTCCATCGCTGGTACACGCCGGCGATGCTCAGCAAACTGCTCGACGTGCCGGTCTCGGCGATTCGCCGCTGGGCGCGCATCGGCCTCATTCATCCCGTGAACCAAGTGATGAAGCTGCCGTATTTTGATTTCCGGGAAGTTTCGAGCGCCCGCAAATTATCGGAACTGATCGGTGCGGAAGTCCCGTTGCACGAAATCGAACGGAGCCTGAAACACTTAAACGACGTCCTACCCGAGGTCGACCGACCGCTGGCACAATTGCAGATTCTCGCCCGGCATCATCGCTTGTTGTATCGCGACGCCGGCGGCTTGATCGAAGCCCGCAGCGGCCAACGGCTGCTCGATTTCTCCCCCCCTGCCCCGTTGACGAAAAATTCTGAACGGGAAACGAAGTCGATACCGTTCCCCAAAAACGACGAATCGTCGGAACCGCCCACAAACGACATGGCGATTGAATCGGATGACAATATGGAGTCGATTCCCATACGCGGCGGCGATATGCATCGCAACTGGGAAGAATGGTACGAGACGGGTTGTCAGTTGCTCGAAAGCCATCACGTCGCCGCGGCGGTCGAGGCGTTTCGCATGAGTTTAATGGACGAGCCGGGGCATCCCGAAGTCAACTTTCATCTGGCAGAGGCGTTGTATCGCCACGGAAATTTGCTCGGCGCGCTCGAACGGTATTACGTCGCGGTTGAAGCCGATCATCAGTTGATCGAAGCGTGGACGCAACTTGGCTGCGTGCATGCCGAGTTGATGGAAACCAGCCAGGCGATCAAGGCGTTTCAGATCGCCCTCGAATACCACGCCGACTATCCCGACGCGCATTATCATCTCGCCGAACTATTGCACAAGCGAGGCCGGACCAACGAAGCGATACCGCATTGGCAGTCGTATCTGCGATTCGATCAACGCGGCCCCTGGGCGGAAATCGCGCTGCAACGGTTAAGCGAGAATTGGCACGATGAGTCTGGGTCAGCAGACTAACCACAGAGACGCAGAGGGCAAAGAGGAACAGCCGAAGAATTTAACCAAAAAAAAACCAAAGGTCATAAAAAAAGGCAGATGCAGAGTTCTGCTCTTTGCGTTCATTTTTTTCTTGGCTGGAGCTGATCTCCTGCTAATAAACAATTTCGAGCGTCTGCTCATCGTTAAATAAAGCCGATCGAAGAACAATGCGATCTCGAACCAGTTTGTCGGGTCCGAGTACTCTGACGTCAAATTGGACAATTCTGTCTTGGACCTTGAGGAATTTCCCAGTTCCCGGAGGCGGAATCGTTACCTTATGTCCGTCCGAAACGATTACATGCCCCGAAATGTCATCGATTGGGTAACTCTCCGTTTCATTAGAAGGAACCTTGATCCGAACAATAATGCGGTACGGCTTTCTCGGTAGCGGGTTGTCAGGATCTGTCCACACAGCGTAACGGCCTTGCAGGCTGGCATTCTTTCCAAGCCCAGGACCGAAGTCTGCCGCATCGGGGGCTGACGGATTTTCATCGTGATTCTCAGCGGGCTCAGCCTTTGAAGGTTCAATCCTGCCACTTTGAATCTGCGGTATCGGGATTTGCGGTGGTGGCGAGGGTTTCGGCTGCTCATCTATACCTCACGCGGCCAGGAGTGATACGTCTTCAAATCGCTGGAAATTGAGCGT
>JBBECD010000176.1:0-7498 GCA_040881995.1 Planctomycetaceae bacterium
CCGCCTCGATACCACGAATTGTGTCCGAGCCAACTTTCCGGATAGCCTCTAAGAGATACGGCTTATTGATCGTCCGCCGGCCACAAATCGGGCAACTCAATCACCGCGCCGTTCTGTGCCCGGCTTTCTTCCGCCGCTTTAAGCAGCGCGTAGATTTCCAGCGTCTCCGCGGGTGAGACCGGCACTTCACCGGTCTTGAAGAATTTCGCGAGTTCGATCGCGAGGCCGCCGTATCCCATGTATTTGTCGTCGGTCGGCACGATTCCTTTAACGGGAACGCCGTGACCATAAATGCCCGCGGTCGAAACTCCTTTGTCACCGAAGACCGTCGCACTGTATTTGACGGCTCCGTCTTTGATGCCGCGGTACGTCGCGACGCGGCCGTCGTTCCAGACCGCCGTGATCGATTCGGCCGTCGGAGTCGACGTGCATGAAACTTTGACACATCCCGGTCCCATGATCGTGTACAGCGTCTCGATGCTGTGCAGCGCGCGGATGAAGCGATCGGCTTCGGGGGCGTTGGGATCGTACCCGCCATACACATCGCAGCCGAGCACATTGCCGACTTCTTCATGGTTCCTCATTCCGATAAAGCCAGGACTATAGCGATGCTGCGAACAACTCCAGCAGGGGACGTTCGCCTCGTGGGCCAATTTAAAAATCGCGACGGCATCTTCGGGTGACGAGGCCAACGGCCGGCCGATAAATAGCGGCTTGCCTGCGTTAATGACTTCCATCGCCTGGGCGAGATGCATCCGCCCGTCGAGGCTCCACATCATCACCGCGTCGCATTTCTCGAAAAGTTCCGCGGTCGAGTTGACGATTTCGACGGCGGGCGGTGCATCGGGCTGTCCCTTGAACCGATTCAGCATCTGTTCCCGCCAGCGCGCGGTTAATTCGGCACTTTGCGGATAATCGGGACTCGTCACTGGGTACGCCGCCGTCACCTGCACGCCGGAGAAGATGTCTTCCCCTTTGGGATCGTTAAAGAACGCGGCGTATTCGATCGCCTGGTAGTTGTCCATGCCGAGAATGCCGACGCGAACGGGTTCGGCAGCGTGGAGGGGGGGATCATACGGAATCACTGCGAATATCAACAAAATCAGCGGAAGATATCGGTATTGCATCACGGCTTCCTTTTCGAATTCATGCGACACAAACGTGTATTGTTGACACGAAGGTAACCGGAGTGCGAACGATTTCCAAGTCTCTCTCTTTAACACGGTCGTTTCGCGCAGGTCGCCTTGACTACTGTTTCCCCACCCGCTCCTGCAACCACGCCACGCACCTCTCCAGCGTCTTAAACCGGTCCGCTTCGTGAAACAATTCATGATAATGATCGGGAAGGCGCAGATATGTCACCTCCGCACCGGTCGCCCGTTCGCACCAGCGTTTCGTCGCTTCGGGGCAGACGATGCGGTCGTCGCCGGCTTGCAGTACGAGGGCGGGGCTCTGCAAGCACGGGGCGTCGTGCCATGCCTGCTCGATCGCCGTTTCGACGGAATAAAACCAATTCACCGTCACCTTCCGCTGGATCAGCGAATCCTGCCGGCGGATGGCCAGTTGCTCGGGATCGCGCGTGGTTTCGTTCTGCTTCACGCGGCTGGCGAATCGCCAGCGCGGCGCGATCCAGCGCAATCGTTTGCCGAGCATCAACAACCAGGCGGGAATGGGAATCGCCAGTCTCAGCAGCGGTGACGACGCGACCAGCCCCAGACATTGCAATTGTCGCACCTGAGCGTACCGAATGATCAGCAAACCACCCATGCTGTGTCCCATGAGTGCGGTGCCGCCGGCGTCGAGCGAAAAGTGCTCCCAGAGCACGTCCATGTCGTCGAGATAATCGTCGAACGAACGAAGATGCGTTTTCGTCCCGCCCGACAGGCCGTGGCCGCGGAGATCCCATGCCACGACATTCCAACCCGCTCGTTGCAACGCGGCGAAGATGTCGAGATAGCGCCCGCAATGTTCGCAGGCCCCGTGCGTGAAGACGACCGTCCCCGCTGGATTCTCGGCGAGATATCGTAGCGTCCAGAGCCGCACGCCGTCGGGCGCGGTGACGATTTCTTCGATGGGTGCCGTCATTTTTCGAGCAGCTTTTTCACCGCCTGATGCAGCTCGGGGCCGCGGAGGTCGAATTGGGTGATCTTCCCTTGCTGATCGACCAGATACGTCGCGGGAATCGTCTCGACATGGTACTGCTTGCGGATCGCGCCCTGCACTTTGTCGAGCATCACCAGCGTCCACGGCAGCGGCGTGACCGCTTGAAAATCCTGCACGGTTTCGACCTTGTCGTCAAAACTAATGCCGACAACTTCGAGACCGAGGGGATGCAGTTCGTCGTACATTTTCTTCATGCGGGGAAATTCGTCGAGACACGGCGGGCAGTTCGTGGCCCAGAAATCGATGAGCAGCACTTTCCCGTGGTCATCATTGGAATCGTAGCGGGTGCCGTTGATATCGTGAGCCAGCACGCGGGGAGCGCTCATCGCCAACAGGTCGAGCTTGCTGAGTTTGACTTCGCACAGCTCGCGCACCTGCTGATTGAGGAAGAACTGCGACGAAAGGTCTTCGTAAATCACGCGCATCCCTTCGTATTCGCCGGCCAGTTGGCACTGGTTCCCCAATGCTTCAGCGAGGGTGAGAATCCGTTCGGCCGAGCGCAGCCGGATGGTTTTCGCGTATTCCTGAAATGACTCAACCGCCGCGGGGAGTTCTCCTTTGCGGGCCAGGCCGACGCAGCGAACTTCCATGGCGAGGGTGCGGGTTTCCGGTCCCAAAATCTTATCGTCGGCCGCTTGCCGGGCGAGATCGATCGATACGTCTTCCCAGCCCTGTTCGCGGGCGGTTTTCAGCAGCCAGCGCGTAGCGTACTCTTTGTCGTCCGCTACGGGGTGCGTTTGAAGGTACTCCGCCACTAAGCGAAACGTCTCGCGCGTCTGGGTTTCGACAATCTCGTTAAACGTCACCGGGGGTTCGTTGCCGTCGTCCGCCAGAAGCCGGGGGAAGGACGTTAACGCAGCGCCGAACAGCGCGAACCAGGCCCAGGATGATGCCAGGAGGAAATGCGGTTTCTTCATCGATGGATTTCCGTCGGTTGCGATAGGGGACGCGGCCAAACCCTGCACGTCCACGACTATACTCGGTGCAACTCCCTACTGCCAACGGCAGAAAATGAGGTTTCGGCGGGAAACAGAGCCTGCGAGCGGACAATTTCCGCCAATCCTCAAGTTTTGCGGAGTGCGTTCGCAGCTTTTCACGAAAATGGGGGTTTAATTAAGAGACTCACATCACCGTCAGCCGGGCCGTCAAGTACAGGAAAGCGGGCTGAGCAGTTGCCGTAAGAGTAGTGATACGTTGATGATATGCCTCTTGCCGGCGATATTGGATTGCGAGAGGTTCATCATTCACGTATAATATTCGTGATGCGTTGCGGAGAAGGTGCGCCGTGAAGCCATCTTCTCTCCATAAGAAAATTGTCTGCTTGAAGAAAAACTCACCGCGGCGTGGTCTCGCCTGCTTGTTAAACGATTCCCAAAGGAAAAACGACCGTGAGCACAAAATCGGCGATGTCCTCAACATCCGATCTTGTTCCCGAGCAGTTCGGCGGGCTCAAGTTGAAGCGGGAAATTCCCGCATGGATGATCAGCGTGCTGATGCACGGCGCCGTGCTGATCGTTCTCGCGCTGCTTACCCATGCCACCGGTCTGGATGAGCAGATCAACATTCTCACGGTCGTTGAAGATCTCGAAGAGCCCGAATTCGTCGCCAATTCATCGGTCCTCGATCAAATCGGTACCGACGGCGCCTCCATGCAGATCACCGAAGCGCAACAGTCGGCTACCGAAATGGGGCGGGAGCAGCACGAACAAGCCGAGCAAGAACTGGAAGACGAGCTGCTCGCCGCCGATATTCCGGTGACCGACATGATCGTCGAACCCAACGAGTCCGACCTGCAGGAAGAAGTCGACACGACGGGAACGACCGAAAACGCCGGTGGCGTGGAAGGGGCGATCGACCGTCTCACGCTGGAAATCGCCGCTTCGCTCCGCGAAGGGAAAACGCTGGTCTGCTGGGTGTTCGACGTCTCCCCCTCGCTGAGCAAGCGGCGGGAATTGATCGCCGATCGCTTTGAGAACGTCTACAGGCAGTTGGGACTGTTGGACGTTCAGGCCGATCGATCGCTCAAAACCGCCGTCGCGGCGTTCGGCGCGCAGACGACGTTCGTCACGCCCGATCCCGTCGACGATGTGAAAGACGTCGTCTCGGCGATCCGCAAAATCAGCCCCGACACGTCGGGTGACGAAAACGTCTTTACCGCGGTCGCCGCCGTCGCCAAGAAGTGGAGCAGTTACCGCACGAAGCAGAATCGCAAGATGATGATCATCGTGGTCACGGACGAAGCCGGCTCCGATCTGGCGGTGATGGAAGAGACCATCAATTACGCGAAACGTTATGGAATTCGCTGTTACGTCGTCGGCAACGCCGCTCCGTTCGGCCGCAAGGTGGTGCGGACCGAATGGGAACTCGACAACGGCGACGTGGTGATGGCGGAAATGGATCAGGGGCCGGAATCGATTTTCCCCGAACTGCCGCAATTGCCCTTCTGGGCGGCGAACGGTTCGAACCTCGAGAACATGTCTTCCGCGTTCGGTCCGTACGGCTTGACCCGGCTGTGTGCCGAGACGAACGGTTTGTATTTCATTTCCGCCGACACGCCGGGCCCGCGGTTCGATCACGAAGTGATGCGGGGTTATCAGCCCGATTACATTCCGCTGAAGACGTTCGATCAGCGAATTCGCAAAGATCCGACCAAGGCGGCGTTGTTGAACGCGTCGCTGCTCACGTGGAGCGACGTCATGCCGATACCGCAACTGGGCTTTAACGCTTCCAACGATACCGAGTTGCGGCAGCAGATTACGAACGCACAAATGCCGATCGCCAGGCTCGATGCGCAATTGATGGAACTGGAGCGGGTGCTGGGAACCGGCGAGAAGGCCCGTCCGCAGTTGAAAGAATCGCGCTGGCGGGCCGGGTACGATCTCGCCATCGGCCGCGTGCTGGCCATGCGCGTGCGGGCCTTCGGTTACAACACGATGCTGGCGGAAATGAAGTCGTCGCCGAGGTCGTTCGAAAATTCCGAGAGCAATTTCTGGCAGTTGAACCCGTCGCAGGAAATCACGTCGGGGCCCACAGTCGGCAAGCTGGCGAAGCAAGCGACGATGTATTTGACGCGGGTGATCGACGAACATCCGGGCACTCCCTGGGCGCGCCTCGCGGAACTCGAATTGAGCCAACCGCTCGGTTGGGAGTGGCAGGAACACAAAGTCGCCACTCAGGAAGAAATGGAAGAGGAACGCAGGAACAATCCTCAATTCGAAGAGGAAGAACGCGAGCGGATGGAGCGGGCCCGCAATCTCGCCAAACCTCCGATTAAGATTTGAGCTACGTATTATTCGTACGGTGAAGTCATCGTTGAGGACAGGTTTTGGTCTGCTCCGTCTCCCTATCGGCGGGACGGCAACACTTTCACGGTACGTCTGGGAGTTTGTCCGCCATGTTGCGTAAAGGTTCGTACTCGGGGCTGATCATTTCCGTCTCAATGCATCTGATCTTTTTGGTCGCGATGGCGTTGATTCATATGGACCTTATTCAGTCTCAGCCCGAAATTGAACTCGAAACCTTCTTCGCCGAAGACCGCGAGCAGGAAGAATACGTCCAGGAAATCGAAGAAAACATGCAGGTCGCCGAATCGATCAGCGTCGTCTCGGGGGGCGTCGTCTCCACGCAGATCGGCGGAGGATCGGGCATGGCGGGAGCGGCCGGCGCCGCGGCCTCGCAGGCCAAAATCGACGCCTCCGACAGCCTCAAGGAACCCGACCTGGAAGTCGCCGTCGGCGACATCGCCGCGCCCGGCGCCGACGTGCTGGCGACCGACCTCGGCGAAGGGGAAATCACCGGCGAAACGGGCGCAGTCGTCGAAGGCTACGGCGACGCTATGGGACGGATGACCCTCGAAATCATCCGCATGATGCGCGAACAAAAAGTGCTCGTCGTCTGGCTGTTCGACGAATCCGAAAGCATGAAGGACGATCAGCTCATCATTCGCGACAACTTCCACAAGGTCTACGAAGAACTCGGCATCGCCCAAAAACAGGACGAAAACCTCCGCCGCGGACAGGAAATCCTGCTGACGTCGGTCATCAGCTACGGCGAAAAAATCAACCCCATTCTCCCCAAGCCGACGTCGGATATCAAGGAGATCCGCGCGGCGATCGACAAGATTAAGGTCGATGAATCGGGCCTCGAGAATACCTGCCAGTCCATTCTGGCCGTTCTCGAAGAATACAAAAATCTGGTCGGCAAAAACAAACGCAAAATGATCGTCGTCGTCGTCAGCGACGAATCGGGAGACGACGGCGACCAGATCGAAGACGTCGTGCAGAAAGCCAAGCGGGCCGATGCGCCGGTCTACTTCATGGGACGCGAAGCCATCTTCGGTTATGAATTCGCCCGCTATCGCTACAATCACCCGGCGAACGGCCTCGACTATTGGCTGGCGATCAAACGGGGACCGGAGACCGAATATCCCGAAGCCCTGCAATGGGACGGACTGCATGCCCGCTGGGATTCGTACTCCAGCGGTTTCGGTCCCTACGTCCAGGTGCGGATCGCCCGCGAGACAGGCGGCATTTACTTCCTGCTTCCCGGCGAAGAGGAAAATCTCTCCGGCGCCGGCGCGCACGAGCAACGGCGGTTCGATTTTTTGGATATGAAGGAATATCAGCCGCTCTTGATGTCGCGGCCGGAATACATGAAGGAGCGCAACGCCAGCAAGTTCCGTGCGACGATCTATGCGGTGATCGAAAAGCTCGACCCATATAAAGATAAGGAACTCGACATCCGCGAATTGTGGTATCCCATCGATCCGGAACAGTTCCGTGCGGAAGGGGCGATTCAATTCCAGAGATCACTGTACGCCATGTCGCTGGTGAATCAGGCGATTAAACTCCTCGAGGACATCCAGCCTCTGCGCGCGAAAGAAGAGTCGATGCGCTGGCGAGCGGCGTTCGATCTGGCCTACGCGCAGTTGCTCTCTTACAAGGTCAGGCTGTTCCAGTTCATGCTGGCGATGGATAAGCACAATAAAGAAGCGCCCCAGCCGAAGGACAAAATAAGCAACCGCTGGAATCTCGTCCGAGTCCCCGAGATGCTCGAGCCCGACGAACAACAGATCAAACTGACCAAGGTCGATATGGAAGAGCTGAAACGTCAAGAGCAGCTCGCCCGCGACATGTACGTCAACGTCGTCAAGGAGCATCCCCGTACGCCGTGGTCTCAGCGCGCCGAATACGAATTGAGAATGGGCTTCGGCATGACGTTTGTCGAAGTCTTCCGCGACCCGCGCTACGAATCGACGTCCGTCACGCTCCCCAATTTTTGACGACGGCTGATGATTGAGCTCACACCATCCGAGCGGGGGGGGGGGGGGGGGGGG
>JBBECD010000176.1:7508-17605 GCA_040881995.1 Planctomycetaceae bacterium
CGTCTTGAACAAGCGAGTCGAAGCAGACGGCGGGGATAAACCCCGCCGCTCTTTGGGGGCGAACTGGGAGACGAAAAGTTGTGACATTATAATGTGAGACTCAATAACCGCGCTGACCCACCGATTCGACTCAGGTCGATGGGCGCGCGTCTCCGGTTTCGGCACGGCTCGCTTTCGCTTCCGCCTGCAGCACCCATTTGCTGAACCGGTCGGCCACGGCGGTGTCGAGAAACAACTGCGTGGCGTGGAACATCAACATCGGAAAGACGGCGAACGGAAACTGTTTCCCGAAAATCGCCGCGTCGGTCGCCAACAGAATGCCGATGGGAAGCGTCTTTTGACTCCCCGCAAAGGCGACGGCGATGCGGTCTTCGAGGCGGAATTTCCACAACCGACCGCCGCTGTAGCTGATGAGCAGTCCCGCGAGGTGAATGCCCGCGCAACAGACCCAGACGAGCAACACTGCCGACAACGACGGACCGGCTCCAAACGTCGAGAGTTGCAGTCCCCCTTTGCAGGCGGAGGTGCCGACCAGCGTCAAAATCAACAGTTGAGCCGCGACCCCCATCACGATTTTGCGGCTGAGGGCGAATTCGCGGCACAACGCGCTCAGGCGTAACGACTGCGCGATCGCCGTGGGAATCAGCACGACCCAGAAGAGTTGCGAGACGATCTCTCCCGTCGGCAGTTTGACGTCCGCGGCCTGGGTCGCAAACGACAGCCAGAACGGGGTGATCAGAAAACACGAACCGTTCGTCGTCAGCGTCACCAACAGCGAGACGGCGTCGTTCCCGCGCCCTTTGCGCGTCCAGACCGAAGCGGCGGCGAGCGTGCAGGGAACGCTGCCGGCGATCATCAGCCCGACCGCGAAATCGGGATACCTCTGCGCCGGCATCAAGCTCCACGCCATCAACGGCAGCACAACCATGTTCACGCCGGCCGCCCACAACACCGGTTGCGGAAAGCGGAACGAGTGAATCAATTGGCGGCTGTCGAGGGTGAAGGCCATCAGAAACAGCACGATCGCCGTCACGGGCCCCGGCTTGATGAAGCCCGTGATCCCCTTCACGGCGTCGGGCCCCCCCTTCGCCCCGAGCATCATTCCGCCGACGATCATGACCACCAGGATCGAAAGAAACCACTGTTGGGCAAAGAATCTCAACCAGTGAGGCATGGGGAGGGGGGCTTTTTTGGAGAATTGACAATGGACAATTGACAATGGACAGCGAAGAGTCAGAAAGAGGGAATAACGATCAGACGTTGATCATAATGGCTGAGCCGAATAAAAATCCAACGGATGTCCGATTCAGCCATTATCCATTGTCAATTATCAATTATCCATTCATTTCTCTTCCGCCAGGCGTTTCCAGCGTTGGATGAGGTAACCGTACGACGGCTTTTGCGGATCGAAATCGGGCGCCTTTTCCAGAATCGACGTTGCGCCCAGATACTTCCCCTGGCGGGCGAGAATCTTCGAGAACGTGCTCAAATTGGCCATCATCCACCGCCCCGCGCGGTATTGTCCGGCATAACTTCGCATCGAATTCTCGGCGGCCTTGAAATCCTGAAGCTCGATTTGCGACAGGGCGATCCAGTAACTCGCATCATCGCCGGCCAATTGATGCATCTGTTTCATCTGCAGTTCCATTTTCTTGATTTCTTCGGGGAACGGCGTTTTTTCGACCGTGCGGCAATCCAGCTTGATCGTGACATAGCTGGTGATCGCTTCCTTGTAGTTGCCGATGACCTGTTGAATCCGGGTCTTAAACACCCCCCCCGTGGGGGGGCCGAATTGGGCATCGGCTTTTCCTTCCTTGTTGGTTTCGTTTAACACTCCCAGCGGGGCGTTTAATGTAAATTTGCGGATAAACAGGTTTTGCTGGTAATACTGGTTCTCTTCCAGGCTTTCGATCGCGCGGATCGTCTCCTCGGGATGCGTCCAGAGGCCGATATCCTGTTTCTTCCAGGGAGCCCCTTTCACCGAAGCGACCCGGGTGAGCATGCCGACGTGGTCGGGATGATCTTCCACCGGATCGTAGATCAGCAGCGTGCGGTCGCCGCTCATCGCATCCTGCAGCGACTGCATCCGCGGGGCCCAGAAGCTCGCATCGCCGATCAATTCGACGCGGAGGTTCTCCAGATCGGCGGTCTGAATCGGGTACGGGTTGTCTGGGTCGGTCGACACGGCTTGCAGAATCGATGCATCGGCGAGCACCTCCGCCAGCGTCGCCGGCCGGCGAATATCCCACGTCTCGCCTGTTGCTTCCGCCTGAGACGGAATCGGCAATCCCCACTGCGGGTCGAACAGATAAATATTCTCGCCCGAAATGACGCCCATCAGAAACGGCGGCATCTTTTTGACGCTCGCATTCTCGTCGCTCGATTCCTCGCCGTCTTCATCGACTTCCGATACGGTCTCTTCATCGGCCGCGGCCTCGTTGCCCGCTTCCACGTCGCCGGCCTCCTCGCTCGCATCGTCCCGCGGGCGGATAATGACGGAGTCGATATTCAGTTGTCGCAGCAGTTGAGCGTAGATGAGCGCCCGGTCGTTGGCGGTCCCCCGGCCGAGAATGACGGTTTCGAACGTCGACAGCGGGATCGTTTCTTCCATCGCCGGCAGCGCAGCGACGTTGCGGGTCACATAGTCGAACAGATCGACGATGCGTCCCAGTTCGTCGTCGGAATTCGCGATCGCCGCGAACGCCATCTTGCGGAACATGAGGCAATCGCGCAAGTGAATGATGTCGCGCGTCAAGAACCGTGCCGTCGCAAGTTCGGGCAGATAAACGTCGGGAACCAGCCGCTCGAGTTCGGGGGGCACGTCAAAAGTCGCCGTACCGGCGTCCTCCTGCCGGCCGCACGCGTCGCGCCATTCGTTGACCAGCGTGACGGCACTTTTGGTATCCGAATAGAACCCGAGTTGGTCGGGTTGAATCATCGCATAAAAGCTGTTGATGATGTCGTTGCAGTCGTCACCGGCCTTGTCTGGAGAATTCTCTCCCGCATCGGTCCCCGTCGTGCTCACGGGGGCCGGGGGCTGTTCGAAGCAGCCGTTAAGAAAAGCCATCATCAGCAATCCCCCGGCGACGATCGCCGAGGCAGTGATGATCTTGTTCCGAGAACGCGGACTATTGTGATCCATGATCGACCATATCGAAAAAAGAAGGAACGAAAAAACCGACGAGCCAGGCCGTCCCGTCGCGGCGCGCACCCTGCCCCAAAAAAGAACGTCTATTAGTTCATACGAAATCCAGCAGGGAATTCGCAAATTGAACGGGCGAAGATTCTGGAAAAATACCGAAATTGAAGCCAAAACACGCTGTTGCACCAGTTGTTATGGTAACAGATCGTTCAACAATTGTCGCATCCGCACGAGTTGATCGATCAGACGCGGAACCTCCGCCAGCGGGACCATGTTCGGGCCGTCGCTTTTGGCGGCGTCGGGGTGGGGGTGCGTTTCGAAGAAGACGCCGTCCACGCCGCACGCGACGGCGGCTCGCGCCAGCGGAAAAACCATCTCCCGCTGACCGCCGGTCGTGCTCCCGCCGGGCAGTTGAACGCTGTGCGTGGCGTCGAAAATCACCGGCGTCCCGAAACTCTGCATGATCGGAATGCAACGCATATCGTTCACCAGCCGGCCGTAGCCGAACGTCGTTCCCCGCTCGGTCAGCAGAATGTTCGGGTTTCCCGATTCCTCGCATTTGCGCACGACGTGAATCGTATCTTCCGGAGCGACGAACTGCGGTTTCTTGACGTTGATGATGCCGCCATACTTGGCGGTCGCTTCGGCGGCGGCTTGAATCAGATCGGTCTGACGCGCCAGAAAGGCGGGAATCTGCACGATTTGACAGACCTTCGCCACCGGTTCGGCCTGATGGCATTCGTGGATGTCGGTCGTCACCGGCAGCCCGGTCAATTCGCGGACCTTGCTGAGGAGTTCCATCCCCCGCTCGAGACCGGGGCCGCGATAACTGTGAATGCTCGTGCGGTTGGCTTTGTCGAAGCTCGACTTGAACACGATCTGCAGACCGAGTTCGTCGCGCCACGCGGCCAATTGGCGCGCGATCCCCAGCACGAGCTCTTCGCTTTCCATCACACAGGGACCGGCGATCAATAATAACGGATATCCCTTGCCGCAGTTCAGAGAGCCGAGCCTGACGGGATTATTGGGCACTGGGTTTACCTCCCTGTAATGAAAACGGACGACTTATGGGGGCGTCAACAGCACGCACGACTGCGGTTCGACCGCAATGGTCACTGGCGTCGTGCCGGCGGCGTCGCCGTCGATCTGAATCGGCAGCAGTTCTTCGCATTCGATGCGAAACTCATGGCCGGTCACGTGGATGACGTCGGGCAAACGTTCGTGCGAACCGCGGACGATATGATAGAGATATCTCACCAACTGGAACAGAGATCCTTCTCGAAAGAGATGCAAATCGAGCAGCCCGTCGTCACCGATGGCGCTGCGGGCAATCGGCAGTTGAAGAGCATACATCGGCACATTCGTAATCACCGCCAGCCGGCCGGTCAGCGGCGTGGGCGAACCGTCGACGTAAATGCTCATCTCCGGATGGCGGAACGCGCGAATCGCGTCCCAGATCAGCCGAACATAACTCCATCGGGTGATGTGGCCGCGGCGGTATGCCTGCATGCGATGGATCACGTCGGCGTCGAACCCGAGGCTCGCCATGATCAGAAACCGCTTGCCGTTCGCCAGACCGGTGTCGAATTGCCGCTGCCGGTTTTCCGCGATCATGCGGGCGACGTCTCGTCCCGACCGGCCGATTCCCAAGTAGCGAGCCAGCAGATTCTCAGTCCCTAACGGCAGGATGGCGATCGGCATCAGCGGATACCGATTCACCAGATCGCAAACCGTGCCGTCTCCCCCCGCGGCCACCAGACACAACGGCGGCTGGCGCCCGTGTTCGGCCGCCAGCCAGCGTTGCATTCGCTCGCGATTCGAAAACAGCCGCGGGCGGATGTTCAATCGTCGCAACTCGGCGATCAGGTCGATGATCAAGCGGTTTCCACGGCCCGATCCCGACGTGGGATTGCGCTGAATCGCCACCCAGGGTTCGAATTCGGAATCGAGCGGTTCGTTCGTCACGCTGGGGACTTTCCATGTCGATGAATCCAATCCCGCACGTCGGCGATCGATTCGATTTCGTCGTCACCCGTTGCCGGAGATGTGCCCTGTTCCCGCATCACGAGCCGTACCGCCTGCCAGCCGGCGTTTCGCGCGGCTTGAATGTCATTGACCAGATCATCCCCCACCATCAGTATTTCACCGGGCGAGGCGTGCATCAATTTTTCCGCCGCTCGGAAAAAATGAAGACTCGGTTTGCGATAAGCGACTTCCGACGAAATGACTCGCCGCTCGATCGCGGCGAAAACCGGCAGCCCGTCGAGCAGCGCGTTCAGCCGCGAATCGAAATTCGAAGCCACGGCCAGACGGAATCCTGCGGCCTGCAGCGCCGACAATCCCTGCTCGACGCCCGGCAAGACCTGCCACGAGTTCACGTCCTCGAACCGCGAGAAAACGTCGTCGAAGCAAGTCTTCGCATCGCCGACATCATCGAGCACCGCGGCGACGATGGCCGACCAGATGCGATACTCATCCCGCTCGTTCGTCCGGAAGTTTTCAGGATCGGCCCATGCTTCCTCCGGCAGCGATCGACAAAACTCGCTCTCCAGAAACGCCCGCCGAAACCGCGATTTGACGTCGTCGAGCGACAGCACACTTCCAAACTCTTGTCCCACCGCGTGATAAATCCCCGCGACGGAGGGATGGGGCGTCAACAACGTTCCCACCGCATCGAACACCACCCAGCGAATCGTCATGGCTGACGGCCTCCCGCGCGGAGTTTCATCGGCTCGATTTGCCAATGTTTTTCGCTGACCGTCATCTGCCGCAGTGCATCCCTGTCGACGTCGACGCCCAAACCGAGAGACGTCAACGCCGGCGCCCGGCCGCTCCAGTCACAGGTGATATCCGGAGCCGTCAGTTGCCGTTGCAAAATATAGCTGTCGTAACTCCCTTCGCAATATTTGAAGTGGGACAGCGATGTCGCCAGATGCCGGCCTGCCGCCGAGAGAATCCCCGTCTCTCCCACCTGACAGCCGAGTTGATAACCGATCCCCTGCTCGTGGGCCGCCGCGGCGATGAGACACGTGCTGATCAGCCCGCCGCATTTCGAAATCCGCAGATTGACGAGATCGCAGTATCCCTCCCGCACGGCCAATTCAAGATCCTCCCGCGTGCAGACCGACTCATCGAGCATGATCGGTATCGCCGATTTGCCGCGCTGTCCGGCCAGTCCCGCGAGTTGTTCATGCGGCACCGGCTGCTCGACCGATGAGATGTTGACGTCGCGAAAACGTTCGAGCTGCCGGGGCAACTCTTCCGGCGTCCACGCTTCGTTGGCGTCGATGCGCAAGTCCATTCGCGGACCAATCGCCTTGCGCACGGCTCGCAAGCGGGCCAGGTCGTTCTTTCCCGCGACGCCGACTTTGATTTTGACATGCCGCATCCTCGCAACGCGAGCCCAGTAGGAATATGAAATCAACTTCCACATCGGAAGATCGGGAAAGACGGCACTGTATTGTGCGAATTCCGCCGCTCCTCGCAACGACTGAATCTCCGGGATGGCATCGAATATGGCCGAGAGCGATTTTTTTTTCGATCGCGTGACGGCGTCAAGCACGCTCAGTTCCAGTGCGCAGCGGAGCGAATTGCCAAAACCGCTTCGCAATCCGTCGGCATGCGACCCCGGTTCGAGTGTACGGCACAAGGCGACAACCGCCGCGAGATCATCTGCGGGCTGCCCCAGGAGCGGTTCGACCGCGTTTCCCGATTCGAGCATCGAGAAAACCGATTCGATGGTTTCCCCGGTGACATAAGGCCGAGGCAACCCTTCGCCCCAGCCGACGGTTCCCTCGGACAACCGGCAGGCGATCACCACTGCATCGTTGGCCGAGCGGGCGTGCGACGCATGTTTAATCGTCATCTTGAGCGGCACGCGCAGATGATAAGCGGAGAACGACTCGATCCTCATGGGCTGCCCGTAGGAGTACAGGCTTCAGCCTGCCGCTTTCGATAGAATTCATCTCACATTGAGAACAACACAGGAAGTGTGACGCCACAAAACAATGCCTGAACTGTACTCGAACCCCACCGCACTGACCAGTGCGGTCCCTCGCCGGCCTGCCCCTTCCGCAAGCGAAATCGAGCGAACATCGCCCACCCGAGGCGTGTCGTCATTCACAGGACTGACGAATGCTTGACAGTCCTCCGGCGAATGACTACAAACGAGAGAGTCCGCCCCCATCGTCTAGAGGCCCAGGACTCGGGGTTCTCAGTCCCGCAACACCGGTTCGAATCCGGTTGGGGGTATTTTTGTGCAAACACATTGCACGCGATTGACGATGCGACGAATTGGGGATAAACTTAAATCAGCCGGTGGACAAAATTCGGCTTCATGCCGTGTGACGGGCGAGTGCAAGCTCGAACGCCCTATATCCCCGGCGTTTTCGTTTGAAGACATCCCAAATCGAGCGGGCTTTTCTGCGAATAATACTCCCCGTACTCGGTCCGTCGAACGTCATCGACGTCGATTACCAGCCTGACTTTGGGCCACACGAACTGCCAGTAACGTTCATCCTGCTTTTCGTATAACCGCTGCAATGCCCAGGCGAAATAGTCCACCGCCTGCAAGCATGGATCGAGTTTCGGCGTTGACGGCACCACTTCAATGGGCGCAGTCGCTTCGACGCCATGGCTGCGGCGAACGTTCGAACGCTCGGTTTCTAACGCCTTGAGCAATGCTGTCGTCCGATCCGAAGTACCCCGTTTCGCGAAGACGATTCGATAAGAAGCGTTCTGATGAAGACGTTCCTTAAAGAGACGGCTGACGCATCGGTCGTACAATTGATTAGGATGATAGCGATAACCAGGTACCTTCTGGTTGTGTTCCTGCACCTTTTTAACGATTTGCCTCTTATCACGAATGATTGCGGAAAAGCGGATATCGTGCTTGATCAATAACGAAAACACTTCTCGTCGCACCTCTGGGATGTCGTCTTTGGCATGGAAGGCAAGGGCCGTTTTCCTTCCACCGGGCTGCATCGAAGGAATCCCTTTGAAATAAGGGTCCGCCAAAAGTTGTCGCCGCAATTCTTCCAATTCCCGGCCCAGCACGTCTGGCGAAGTGACATCAATCAGCCCCAACAAGAAGAATGTCGAACACCCCTCCGTGGCCACGACGATTTTTTTGCGGCGATTGAACAAATTCAGATCGCCTGCTTCGTCGACAAAGTAATTCTTGGAGCTTCCTATCAAATTCTCGCCCGTCACTTTACCACCCCATTTCTAAGCATCATCGTCCCGCACGCTCTTGTCGGCAGGATCATTGTGCTTTCCATAAAAATGTTCGCACGGCTCAGGCACTATGATGTGCCTGCAAGCTGTTGTCCGTTGATGGAAGCACCATACACAAATAATTGGCGCGTGCCAGACGTGAAAGGGGCGTTTTTCAACAAGCGGGACAAGCGGATCGACAAGCGGGACAAACTTAGATTTTGTATTGTTCCGGCTTGTCTTTCGGCGGTCTCACCTTCGGGAATTGATTTCGGAGTTTCTCGATGATTGTTCTCAATCTCCACTTTGCCGATCGTCGTCCCGAGTGAGTTATTTCTGGATCGCCCCATTCCTCCTTAGTTTTCTTCTTAATGGAATTCTCCGACAGGTAGACCATGTAGGCAATGTCTTTCCCTGTAAACAAGCAATCGAGATATGGGGTTAAGGCACCGGCATTCGGTTCTTGAGCTATTTCTGCTCCACTGCTCACCCTCTCTAACTCTAACGGCTCCCGAAACTCCATCGACACAACTTCTAAGCGGGGATTGCATAACCTCATCAGCGCACTGACCAGTTCGCGAGATGCTCTGAAAACATCTTGCAAAAACAACTCCCCAAGAAGAGTCCAGATTCCCGGATCGTCGACTAGGCTGACGCACCTTGGCAAAGACTCTTTCAGTATCGGACCGCCTGCGGTCACTTCACACGTGCGCAAATCGGCGTCGATGGGTAGCGTATCTGGTGGAGGATTTGCGCAGAACTCCATTAGCCCACAAAGCCAGATTCGCCGATTCATTTCTCCGTCGCCATTCCACTGATTCGTTGCGGCGCTGTTGCAAACGATATTTGCGAACTCGTTACGCGGCATGTTCGATTGTTTTAAGATCGAATTTGGCAGCCTAAACAAGATCGCCCCAGCCGGATTCACAATACGAAGAAACCGTTGTAGTTCGAGGTTCTGATCCGACCGAAATCGACAAACGGCGAATCTCCGGTACTCGCTTGTATATTGATCGAGTTCAGTCTCGTGTTCGTCTTTATTCTCATCGTCTTTGCTCCACGCCACGATCCATGGGGGAAGTTCGGTCGCAGTCGACAGGTTTTGAACATGAGGACGAATCGACTCTTCGAGCGCATGATCGTGTGAACTTACCTCCATCGTATTTTCGTCGGGTGAATATCGTAATTCGGAAAACGTACATTCACATTCAGCACCATCAAGCACGGCCGCATGAAGTTCGTCTCGAATCTGCTTCAAGTTGGATACAAAATCAGATTCCATTGAACGCACCTGTTGCCGTTACGTGCTCACGACGAAAGGAGTACGATGAAGCGATCTATCGTCGGCACAAATGAAGGGGAAAGACTCCATACCGAAGCTTTCGGACCCTCAGATCCTGTCCCCGTCGACGCATAGGTAAATGGTCCGAATAGCCCCGTGGTTGACATCCGTCACAAATTTACGAGACAATACCAGACACATCGGAGATTTGCGAGTTATTTCAAATCGCTATCCGCTCATCAAGGGCCGTTGTCATGGCGAATCGTGTCGTACGTCAGGTATTTCAACGACTCACGCCGGATCAAAAAAACGTCGTATTCGCAATTGTGCCGATAATCATCGTGATCGTCGTCGTTCTCGTCGTCTTCGTCCTAAACGCGATCAAGGCGAATCGCGTAGGTGCTCTGACGGGCGAAGCCGATCGGTATCGTTATGAGATGGCTCTGGTCGAAGAACAGC
>JBBECD010000177.1:0-17590 GCA_040881995.1 Planctomycetaceae bacterium
ACGCCTAAAACTGAAGCGACTCTACCCCAAGATTAAAGCCTGACAGAGCACTAGTATCGGAACTCCGACTCTTGTCTATTCGCACTCTTGACTCGCAACTCATTCGACGCGACGATGCATGATGTCAGGCGATCGCGCTCAACTTGAAAAAATCCCTCCCCCTGTGGGTTCATTATGTCATTATCGACGACCGAGAAGGATCTTTCCGCTCAACAACTGACGCCGAAATTTACTGATGACGAAGTCGCGCAGTTTCAACGCGATGGATTTATCGTCGTCCGCGGACTGGCCGATCAGTCGCTTGTTTCGCAGATGCGGAATGTGACGGACGCCGGTCTGGTGCAGGAGATTCCGCCGCTCGAATACGAAGCCGATCTGCACTATCCCGGAGCGCCCGAATCGCGCGACGCCGCGGGAGGGAAGACGGTCCGCCGGTTGTTGCAGGCCCACAGCCGGCACATCGTGTTCACGAACTGGATCAGCCGGCCGACGCTCGTCGCCCGGCTGGAGCAATTATTGGGTGCGCCGGTCGTGATGCCGCTCGCGCATCACAACTGCATTATGACGAAACATCCCGACTTCAGCAGCGGGACCGGCTGGCATCAGGACATTCGCTACTGGGGCTTCAGCCGCCCCGAACTCGTCAGCGTCTGGCTGGCGCTCGGCGATGAATTCCCCGAGAACGGGAGCTTGTACGTGATCCCCGGCTCGCATCTCGGCACGCTCGACCGCTCGCAACTCGACGAGAGCCTGTTCTTCCGCACCGATTTGCCCGAAAATCAACCGCTCTTGGATCGGGCGCGGGCGGTCGAACTGCACGCCGGCGATGCCCTGTTCTTTCATTGCAAGACGCTGCACTCGGCACGGCGGAACTCGACGGCGGAGGTGAAATACTCCGTGGTCTTCACGTTCCGCCCGCAGGACAATCTCCCCCGGCCAAGGACGCGCTCGGCGTCACAGCCCGAAATCATTTTGCCCTCGCCGGTGACTGCGGCAGTCGAATGACTAAGGCCTAAATCCTAATGACTAAGGAATGACCAAATCCCAATGCCCAAACATAGCCCCGCTTGCGATAATTTGGTCATTGGGATTTTGGGCATTCGTTAGTCATTCGTCATTAGGCCTTAGTCATTCCAACGGCTCCCTCGCTTGCGCTTCGGGCTAGTCAAGACAAAATTCAATCCGCAATGCCATAGCGGACGATGCACCACAGCGCTTTGAATCCGTCGCGCCAGCCGATCTTTTTCCCCTGGTCGTACGTTCGGCCGGAATAACTGATCGACATCTCGTAGACGCGATACTTCCGCCGGGCGACTTTGGCGGTGATTTCCGGTTCGATGCCGAAGCGGTTCTGCCGCAGCGTGGGGGCGATATTCTGAATCGCCTCCCGCCGGAAGACTTTGTAACAGGTCTCCATGTCGGTCAGGTTCAGGTTGGTGAAGCAGTTCGAGAGCGTCGTCAGAAACTTGTTCGCGAGGTAATGCCAAAAGTACAACACCCGGTGCGGCTGGTCTCCCAGAAACCGGCTGCCGAACACGACGTCGGCCTTGTTCTCGACGATCGGTTGCAGCAGCCGGGGATATTCGGAGGGATCGTACTCCAGATCGGCGTCCTGAATAAGCACGACGTCCCCCTGAGCCGCAAGAAACCCGGTGCGGACGGCGGCCCCTTTCCCTTGGTTGACGTCGTGAAAGATGATATTCAGCGTATTGTCGGAGTCATCTTGCGGATGCTGCTTGAGTTCGTTCAGAAGATCGCGCGTCCCGTCCCGGCTGCCGTCGTCGACGAGAATGATCTCCTTACGAATCGGCACGGCTTTGACGCGTGCGAGCACGTCGAGCAGCGTCTCGCGTTCGTTGTAAATGGGAATCACCACCGAGAGCGTCAGCGACGAAGGAATGGCGTAGAACCCGAGATGTTTACAGGTCGAATCCCCCAGCGTCTGCTGCAGGTGCCTGTACCAGTCCTCCGAAAAAGGGCGGATGGCAGCGGTTGGCGGCGAATCATCCATATGATCACGGTCCTAATGGTCAATAACGGCACTTTTCACACGAGACATCATAACAATCGGCAGACGCCCATTGTTGCAAATAGGATATCAACTTGTCACGATCTTGGGGAGGTAATACCAAAGTTTTTGATCGAAATATTTCCAGTCTCACGACAACAGTTCGAACGATGGCGTACGCCCAACTTCAAATAAGACTCACGCGTTTCACGTAGTTGAATGAAAGGTTGCGGATATGGCCGATACACGCGAAATCCACAGAACAATATGGTCTGAATTGCCACTTTTCGCTGGAATTCTTACGGGAATTGTCTTGGCAATCGTCCAATTCGCAATAAACAGAAGTGTATGGAGCGATGAAGCTGCAGTTGCGTTGAACATTGTCACCAAATCCTATCCAGAACTATTGCGCCCGTTAGATCATCAGCAGGTCGCGCCAATTGGCTTCTTGTTTCTCGAACGATTCTTTTTTCAAGAGATCATTGGCAACGAGTTAGGATTGCGGATTCTGCCGCTTTTGGGATTCTTGGCGTCAATCCCCCTTACGTACTTCCTGTCTCTTCGCTTGTTTGCGGATCGACGAATTGCGCTTTTTGCCACTTCTTTTTTCACACTTTCCCTTCAACTTATTAGGTATTCTTCTGAAGTAAAACAATACTCGACCGATGTCGCCGTTGGTCTTCTAATAGCCTGTCTTTCACTTTATTTGCCAATGCGAAAGCCATCATCTGTTGTGGCGTTTGGTGTCGCAGGCAGCCTGTTGATATGGATGTCAAACGTTTCGGTAATACTTTTGTTTTCGTTCGGAAGCTTCATTCTCTTTGAGGAGGTGGTTCGGAGAAATAACTACCGCGTGTTATTTGCTGTGCTTTTGTGGATCGCATCGTTCGTCACTTATTACCAGTTCTTCATCCATGACCACCCATCCAGGGAATTTATGCTTCGTTATTGGGGCAATTCATTCCTGCCATTAAATCCGTTTGACAAAGAGTTTTATTTTTTTGTGAAACACATGCTGATGTCTCTTTTTGGCTTCGCTATTGGATTCGGGGGGCTATGGATACTTCCCTTTTTGTTCTTTACCTTCACAACAGTCATGCTCGCCAGGCAAAAGCGTTTTTTCCCTTTATACATCTGCATTTCCCCCATCGTCGTTCATTTAATTCTCTCATCATTTCGCTTATACCCTTTCTCAGGTCGGCTGGTGCTGTACTTGGCTCCTTATGCAATCATTCTCTATTCGTACTCGCTGTGGATGATTTGGGAGAAGTTAACTGGACGTATAATTTCAACGAATAACTACACACAAATGCTACCTGTCTTGGCAATGTTCATTCCAATATTTTTCAATTTCCCGGTTTATCGCGAGGAATTGAGACCAAATATCGAGTTTGTCCACAAGAGACGTGAACCCGGGGAAATGGTCTATTTGTATTATGGTGCTACGCCAGCGTATTCGTTTTATGACACAGTGCACGACTCTGGTTTTGGTCGCAATTTGGTTCTTGGGAATGCACACCGTAAATCGCCGGCAGAATATGGAGCTGAAGTGGATGAACTTACCGGTCGCTACTGGCTCTTATTTTCTCACGTTTATCCCCATGCGACAATTCGGAATTCCGATAGCGAAGAGGTTCAGATACTGGAACACATCACCTCCAATGGTGGAAAAATATTGGACAAGAACATAACGGTGGGAAGCGCGGTCTATTATATCGAAATGACAAAACGGTAACGGCATATCATACGTCTGCAGAAATAGACAGAATATGCTTAATGGCTTATTTGAAAGGTCAAGACCATGAATTTAAAGCGGATGTGTCCAAGTGTTGGTTTTTGGACAGGATGTTGGCATCGGTATTGGACATTTGGCATTACCGTTTTGTCTATTGGCATGGCAGCTTTCACGAATGTATCCGCCGAAGATTCCCGCTTAATATTTGCCGACGACATCGAAATGCACAACACCGGTACCTCACCGGGAGAAACGAGTCCTCAAGTTGGGGGGCGGTACATTGATGACGGCAATACGACCGTCGTTGCAACTCGTTCGCTCGCGGATATCGAGCACCCGGAGCGTGTTGGTCAGAACGTCGTCCGCTGCAATATGGTTTTCAACTGGTGCGAAATGGGCGACGAAAACTCTGTCGCGGTGACGGAATCGGACCGTTCGTGTTCGCCTCGCTGCCGTGACAAACGGGATGCCGTTATTCATAATTGACGGTGGCTGGGTCTCGGTCGGTCACTCATCTTCCTACGCACAAATCGAAAATTGAGGAACATCATGAACTCATCGCACGTCGACATGCCCACAGGTCGAAAGACCGTCCGCTGCGTCAAATACTTTTCGATGCTGTTCACTTCGATTGTGCTGATGAATGGCATCGCGCCCGATATTTCCGCGGCTGCCGAGCCGCGTGTGATCTTCTCCGACGATTTTGAAGATCACGACGTCGGTCAAACGCTCGGCGACGTGCTGCCGCTGATGGGGGAACGATATGTCGATCATGGTCCCACGGCCGTTGTGGCAACCGAATCGCTCGCGGGGGTCAAGAATCCCGAGGCAGTGGGCGAACATTGCGCCATTTGCACCAGACAGTCGGTTTTTTGCGAGTTGACCGCCGCCGACGCTGCCGCCGTGAAGGATCAGATTGTCCGCTTTCGGTTCGACCTCCTGTTCACGGGCGAAGGGGCCGGCGGAGCGGACATCCAAACGTTTGTGGGGACCGACCCGGAAAGCTCGCGGGCGTTCAATCTGCTGATCGACAGCAACGGACAAATCTCCTACTACGCGCGTGGAACTCAACCTGTGGGCGAACGTGTGCCGGTCGGCGAATGGGTCTCGTTCGACTTACTGGCGGATTACAAGAACCAAATCTTCAAAGTCAAAATCGGAGAAGTCGACTTCACCGGCCGCTTCGACAAGAAGTCGCGTGATTTCACGAATTTTTACATCGGGAAATTCGGCGAGGCGAATTACTACTTCGACAATATCCGGGTTGAGATCGCGACCGAGCTCGCGAAAGAACTCGAAGGCGTCGCCGCTCAGATCGCCGTTACCGATTCGGACCTGCTGCAGAATCTCGAACAGAGCGAGTCTCCGTTCAACGTCGGGACCGCTTCGCAACTCTTCGTCGATCGATTGCTCGTCCGCGACAGCGAACGAATCTGGTTTACGCAGCACAAGGGAAATAAACATCCCGCGAACCCCGTGCTTAAGCCCGAATTCCCCTGGGAAGGCTGGCGCTGCGAAATCTTCGGCAATGTGATTTTCGACGAGCAAGAACAGATCTTTAAAATGTGGTATCTCCCTGAAGAAGGACCAAACGGTGAATACTTCGATGAGACAAACGTCACCTGCTACGCCGTCAGCAAAGACGGGGTTCATTGGGAAAAACCGCTCGTCGGAACGCTGAAGTCGAAGAACGGCAAGCCGCACAACGCCGTCGCTCACGTTTTCCTGCCGAGCGTCATTAAAGATATGCACGATCCCGACGCCTCCCGCCGTTACAAATGCATCGGCTGGTCTTCGCGTCCGCCGGGTTACAACACGTTTGTGTCGCCGGACGGCTTGAATTGGACGCTCTTTTCTGAAACGCCGATCGCTCCCGGCGGCGACGTCATGACCGGCTACTGGGACGAAAACCGCAAGTTGTACGTCGCGTTTCCGAAGATTCATCCTCTGACGCGCGGACATAATCGGCGGCAATTCGGGACGATGTTCAGCCCCGATTTCAAATATTGGACGAATCCCGTGTTGTCGTTCACGGTCGATCAACGCGACGACGCCGGGACATTCGCCCGGCTCGAACAGGTTCGGCCGATTCTCGATCGCGTCGATCACCCGCAGTTGATGCGGACCGAATATTACGGCATCGGCGCCTACACGGCCGAAAGCTGTACGCTGGCTTTTCCGTGGATTCTTTCGATCAACAACAACGCCCGGTACGGAAATCACGAAGGGCCCCAGGAAATCCAACTCGCCGTCTCACGCGATTTGATCCACTGGGAACGCCCCTTCCGCACGCCGGTAATCGAAATCGGCGAACTCGACCAATGGGACGCCTCGTATCACACGACGGCGGCAACGGCGCTGCGCGTCGGAGATGAAGTCTGGTTGTATTATTCGGGAGCCAATTACACGCACGGCACGCCGGTGCTGTACCGCGAAACGTTCGAGGATGGAACGCCCACGGGCCGGAAGGGAAAATACTCGGCGGCGATCGGTCTCGTCACATGGCCCCTCGATCGATTCGTCTCGGCCGATGCCGGCAGCGACGGCGGAACATTGACCACCATCCCGGTTCGCTACAGCGGCGACCGACTGGAGATCAACGCCAACGTCAAGCCGGACGGGCACATCATCGTCGAACTGCTCGACGGGGCCGGTCGTCCGCTGGAGGGCGTGACCGCTTCCGAGAAGCTCTCGGGGGACGGCTTGCGACATTCGGTTCAATTCGCCGGAACAACCGACCTCAGCGTGCATCGAGGCCAACCGGTGTCGCTGCGGTTTAAGATGAAGAACGCCGAGTTATACAGTTTCGCCTTCCGCGGCGACGGCGACGTAAAAACATCTCTGCTTCCCAAGACGCACGATAAACTCGCGAATCACAAACCGCTCAAAATCGCCTGTCTTGGCGATAGCGTCACGGGGATTTACTATCATACCGGAGGCCGGCGGGCGTATCCGGAGATGATTCCTTTCGCACTCAAGGCCGCCGATCCGCAGATCGACGTCACGGTCGTTAACGCCGGTATCAGCGGCAATACGACGGTCAACGGCCTCGATCGACTCGAACGGGACGTGCTCAAGCACAAGCCCGACCTCGTCACGGTGATGTTCACGCTCAACGACATGACGCGCATTCCCCTGCCCGACTTCGAAGCGAACCTGCAGGAGATCATCGAGCGATGCCGCGACATCGGTGCGGAAGTCGTCCTCTGCACGACGAACGGCGTGATCGACACGCCGGGCCGTCCGATTATCAAGCTGCTCGACTATAACGTCGCGATCAAAAAACTGGGCGAAAAACTCTCGGTGCCGGTGTGCGACATTTACGCGGCGTACGAAAAAATAAAGGAGAACGATCCGCTCAAATTTCGTCTGCTGATGAGCGATGAAATTCATCCCAACATGGACGGCCATAAGATTAATGCGGAAGTTATCTGTAAGACCCTCACGGGGAAGGATGTCTCGATCGCGGAACTGGGGCCGGAACAGCCGGGACTGCCGTTTACCGCATCGAAGATCAAGGGGGGCGAAGCGGTGCGCGTACTGGCGATGACGCCGTACGACAAAGCGATAGCGGCGGCGTTCAAGACGGCGGCCCCCGAAGCGAAGGTCGAAGTGGTTGCATGGGAGACCGAAGGCAAGACGTTGGCGCAGCTCGAACAAGATGCGAAAACGGTCAGAAACGCCAGCCCGAGATACGATTTCGTGTTCGTCGGCGTGCCGTTGGCGGTGACGCCGGATGACGAGAATCTCACGGAAGCCGGGATCAACTCGTATCTGTGGACGTTGAACTGGTCGCTGAGTTTCGCAATTCAGGAATGGGATTTCGCAGCAGCCACGCCCGCGGTGCTAAAGCCCATTTCGCCGGAGGATCGCGGCCGCAACCGCTTCGCTCGAAATCTGATTCATGCGCAGCACGTCAACCTGGTCGATCGGCCGAAAGAGAGTCCCTCTTCCGCCGAGGAGATTCTGACCGAATGGCTGACCGCGCAACTGAAGAGCGGGAAGTAGCCGCTCAAAAAAACGGCCGCGCGGCGCGGGGGATGAGAGAATTTGCATCGGCGAATTGGCTTTGCCGCCGAATCAGTTATTCCGTTCGGCAGGGTTTGCGGAAATCGGGTGCCGCGCGCGATCGACGCCGTCCGGCGCTGCGCCCTGTTTCCCGCGGAACAGGGCTTGCCAACAGCGGTTAAAAAAGCCGCGCGGTGGAGGGACTGCATTCAGATTCTCATAGGCGTCCAGCCACGATTCGCACTGCGTCCATGTTCCTTCGAAGACCTGTCGGTCTTCGTTATCGACGATGATCCAGCGGTATCCCTCAAGAGGGCGGACTTGAAACATGGCAAGCGCTTATTTGCGAATTTATTGTCCCACGTCCGGCCCGCGTGACAGGTAAACGGCCCCCCGACTGATCGTCGGGACGGCCCCTCTCACCAAAAGGGCCATCTCAATTGTACGCGCGAAATTTCTAATGGGAATGTGCCGGCGCGGGAACCATTTGCTGCTCCGCCGAATCTTCCGGACAGCAGTCGAGTTCCGGCAGTTGCCGCCAGCACGTCCGGTAGATGCCGTAATTCTCCACGTGGTAGGCTGGAAACGTTTCGTAGTAGGATTTCTTGAAGAGTCCGCGCGAGTTTTTCAGACGACGCTCGCGGCTCAATTCCGACTGTTTCGCCCAAAATTGTTGATTGCGGCACCACAAGCAATGATACCCCCCCGAGCAGCCGGAGGTGCAAAAATCGGTTTTTTCGTCCGCCGCGGCAGCACCGGCGGCTTCCGGCACCGGGGCGACAAAGGGTGACGGGGCGGGTGCACTTTCTTCGGGAACCGCGGGGGGTTCTTCGATCGACACTTCGTTTCCGACGAATTGAAACGAGTCGGGTGCGACCGATGGTTCGTCAGCGGTGAAGAAGGCCCGCAATACATCGCGGGACGGCGTTTTCGCCGGCGTCTCTTTCCCGGACGACTCCGCCCTCGTCTTCCAGATTCCGCCGTGTGATTCTGCCAGGCCGATGAAGCCATAAATGCCCGCGGCGACTAATAATGCAAATACAGCCCGTTGATGCGCGTTCGTCATGTTTAACACCCCGTGAGTTCCTTCTCGCCGAAAGTGATGGTTCATCGTTGTTTTTAACCGGCACAACCGGTTATGGCGTGACTGGCGGCTAACGGCGTCCCATCCGGTAATAATTCCCGTAGTTGAAAAATCCGGTGGAGTGGCCGGTGACGCTCGTCCCTTGCGGTCCGATGGTCGATTGCGGGGCCTGCGAACGATTTTGATAAAAATCGCGTTCCAGCGTATCCAGTTCCATCGAATATTCTTGAGACATCTGATTCATCCGGCGATTCATTCCCAGATTCGAAAGATAGTTGTACTCGAACGAATTACCTCGATTGAGCAACATCAGATTGGGGCTGATCGGCGGCGTGCTCGGGCGGCCGAAATTGCGAGGCCGCCGAGGGGCCTGAGCCGAAGCGGAATTCGCGACGACGGCCACGGCGCACAGAAACGCCAGAGCGGAGCAGATTTGAGTTTTCATGATTCGGTGTTTCATGGTCACGTCTCCTCGGATCAGGACGCATCCTGATTTTTCATAAACGGGCCGGTCGCGACCGACGTCGGTCGCCGTCCGCATCGGAACGTTGCTTCTCTGATGAAACATCCTCGGGAATATTCGACGTCGCGTCGAAAGCGCGACATACACTTCCCGTAAAATGCTTCACCAGCCGGTTTTAATTATAGGTTTCGTGTGTTGATGCGACAAACAAATTGCCGGTTTTGTTGCTGTTTTCATCGATTTTCATACTCGTTCGAAGATCTCTTCGAAGCCGGATCGCGCGTGCGTTCTGCGTCAAACGGGCTTCGTCGTACTTCCGGGCAAATCGGTTTCATGCTTCAACAGGACTCGGACAGCGGGTCGGCTAACAAGCGACTCGCGAATCAGAAGCCGCCACCGCCCCCGCCACTCCCGCTGTTGCGGTTAAACTGAGCGGACGATTGCTGCAGCCGTCGAACCACGTTGTAACCGACCAGAGTAAAGCTCGCGAGGCGTTCCATCGGGGCCACGGCCTTGGCGATGAAGTTGTCGATGATGATCAAACCGTCGGCTTTGATGTAGACGCGGTCGCCGGGCATGATCTGATAGTTCGTCGTCGTGATCCCGTCTTGTGAAATGGCTCGATAATCGACGGGCATCTTCTGGGCGTAGGAGGTTCCCGCCGGTGCGGGGCGGGCGAGCCAGACGTTTTTCGACGAGGCGGTCGAGAGTCCGTTGACGCCGGCAATGGCGTCGAGCACGGTTTCGTTTCCGGTATAGGGGAAGGGCACGACCTGTTCGCCGATGCCTCCTCCGTCCGTAATCACATAATATTTTTTGCTGTTGTAGGCAATCACGTCGACATTCACTTCGGGTTTGTCGATGTCCTCCGCGAGAAAGACTTCGAGTTCGTCCTTAATCTGATCGAGCGTTTTGCCGGTCACGTAAAAGCTGCCGTAAACTCCCAGCGAGACGGTCCCGTCGAGACGGACGAGATGTTCCCCGGCAATGTTCTGCTTGCCGGCCACATTGGGAAGGGACATCGAGACCTGCGGTTCGGTGAGACCGGCTGCCTCGGTGAGGTGCGTGGTGATAGCCGTCTTGGCATCTTCGAAGGTCAGTCCCGCGATTTGCACGCTGCCGTAAATCGGCCCCAGGTCGACGGTCCCGTTGTTTTCGACCATAAACATGCCGTTGATGACTTTAAATTCGTTTTCGAGTTGTTGCCCTCCTTCGGTGAGATCAAGCGGAATCGTACCGCTGACCCGTATCAGGAGTTGATCGCCCGACCGCAGAAGATCTCCCGCCGGGCGGACGTTGTGTAACGCCTCGATCAGCAGAATATCGGGAGGCTCGACGCGATACGGGGGGAGCGTCACTTTATCCAATTCTCGCGGCACGTCGGTCGCCTCGATGACGGGCATCGATTCCTGAAGTTCGGGGGCCGCGCATCCCGAGATGATGCCGCTCAGCAGCAGCAATCCGGAGAGCGAAAGAGAACGCGTCGACCGAAAATGAAGAGCGGAAACCCAGCGAAAAGTGCGATTTCTGACGTCGAGCCGGTGCATAGGATCATTCCCCTGACGATGGAGCTATCTGCGATGGCCGATATTTGCCACGGCGTTGCGTGGTCCTGTCATTTACAATCGGCAGGGACGCTACGAACGTTGTAACCAAAACATCCGTTACAATTGAACCGCTTCGGGATCATGCGCGTCGCGCAGAATGGGAAGACTTTGCGGGTTCCGAAGATTTTTTGGGTGGCCGGGAAAGTCGCAATGCGATCGCGGGCAACTGGGATCGACCGCCGAGGCGAATTCTCGCCGCAGCCTTGATTACGCCATTAACCTATTGCTGCTAAAAGCGTTACAGGAACGCATAACGATTGAGTCGCGGCATTTTCTCCGGCTGTTACTTCGCCTGCAGCCGCTCTTGCAGCGAGCGATAGAGCAGGACTTCCTGATCGTCGAGGGCGATTTCTTTCAGTCCCAGACGATTCGCTTCATCCATATGGAAGCGGGCGGCATCCAGGTTGTCGGTCCCTGCAAACGCCAGCGCGAGATGGAAGCGGCGCGACGCCGAATCGCTTTCGACGACGGCGGCCTCCAGAGTGGCAATCGCCTGCGGGAATTCTCCCGCCAGAACTTCAATGACTCCCCTGGTATCGAGCAAGTCGGAAATCGGTCCGGCGATCTGCATGGCCCGTTCGACCAGGGCTTTGGCTTCGTCGATGTTGGATTTGTCCAACGCCAGGAGCCAGGCGAGATTATTCATCGCGATGACGCTTTTCTCATTCTCCGCCAGAAGCGCGCGGTACGTCTCGATCGCTTCGGTGTTCTGCCCTTGTCCGTCCTGCCACGAGGCGAGTTGCCACTTCATCGCGGGAGTGAGGTTCGTCGCCAGATGCCCGTCGACGATCGTCCGGATGCGTTCGATTTGCGCGGCGGAGAGCGGTTCGCTCTTCGTGAGGTTAATAATCGCTCCGACCACCGGCGGGTTCGCTTGCCTGGCGAGAACCTGTTCGTAGATGTCGATCGCGGCATCGTACTCCTGCCGGCGAATATGGAGTCCGGCCAGCCCGACTTTGGCTTCGGGCAAGGTGTTGGCGGCCAGCTCGTAAAGCGTCGCCGCAAAATCGAGCAGTTTTGTCTCGGCCTCGGGTTCGAGACCGACGTTCAAGCCGGGCAAAGTGATGCGGCTGACCATCGCCGCCGCCTGCAACATGCGTTGAGGCCGCTCGTTCTCCGCGGGCGACGTCGCGACGTACTGTTGATAGATGGCGACCGCTTTGTCCACGTCCCCCCGCCGTGCGGCGTTCTCGGCGGAGAGTTCAAACGTAATGGCTTCTTGCGGACTCAACGATTGCAACTGTTCGAGCACCGGTTCCACCGCTTCGAGTTTGCGGCGATTGTGGAAATGCCGAATCGCCGCGACGAGAACCGCGGGCTGCGTTGCGTTTTCCGAGACGAGTTTCTGCCAGCGTTGATCGGCTTCGCTCTGCGCGTCGGGCTCGGTCAGCAACTGGGTGAGACGAATTTCGTCTTCTGCGGCGAGGGGGACGTCGGTTTCGAGCTCTTTGAACAGCCGGACCGCTTCTCGGCGATTGTCGGGCCGCGGGTACTGCGCCAGCAAGCGGGCGCGGAGCAGCAAGTCTTGCCGAAACGGTTTCGCGTCTTTGGCATTTTCCTCGAGCAACGCCAACCCGCGCCGAAAGCCGGCATAATCTTTTTGCGCCCAGACGGTTGCCAGCCGGCGGCGCGCGTCGAACACGAGCGGCTGGTCGACCTTTAACTCGCCGGATAACAGTTGATCGAGCAGCGGTTCCGCTTTATCCAGCGCACCGGTGCGTATGTAGAATTCCGACACCAGCGACAAAATCAGCGGGTTGTCGCTTTGCACCGACAGCGCCGCGAGATAATGTTCCTCGGCCTGACGCGGCTGTTTCAACAACTCATAGCCGCTCGCCAGGAAGATGGACAGGTCTTTCTCGTCGACGGCTTCGGAGGCTTCGTGAAGCACCCCTTCCGCCTCGGCAACGCGGTTCGACGCCGCCAGGTGCTGAATCAACCGCAGCCACGGCGACGACTTCGTGCTGTCGGATTCGATCGCTTTTCGAAGAGCCGTTTCGATTTCGGCGGAGGATTCTCCCTCGCCGCCGAGCAATTGCGCCAGCCACATCTGCGCCCGCGTGTCGGCCGGTTGAAGTTCGGCGCTCTTGCGAGCGTATTCCACGCCCCGCTGTTTGTCTTTTAATTGAACGGCGATTTCGGAGGCCATTTGATAAAACGTCCCCGTGCGCGGCCAATTCGCATGTTCCAGATACGTACGGACGAGCGAGTCGGCATCGGAGTATTCCTTCCGCGAGGCGAGCAAGCCGATCAGCCGCAGCATCGTTCTGGGCTGCGCGTCTCCGCGGTCGATCGCTCCGCGATAGGCGAGAATCGCCGCGGGGATATTTCCGGCTTGTTCTTCGGTCCGCGCCAGCATCACCCAGACTTGCGGCCAGTTCGGGCGATCCCTCTTCAAGGTTTCAAGTTCCTGGCGAACGTCTTTGAGCCGTTCGGCGGGGAGTTCTTTCTTGACGACCTGCAGCAACGTGATCGCCGCGCGTCCCAATCGCCAGTGGGGGCCGTTTTCACCTTCGACCGCTTTGAGGCGCTCGAGCTCTCTCTGGGCGGCGGCGACGTCTTGAACGTGCGCGGCGAGTTCGAGGAACGCGAGATGGGCGTTGAGATTTTTCGGATTTCGCGTGACGATCTCTTCCCAGATGTTGAGGGCTTCCTTTTCGTCGCCCAGCAACTGATGCAACGACGCGAGCCGGTTCAACAGCACGAACTGGTCGGCCGCGGAATACTTCGGCAATTCCTGCTTCAGTTTTGCCAGTTCGGCGGGAACGGCGTCGCGATCGGTGGCGACGAGCAGAGAGACCTCTGCCAGCCGGAGGAAGGGGCGATCGCCCAGTTTCATCTTGCCGTCGGCGATAATCTTTCGAGCGGCGTCCCAGTTTTCCCGCCGGGCTTCGAATTCGATGCGGCTGGCCCAGATGAGTTCGTTGTCGGGGTGTTTCGCCTGCGCGTCTTGAAGAATCTCGCCCGCTTGTTTGACGTCTCCTTTGCTTTCGTGCAATTGCGCCAGAAGAATGGGGACTTCAACGCGGTCGGGCAGCATTTTCGCCGCCTGCTTCAGGGCTTTCTCGACCTCGTCCCAGTTCCGCTTTTCGGGAGGAAGTTTCATCGTGTTGCGGATCATGAGCTGCGCCATGACCAGCGGCTTCTCGGCGGTTTCGACCTCCGCTTCGTACAGGCTCATGGCTTCGGTCTGTTTGCCCGACGCGGCCAGCGCGGCGGCCAACAGCTTTTGAACCTGATTCGCTTCCGGGTGATGCGCGAGAATGTGCCGATAGGCGATCACTTCCGCATCGGGATCGCGCAGCGCTTTGGCACAGCGGGCGAGTCCCAGGTGCGTCTGCATGGCGAGGGGAGAACCGGGCGCGATCCGGCTGAGCAAGCCGTTGAGCGCCTGTCGCGCTTCGACCCATTCGCTCTGACCGAGCAGAATTTCGGCTTCGAGATAGGCGCCGATTGTTTCCGTCGGCTGCGCCTGCTTGAGCAGGGCGATCTGCTCTTTCGCCTCGTCGATCCGCCCCTGGCGAACCCACAACGAGGCGAGCTGCACCGAAATGTCGCCGTTGTCGGGAATCGCCTTGATGCCGTCCGTCAACCATCGGACCGCATCGTCGTGGCGTTTTTCGAATTCCGCGAGTTGAGCCAGCATCAAATACGGCCGCGGCTCGCGGGGCGTTTCCTCAACCAATCGGGCGAGCTGGTTTCCCAGGTCGGCCGCGGTGATGCCCGGCAGCGTAATCTTTTGTTCGATGAGCTGCAGCGCCAACGCGATCACATCGAGATCTTTGGGAGATATCTTGTGAGCGGTGGCAACGTCGGCCGCGGCTTCCTCGAACTTTTTCGAACTGAACAAATACAAGGCGCGTCCGGAAAACGCCGCCGACAGGTGGCCGTTGCTCGTGACCATGCGGTCGATCAGTTTGTCGGCCTCTTCGGCCTGCTGGAACTGGTCGCGCATCAGCACGGCCAAATTCTGATACGCTTCCAATTGCGCCGGATCGTGGGCGATGGCGCTGCGATATGCGATCGATGCTTTTTGATACTTCTGCAGGGCGTGATGGCATAATCCGGTCTTGTATTCCAAGGCTCCCTCATCGGGAAACTGCGCCCGCAGAGTTTCGAGGTGTTCCAAGGCGTCGTCGTATCGGCCGAAGAGCAATAGCTTATCGACCAGCAGCCGGCGAATCGACGTGCGCGACGGATCCATCCGGACCACTTTTTCCATGTACTGCAGCGCTCGATAATGATCGCGAGAGCTTTCGGCCGATTTGTTCAGCAGTTCGGCCAGTTCGGCATGTTTTTCGACGTCGTCCGTCGCATAGCCGAGATATTGACCCAAATAGCGAGCGGCGAGTTTATCGTCGCCGTCTCTTGCTGCGCGTCGCTGTTGATCCAACAGACTGACGGCCAGTCGGCGGACCTGATAGGCGTGCAAGCCCATCGTCGACCCGACGCAGACGGCGAAGACGACGATCAGTCCCAGCAGAAACCGCAGGTTGACGCTTCTGAACTTCGACGACTGATATTTTTTCCCCGGATTCGAACTTCCTTTGTTCGCCGAAACATAGGCCGGAACCTCATCCCGCTCGATCACCGGTTGCAGAGCGAGCGGAGAAATGGCATTCGTCTTGCTCGGCGGTGCTCCGCTCTTGCGTTTCGGCGCGGCGATTTTACGTTTCGTGCCGTCAGACGAGAAGTTTCTCCCGGTCGCAAACGGCGACGCGCGGTGCTCCGCCGCGGCGTGAGTGGCGGTGTCGCCCTCAACCGTGGAGAACTCGCTCGCGGTATCGGACCGCGCGACATCGGAGGGCGCGGGAGCGGCCGCCGCCTCGTTGCGGCCATCGGGCGCGACCGGCTGTTCGGGCGAAACGGGAGAGTCGTTGTCGGGCTGATTTCTGGTTGGTTCTGGCATGACGCGATAACTGCTTCACACAATTAGAGGACGTAGGGGCTGAGGATTGACAGACGAGTCCGTTCGTGAGCTGTTCTTGTCATGAATTCTCTGGTCATGGAGGCGGCGGGGTGAGAACAAGGCTCTCGCCCGGTCGCGGCAATCGCTTTCTGTGCAGATTTTCGACGGTTATGTGAGCGACCGTCTTATTGCAACGTCGACAGTAATTCCTCGACTTCCTGTCTGCGGGGAAACTTCTCGTCCAGGATCAAGCACCCTTCCAACTGTTCGCGGGCTTCGTCGACGCGCTTCTGATCGGCCAGAAGTTTGCCGTAGGCATAACGGATCCAGGGGTCGCTGGGGAGTTGACGGACGAGTGTGGGAAGGGCCTTCAAGGCTTCATCGGTTTTTCCCACGTCTATCAGAGCACAAACATAGGTGCCTTGTATACCGGGGTTTTGTGCTGCTCCTTTCATGGCGGTTTCCGCCAGCCTCAGCGTTTCTTCATTATGCGGTTTCGACGACAGCAAGGTCATCGCCAGATTATTGTTCAGCACGACGTGGTCGGGCTGATTCTCCAAGCCGCGGCGGTACAACTCTTCAGCTCGATCGTAATGTGCCTCGCGGCGTTCCAGTTCCGCCAGCGTGACGATCGCCTTGAGGTTGTCGTCTTTTTGAAGCGTATATTCGAGATGAACCCTGGCTTCTTCGGGCCGGCTCAAGCGCAGGAGCACGTCGGCCAACGTCAGCCGGGCGACGAGTTCGTCCGGTTTTCGTTCGACAGCCTGGAGCAGAAACTTGCGGGCCCCCAGCACGTCGTTGACCGCGAGATAAAAATTAGCCATGCGGACTTCGGCCAACTGTTTCTCGAAATCGTGTTTTTCGGCCTGCTCGAGCGAGTTCAACGCCTCCTCGATTTCGCTGGTCTGGAATTGAATCGCCGCCAGCAGCACCCACGCTTCTGCACGTTCGGCGGCCACTTCCGTGCCGATGACGTAGTGCTTTTTCGCTTCTTCCAGATTTTTCTGGAGTTGATGATACCGTCCCAGCCAGATGTGTGTGACCAGCAGGTTGGGGTTCAACTCCAGCGCTTTTTTGAATTCGGCCTCCGCGTTGGCAAAATCCTGCTTGCGGAAGAAGAGGTCTCCGCGCGCCAGATAAAGGTGCGGATTCTTGTCGTTTTTCTTCTGGGCGGCGTTCAGCGCCTGAATCGTGGCTTTGACGTCTCCTTTGGCCAGCAATTCGAGAGCGATGCTGATATCGGCATCGGAGACGTTTTCATCTTTGTTCGCCGCTTGATCCCACACTTTGCGCGCTTCGAGGATTTTACCCTGACGATAAAGGACCGAGCCGAGCTTGTGGAGGACGAACGGATCGTTGTTGGTCTGTTCGAGTTTTTCGCGAAGCTGCTGTTCGATCGCTTTCAGATTGACCAACTGATCCGCCGACGTTTGAACATCCTGCGGATTGACCGAGGCGGGGGACTCCGCCGGCAGTTCTTGAGCCTCGACCCGCGCCGCGGCGTTCAGCGTCACCGAACAGACGGCGGATATTAGCAGCAATATCAGGCTACGGTAGGGAGCACCGCGGCGGATCCCCAGAAGCACATCGCGGGGAGCAGATCGATCGGCCAATGGCATACGGCGTGAAGGGAACATAATTTCTCCGCCAGTTGTTCACAGATTTTCGGAATTCAAGAGAGACGATTGCGGGTTCATATCGGTACGAAATCGCGACGCCGGTTTAAGAATCTATCCGGAAATGTTGGCAGTCCTACGAGATGTTGTGCCCATTGCA
>JBBECD010000178.1:0-17456 GCA_040881995.1 Planctomycetaceae bacterium
CGATCGTCGAACTCTCCCCTCACCCGGCCGCTGCGCGGCCACCCTCTCCCGGTGGACGAGGGTTAAGAATAGCGCAACTTCAAAACTCGCGCTTCGGGCTCGTATTTTTTCTGGCCCTCGACCCTGGACCCTCAACCCTAGTCCCTAAACGATCTCGGGGATCGGCGTTCCCTCGTACAGAATCGGAATCGGGCGGTCTTCGTGATCGTGCAAAACGGCGTCGAGCGGGATGCCCATCTGATGGAAGATGGTCGCGTAGACTTCGTTGTAATGGACCGGGCGATCCTGCGGAATCTCGCCGCGCGGATTGCTCGTTCCGACCACTTGGCCGCGCTTGAGGCCGCCGCCGGTCATCACGATCGAGAACACGTCCGACCAGTGATCGCGCCCCGCCGTGTTGTTGATCTTCGGCGTGCGGCCGAATTCCGAGAGCACAACGACCAGCGTGCTGTCGAGCAGCCCGCGCTCTTCAAGGTCATTGACGAGCGTCGTCACCGCCTGTTCCATCGTCGGCAGCAATCGTTCCTTGAGCGATTTGAAATTCTGGCCGTGCGTGTCCCACTCCTGATTTCGCGAAAAATTGACCAGCGTGAAGGGAACTCCGGCTTCCGCCAACCGGCGGGCCAACAAGGCCTGCTGACCGACGCGGTGACTGCCGTAGCGCAGCCGCATTTCGGGCGTTTCATCGGCGAGGTCGAACGCTTTGCGGATGCTGTCGTGCGCGAGTAATTCATACGCTTTGCGGTTGAATGTATCGACCCCCGTCATCGCCCCAGAGGCGTCCAACCGGCTCGAAAGCTGATCGAGGTCGCGCAGCAATTGCCGGCGATGATCGAACCGCGTTAGATCGATCTCCGCCGGGAGACTCAAATTCGGCGGGACGGCGAACGGCGACGTGGCATTCGTCGGCGTCTCCTGCGTTTCGAACGGATCGAACGCCATCCCCAGATACGAAGCCCCGGCGTAACGGACGCGATCGCCGAGCTGTCCTTTATCCGGAATGCAGACGTATGGCGGGAGCCCCGGTTTCGCGGCACCTTTCAACTTCGCGACGACCGATCCCATGCCCGGGCGGATGTTGCGGTTGTTCGTCGTCGTGTTCGCGATCGGATAGTTGTATCCGGTCAGCACCCAGTGAATCCCCGCCTCGTGGCTCGGCGTGAGATGATACACGCTGCGGAGAAAATTGAACTTGTGAGCGTCCTGAGCGAACAACGGCAGATGCTCGCACAGGGAATACCCCGGGATCGACGTCGCAATCGTCCGAAACTCGCCGCGGTATTCGCTCGGAGCCTCGGGCTTGAGATCGAAGGTATCGAGTTGCGGCACGCCCCCTTGCAGCAGGATCATGATCACCTGCTTCGCCGGTGCCAAGCCATTCGACTCGCGGGCTCGAAGAACTTGCGGCAGAGCGAGGGCGCTGACCGAAAGTCCCGTGGCCGAAAGAACTTGTCGACGGTTCAATATGCGCATCGTCAGCCCTGCCTTTCAACGCGAAAACAAATATGTATTCGTCGATGCATTCTACTTACTTTAGCCTTTTTGGGGAGAGATGGTCAACAGAAACTCGGCCGGAGGAGAGCGTATCGGTCGATTTACCTCAACGGAATCAATACGATAGGTTGAGAAAATCTGCCGTTCCTGATCATCGAGACGATCGAACGTGTTCCATCTGATACCTCACGACAAAGGCTTTTCTATGCCCGCCACGAATATGATGAAGTTCGCACCGCATCGCCTGGTGGTGTCCGCCGCAATATTAACGGTCTTATTTCTGTTGCCGACGTCACAGTCCGCCTTGGCTGAGTTTCGCCTGGCTACATTTTCGGCCGATGTGACACCGCCGATCGGGCATCCGCTCCTGGCTGGGGTCACTTCGCCGCCGCCGGTCGTTCGGGTGGATGACCCGCTCTATGCGCACGGCTTTGTGCTGCTCGGCGGTGAAAAGCCGATTGTGTTCGTGGCGATCGACTGGTGCGAAATCCGTAACGACGCCTACGACCGCTGGCGCGACGTTCTTGCCGAAGCGGCGGGAACCGACCGTCCGCGTGTGCTCGTCCACTGCGTTCATCAACACGACGCGCCGATCGGCGATCTCACCGCCGAACAAATTCTCCGCGACCACGGCGCCAAGGCGAGCATTTGCGATCCCAAGTATCACGAAGAGTGCGTGCAACGGACGGCGGAAGCACTGCGCGACAGTCTGAAGAAATCTCGACCGCTCACGCACGTCGGCCTCGGCGAGGCCGCCGTCAAAGATGTTGCCTCGAATCGCCGGTATGTCGATTCGAAGGGGAACGTGCATTTCGACCGCTCCAGCATGAGCGGCGGTCGAGAGGATCAGCGAACCGCCGAAGACGGCGTTATCGATCCGATGCTCAAGGCCATCACGTTTTATGACGAAGACGAACCGATCTGTGTCCTCGGTTCGTACGCCGTGCATCCCATGAGCTATTGGGGAAACGGCTGGGTGACGTCCGATTTTCCCGGACTGGCGCGCGAGCGAATGCAGACCGACATGCCGGACACCTTGCAAATTTACGCCACGGGCGCGAGCGGCAACACCACGGCCGGCAAATACAACGACGGCAGCCACGACAATCGTCCCGTGCTCATTCGCAAAGTTTATGAGGCGATGAAAGCCTCGCAAGACAAACCTGAACGTCAACCGCTTCGGCAGGTGGAGTTCCGCTGCGAGCCGCTCCGGTTCGCGCCCCGCGAAGGGGAGCGAGCCGTCGCCGCACTCACCGCGCAACTTGATCACGCCGACCCCAAAAAACAAGGGATGGCGGCGCTCGGCCTCTCGTGGCGAAAGACCCTCGATAACGGCGGCGCCGTCGATCTCCCCGCGATCGATCTCGGCGTCGCGCAGATCCTTCTCCTTCCTGGTGAAACATACGTCGAATACCAGTTATACGCTCAGAAAGTTCGCCCCGACTCGTTCGTAATGGCGATCGGCTTCGGCCAATGCGCCCCCGGTTTTATTCCGCTCGAACGTCACTGGGAAGAAGGGGACGACAACCTCGATTCGTGGTGCTGGATCGCTCCCGGAGCCGAGCCGATGATGAAAGAAGCGATCCGCGCCGTTCTCAAAGCAGAATCTCGTTAACAAGCTCGCCCTTTTGAATAACCGCCTGATCCCCGCAGGAGTTCTCATGAAAACAACCGTTTCCCTCGCGACGTTCTTCACCCTCCTTGTCTCCTCCGCGCTAGGGGTGTCCTCGTTGACTGCCGCCGAACTGGTCGGCTTCGACGTTCAACTCGACGTCGTGCACCAGGAGCTCAATCCCGATTACTGCTGGTTTCATCCCCGCGTGACGCCGATTCCCGGTGCGGGCGAAGACGGTCAGCCTGCGGTGCTGATGACGTTGCAACGCCATCTGCGGGTCTCGGACCATTATTCGGGTCTGTCGTACATGCTGACGAAGGACATGGGCAAGACGTGGACCGAACCGGTCCTCCCGCTGCAACTCGACTGGCAGAAAGAATCGGACGACGTCACCATCGCCGTCTGCGACGTCACGCCGGGCTGGCATCCGCACACGAAAAAAGCGATCGCCATCGGCGTGAAACTCCGTTACGGCAAGAACGGCGAACATCTGTATGACAAGCCGCGTTCGCACGAATGCGCTTATGCGATCTACGATCCCGAAACCGACAAATGGACGACGTGGCAGTTCGTGGAAACGCCGTTCACTAACGAGAAGTTTTATCTGCTCGTCCCCGGTTGCGTGCAATGGATCGTCCGCCCGGATGGCACGCTGCTGATTCCCGTCTACTTCAAAGGTTCGACGGGCGAAATCTATTCGACGACCGTCATGCACTGCAGCTTCGACGGCGAGACGATGAAATATCTCAGCCACGGCGACGAGATCGAACTCAACGACGGCCGCGGCGTCTACGAGCCTTCGATGGTCTTCTACAAAGGGACATATTATCTCACGCTCCGCAACGACTCGCGGGCTTACGTCACCACCAGTAAAGATGGCCTGCATTTCGAACCCATCAAGGCGTGGACCTTCGACGACGGCGAAGACCTCGGCAGCTACAACACGCAAGCCCACTGGCTGACGCATAGCGATGGACTGTTTCTGTCGTACACACGGCGCGGTTACAACAACGATCATATCCCCCGTCATCGCGCGCCGATTTTCCTCGCGCAAGTCGAACCCGAAAAATTACACGTGATTCGCGCAACGGAAAAAGTGGCGATCCCCGAAAAAGGAGTCATGCTCGGCAACTTCGGCGCGACGACGATCTCGCCCGAAGAATCGTGGATCACCGACGCCGAGTACATTCTCTCGGCCGTTCCCGATCCCAAAGGCGCCGACGGCAGCGTCTTCGCCGCGCGGATCGTCTGGGAGAAGCCGAATCATCTCGCGAAAACGTCGTCCGCATTGCGGGTCGTCACGCTGGGAGATTCAATCACCGCCGGCAAACGTGCGGGAGTCACCGCCGAGCAGACGTTCGCTTCTTTACTCGACGACCGACTGCAAGCGGCCGGCAACGACGCCGAGGTCATCAACGCCGGCATCGGCGGCGAGCGCACCGATCAGGCGATTCAACGGATCGCACGCGACGTGATCGCCAAAGAGCCGACGGTCGTCACTATCATGTACGGCACGAACGACAGCTATGTCGACAAAGGCAAGACCGATTCGCGGATTTCGAAGGACGAATACCGAGCCTATCTCACGCAAATCGTGCAGCAACTCCAGCAAGCCGGCATTCAACCGGTGCTGATGACCGAACCCCGCTGGGGAGACAACGCGGCCAACGGCATCGGCGAAGACCCAAACATCCGACTCGAAAAGTATCTCGACTCCTGCCGCGAGGTCGCAAAAGAACTCAACGTCCCGCTCGTCGATCACTACGCCCTCTGGAGCAAAGCCCGCGAAAACGGCCAAGTCATTTACGACTGGACGACCGACTCCTGTCACCCCAACGCAGAAGGACACGCCGTGATGACGGCGGCGATCTTCCCCGTTGTGAACACGGAACTGAATGAAATCCTCGGCAAGAAATAATCGACGCTTTGTCTCGTTCCCAAGCTCCGCGAGGGAACGCAAGGTCTTCGAAGCTCCCGCTTCGCCGATAGCAGGTGACACCGACGAAAAAAAAGGCACCCCCATCCGACCTGCGCGTCGCGGCTATTGAGTCTCACATTAGTATTGTCACAAAATCAGGAAGACATCGAACCTCTCGTCGTCCACCCTACGTGTTTAACGACACCGGCTTTACAGGCCGGCGTGAGGAACACAACCCGCTGAAAATGCCCTTTGCTTCGCTCAACACGAATAGCACGAGAGGGATTCGAACCCTCACCCACCCGATTTTAAGTCCGGTCGCTCTACCAGTTGGCGCATCGTGCCGTGTTGTGAAGAGATTCACCGCTCGTGCCGGCGTTCGTTCATCACATCCGACCGATTACGGCCGAAGTCGAAATCGCCGGGCTCGAAATGCACGTCCTTCAAATACCGCCGGCGTTTCCTGTTACCGACCCGTTTCACATCGCGTTTCAGCTTCCGCATCAACCGTTTATCGTCGCGTTTCATTTGAATACCTGTGACGTCCCAAAATTTTGAAGATGGTCAAAAATCCGTCCACCGCGCCAATATCTGCATTCTGACTCATCCCTCATCCCTCATCCCTCATCCCTCGTCCCTCATCCTTCATCCCTCATCCGTCATCCCTTGATTGATTGGCTCAGGTGGGAGTCGAACCCACAGCATCGCTGTGTCTGAGACAGCGTGGTCGTCCCGTTGCCTACCGAGCCGTGTTTCATGCCTTCTCTTAGTTATCCATTGTCCATTGTCAATTATACATTATTCATTTCACCAGCAGCTCGTGTGGGATTCGAACCCAACCTGACCGGCTTGAAAGACCGATGACCTCACCAGAAGTCGAACGAGCCGTGTGGCGATTTGCGGCGGGCATCTAACGAAATCAGCCCGGTGTCGCCGTGACACCGAGCTGAACGTCGCTTGATTTGTTAAGCTACTATTCACGTCAGCAAGGGACACACGGCGAACCGCTCTTCCGAAAGATATTCGGAAGCCGATGGTTCATACGCGAGTAACAGGCCTAACGGTGACATCGTGGAGTTCCTTACTTCGAACGGGATTCCGTTCCCAAAATCGGCGACGACTACTCAGACGCACCGACCGGGCAGATGGTTCGCAAAATTTTTCAGAATTTTGTATCCTGATATACGGGTCGATGACACAACACGTCGGAAAGGGTCATTCATGCCGCTCGATTTGCCGTTTTCCCAGGAACCGCCGTTCGACGCGGCGAAAACTCACCGCTGGCTCGCTGTGGAGTTCAACAATATCGCCTGGGATCTGTTCGATAAGGACGAGCTGACCTGCGAGGAAATCGAGCGGATGATTCATGTCGCTCACGCCTCGGCGTTGCACTGGTCGCAGGTCGGCAAGCCGATTAACGATCTGCGCGGCGAACTGCTTGTCGCTCACACCTATGCAAGGGCGAAACTCGCCGAGGCGACGCAACGTCACGCGAAAAAATGCATCGAACTGTCAAAGACGTGCACTGACGACATGCTCCCTTTCGATGAAGCGTCGATGTACGGCGTCGCCGCATGGGGAGAATCGCTCGTCGGCAACAAGAAGCAAGCGGCCATACATCTGGAACAAGCAAACGCCGCTGCCGAGACGATGACCGATGAGGAAGCAAAACGGATGTATGAGAAGTATTTGAAGCTGTATCAGGGCGAAAACTAGCCCGACGCGCCAGTTTTGATCTCGTCGAGCGTAGCCGCGGAATCATCGTCCTGGGAAAATAATTGGCGGCAATATTGGCTCCCCGCTGGCGAGACGAATGGCAAGTGCCTTGCCGATGCCGCGCGTGCCGCCGGTGATTAAGATGGTTTTTCCTGCGAATTCGCTGGTTGCCATGGGATCGTCCTTGGTGGTTGTAGTACAGTGACGTGAACTTCAGGGCTCTGGTGGGCGTCCAATGTATCGGACGGGGCGAGTTACGGAAATCGAGGGGGAAGCATGCAAAGGAGTTTTCGAGCGAGAGAGTTTCATCGCAATGTGCGGTTGCTCCTCGTTGGAATTTCCTTGGGCGTATGTATCGTCCCGGCAATATCTGCTTGGAACAGTGTTCCTGAACATCGCGGTGCGCTGGCTGTTGTGTTTTCTCTGCCGGGTTGGTTATTGATCTACCTTTCCAGTCGCTGGCTGATGGCGTACTACAGAGAATTTGTGGCCGTGGATGATGATCGCGTTGTTTGCCACAAGATGAGCGGACGAATTGAAATTCCGCTTACCGATGTGACGAAAGCCAAATGGCTGTTTCCTTACCCTCAAATCATTTTCGAATGGCGATCGCAACAGACCAGCATTCCCTTCGAATTATACGACAAGGCCGAACAACTTTGGTTGGTTCGTTTTTTTCACTATCACCTGCGGCCTGAAATCCAACAGGACTGGGAACGCTTCTGTTATTATGCCGCTTTGCCGTTGCTCCAGCCGAATTATGATGATGATCGTGCACCGGGGACGGATGAAATTGTCATTAACCCCAGGCGTCGAATTGATGTTTCGCTTTTGCTTCTGTTGGGCATCGGTGCCGCGGTCGGATACTGGACGAGTTTAATTACCAGCGAGTCGATAGTACTGATCCAACTCGCGGTCGTTCTCGCCATCTGGCTGTGTGTTCGCACAAGATTTTCTCGTCGGGAGATCATTTACCGGGACGAAACGCTTCCACGCAGTCCAACATTGAGATGGCTCGTTATCTTTTGGATTTTGAGTTGGATCTGGTTGTTGTATATCACGTTGGTGCCGGGGCAAAATCCGCCGATAAATAAAGCGGAACCGATCTATATTTTGCTGCCACTGGTTGTTGTTGTTCTGTTTGTGGGGCGGATGTTGTGGATACAGCGAATTTACGTTGAACCAAAGCTCAAACAACGGACAGAAATCCGCATCGCAGAAGCAGTGCAGCGCTGGGAGTTGCTCAACCTTCAGGACTCGTCGTTCTCTCCCTACGACGACAAGACCTGAGCAAAGCCGATATCGGGCCTAACCCGCGTACAACCCCGACATCGGTTTGCCGATCGAGATCGGGCGCATTTGGTCGAAGGGGTCGGAGTAATGACCGGCGGGGTCGATGCCTAACGCGGAGAACAATGTCGCCGTGACGTCCCAGGGGCCGAACTGTTCCGAGGCGGGGTACGCGCCGCGGTTGTCCGAACGGCCGAGCGTTGCGCCGCGGGTCACGCCGGCACCGGCCATTACGATCGAATAGACGTTTCCCCAATGTTTGCGGCCGGGCGTCTTGCCGGCGAACGACGATTCGTAGGCGACCAGCGGCGCCCGGCCAAATTCACCCATGCAGATCACGAGTGTTTCATCGAGCAAACCGCGATTATCGAGATCTTCGAGCAGTGCCGAGAAACCGAGATCGAAGCGGGGCAACAAATGCGTCTTCAGCGAATAGAAGATGTCGTTGTGCGTATCCCAGCCATATTCGTCGGTGACGGTGGGGGCTTTATCCTGCCCCCGATTCGAATGATTGAAGACCACCGTGACCAGCGGCACGCTCGCCTCGACCAGCCGCCGCGCGAGCAGACACGCCTGTCCCGCGCGGTTACGGCCATAACGGTCGCGTACGGTTTGCGGTTCGCGGCTGAGGTCGAACGCGAACTGCGCCTTCGGATCGGCGAGCAGATCGAACGCCTGGCCGTACATTTGGTGCATATCCGACAGCCGTTGATGCCGGTCGATAAACCGGTTGGTTTCTTCCAGCGATTGCAGCAGCGTCTGCCGCGAGTTCAGGCGAATTTCGGGCAAGTCCGATATCGGGCTGAGTCCGGGCATGGCGATCGATTCGGCGATGACGTTGCCGAGAAACATCGGGTCGTAATCGCGCCCGAGGATGCCGCCGAATTGCCCGGGTCCAAGTGTTTCGGGAACCAGCGCGGGGGCGTTCAAGTGAATCGCCGGCTGGACGAACGCCGAATCGGGGCGGATTCGCTTCAACACCGAACTGTAACAGGGCTGATCGAAGGGCTGCGGCGGGTGATTGGACGTTTTATTGGGATGATAATGGCCCGTCATGCTGAGATAGAATGCCGAGCCGTGATCGAGATCTTCGTGCGACATGCTGCGCACGATGGTGTATTTATCGGTGATTTGCGCCAGCCGCGGGAGATGTTCGCAGAGCAGGATTTCGGGGACGGACGATTGGATGGCGGAAAATTCGCCACGGATCAGGTCGGGCGCATCGGGTTTCGGATCCCAGGTCTCGAACTGACTTTGGCCGCCGCTGGCGAACACCACGATCACCGACTTGGCGGAACCGAAGCCGGGGAGGTAGATGTTGTCGGAGTCGGCTTGGGCAATCGGTGATCTTCCCGAAAGCCCGCCCAGCGCAAGTCCCACCCCGCCGCCCAGTTGCAGGAAAGCCCTGCGGCTGAGCAGCCGATGGGAAAGATTCGGCGAAATGTGAGTCGACATAGTCATACAGACGAGAACCATTCAAATTGGCATACAAACAGCATGTTCAGTCTAGCTGGTGATCGTCCCCCCGTCAATTTTTTATCCGCCAGATCGGAGGGTCATTCTTGAAACTAAAATGGGATTGGTCGCGAATTTACCAGGTTGGCGTTATCATCGAACGATCTTCGCAAACTAAAATCCATTTTTCAGGAGCATGCGATGGCTGTCAACGATCGATATCGCGTCGCCCGGGATCGGGGCGGGGAGTTTCTGCTGAGCCATCTGCATGAGGATGGCTCGTTCGGCGATCCCGCACAAGGGGTCGCACATTATTACAAGGCGCCGTTGGCGCTGATCACCTGCGGCGAAGGAAGCGGAGCCGGGAACCTCTTGAACTGGGTCCGCCGCCATGGTCTGCAAGACAACGGCGATATCGGCCCGAGGCCGCCGGAAGCCTATGGCTATTATCACACGTATTACAACACGTGGCTGATCATGGGCGCCCATCGGCAAGGACAGTTCGATCTCTCACAACCCGGCGCCGATTTTCTGTTGACGACGTGGGACGTCGACAGCGGCGGGTTTTACTCCAGCGAAACCGAGCGGACGCCCGAAACCCCGCAAGACATCTGGGTGACGTGCGGGGCCGGTCTGGCAGTGCTCTACGCCGGGCGGATCGAAGCCGCCCGCGGCGTCGGCCGCTGGCTGGCGAATCTTCTTGAGTTGCAGCCGGAGTTTCCGAAGACGTTGTATGCGGTCTGGAGCCAGGCGGAGGGCTTGCTCACGACATTTCCCGAAGAGGAGCGCGTGCGGTATGTGTTTGACGCCTCCGAACCGACGAATCAATACTTCTTTCAGCCGGGGATCGCCGCCGGTTTTCTCGCGCAGCTTTACAAGGCGACCGGCGAAGCCAAATGGCTGCATCTCGCGGAGGATTATCTCGGCCAGGCGAGCATCGCCTGCGATCATCACTTCACGACCTACCAGAGCGGCAAAGTCGGCTGGGCCGGCGCGGTTCTCTACACGCTCACCGGCAAACCGGCATGGAAAAAGATCGCGGCCCGCGTCGGCGACTGGTTGATCGACATGCAGGCCGCCAACGGTTCGTGGGAAGCGGGTGCCGCAACGATCGACTACACCGCCGAGATGGTCGTCTGGCTGGATGAGATCGATCAGGCGCTCGGAAGAAAAGGATGAGGGATGAGTCAGACCGTTGGAGTACAGGCTTTAGCCTGCTGCATTTAGGATTTTTAAGATGCAGGCTAAAGCCTGTACTCCGACAAAAAGCAGCAGCCTGAAGGCTGTACTCCTACAAAGGCCGTCATTCGGTAATCGCGCTCAGCACGCGCCATGTCCCGTGTGTGTCGCAGGCGGCGTAGTACATGCGGCAGCGGCCGTCATCGAGGCGGATGACGCTCATGTCTTCGGCGTGGATCGCGTCCATCTCCGTTCCGCCGAAACCGTCTCCTTCGACGATGCACGTCGACGGTCCCCACGTCGTGCCGTCGCTCGATTCCGCGATGAATATTCGCGAACGATAGCCGGCGAGGTCCGAGCGAATCGACGCCGCGGCGAAATCTTCGCTGAGTCCGTTCGCCTCGGCGTCGGCGTCCTGACTGGGATGAAGCGGGACGACGGTCCCCGGCGGAACATCCTGCCAGGCCGAGAAAATCATGCTCCACGTGTCGGATCGATCGTTGGGCGGAATCGCTTCTCCCGCCGTGATGCCGACGGCGTCGTAAATTCCTTGCCGATCGCGCAGCCGGCGACCGGGTTCGATTTCGAAGTCGAGGCCGTTGGCGGAGATCGCACTGTGCACGCTTTGCGATCTCGTCTTACCGGTCGCAGGATCGGTTTCGGTCAAGATGAAAAACATTCGCGCGCGGCCGTCGGGAAGCGGCAGATACCGCGGAGCCCGCGCGCTGCCGGCTCCCTGGATGCGGATTCCATCTTCGAGTTGCCAGTCGAGCATATCGCCGGAAATCGCGCTGCAGATCACGGTCGCCAGCGACGCCGGGCCGCGGGCTTCGAAGTACATCCGCCAGCGGCCGTCAACCGTCGGCGTGACGAACGGTGCGAGAATGCGCAGCGACAGATGCGGCACGTCGGGCTGCGGAGCGATGCGAATGCCGGGTTCGGGTGCGAACGACAAGCCGTCACGCGAGAAGGCGCTGAGGATGTAACCCTGACATTTCGGAAACGGCTTCGCCGGGCCGACCGCCGTGTAGAACAGCCGATAACCGCCGGTCGGCACGCGGACGATTCCCGGTGCCTGCGTTTTGGAGCGGTCGAGGTCGCGCGTTCCTTCGATCCGCGCGCCCGGTTCTTTCTGCCACCGATGTGAGACGGACATAGTTGTTGCTTCTTCAGTTTTTCGCGGGAATGATCGGCAGAATCACATGCGACGGCCGCTCGGCGTCGTGATAAACCGTCTGCTCGGCTTTCTGGAATTCCGTCACGAGGCCGAGATTGTCGTTCGCCGAATTGGGGTTTCGTAAAAAGTACGGATAGTAACTGCTCGAAATTTCGATGCGGAGACGATGTCCCTGGGCGAAGACGTTGCCCGTGGGACGCCAAAAGTCGATCGTGTATTCGTACGCCTCGTCCGGTTCGATGCGGCTGAGCTGATGCGGATTGAACGCGCCATGATTTTTCGGATCGCGGTGCCGCGCCCGCATCACTCCCTCGGCGAGAAACAGCGCCGTGCCGTCGGGTTGCACATCGGAGAGGCGCATCATCCAGTCGGTGTCGTGCGCACTCGTCGCGGCGAAGAGTTTCGCGGTGATCGGCCCGACGAGTTCCACGTCCTCTTCAAGTACCGGCGTCTGATACACCAGCACGTCGTCGCGCCGGGCCGACTCGCTGATGTCGCGCGGGCCGTCGATGTGGCCGTTCAAGAAACCGGCGGACGGCGTCGGTTGTTCGGGGTCGTAGAGGTAACGATCGGGCGGCTCCGATTTCGGCGGCGCGGTGCTCAGCGAACCGTCGCCGTTCGATGAATTCGCTGTGCCGTCGCCGTGTAAAAAATACGTGGTGAATTCGGTCTCCGGCAGCGGCCAATCGTCGGCGGCGCGCCAGGCATTGCGGCCCATCACGAAAACATGCACCGGCGGATCGTCGAGCACGCCGTTGTCGATGCCCTTGAGATGATAATCGAACCAGCGGGTGATATAACCGTCCCAGTCGATGACGGCCTGCTCGCCGAAATCGATTCCTGCCGCTTCGCGGCGGGCGTTGACGCCGTGATCCCACGGGCCGACGACCATTCGCGGCCGGCGCGCCTCGGGTGTCGCGCCGCGATTTTTCATGCCGAGGAAGTTCATCGGCGTGCCGGGGAAATTGGCATCGAACCAGCCGGTGATTCCCAGCGAAGGCACGCGCATGTTCGCGTAAGTCTCGGGCGTCTGATAGGCGATTCCCCGCCAGTATTCGTCGTCCGCGGTGTTCTGTTCGATCCATTTTCGCCACCACGAATTCTGCTTGTAGTTGCGGGATTTGTCGAAGTCGATATACGGCAGCGTGTATGCCTCTTCGCGATCGACGGCGAAACCCCAATAGCCTGCGGGACCGACTTGATGCGGCAGGCGCGCGGACATTCCGCCGGCCCAATCGACCATCCAGCAAACGAGAATGCCGTTTTGATACGGTGCATTATAGAAGGCGTCGGGGGGCGCCACTTCGGGAACGATCGCCTTCAGCGACGGCGGGGCCTGCGACGCGGTCCACCACTGCGTCCAACCCTGGTACGACATGCCGTATGTGCCGACGTCGCCGGTACACCACTCCTGTCGGGCGATCCACTCGACGAGATCGTACCCGTCGGTTTTGTGCTTCGGGCTGAAGGGATCCCACTCGCCCCCCGACTCGAACCGTCCTCGCGAATCGACATTGACGACGGCATATCCGCGGGCGGCGAATTTTCTCGCCCGCGGCATTTGGGTCTCTTTGTTGTAAGGCGTCTGCAACAGAATCGCCGGAAATTTCCCCTCCGCTTGCGGACGGAAGACGTCGATCATCAGCTCCACGCCGTCGCGCATCGGCGCTTTGCGATTGAGTTCCTCGACGACGTCAAATCGAGCGGGCGAATAATCGCCCGCCTGCGGCGGTTGGGCGTACGCTGGCGAACACGCACCGCACAACATGACGAGCGTGAAAAATCGCACGGCGAGATATCTTCTCGCAAGGAATGAGAATCCCATGTTCAATGGTGTCCATTTCAATGACGTTAACCATGTCGTCGTTACTTCACCGCCAGTTTCGCCACTTCCTCCGCAGAGAGCGACCGGTCAAAAACGGCGATCTCGTCCAATCGGCCTTCCCAGTTCGAGTCGTTGTCGCTGCGGCCCCCGAGGAAGAAACGATCGAAACCATCGGGGAAAATAGCAGGAGTTTCTGTGTCGATTTCGAGTTCACCATTCAAGTAAACCTGTATGCGTCCTTCGTTGCGGACGAAAACCACATGCTGCCATTCCCAGCGCGGGATCTCGGTTTTCCCCGCGACAGCGGTCGATTCATCGTTGCCGTGGAAGAAAATCAACTTGCCGGTGTGGCCGCTCTTGCCGCCGATGCCGAGATGATCGGCGTAGAACGTCAATCCATGATCGTACCCGCGCGAGAAAATCCAGCCGCTGACGTCGCGTTCGTCATTCGGCATGCCGTTCCAGATCCACGCCGAGATCGAGTATTCGTCGCCGATTCCGCCGATGCGGCCGCGAAGCCGACCGCCGACGAACATTGCGGCTCGGTTCTTCTCGCCATCCGCGCAGAAGGCTTCGGAACGTGCTCCTTCGAGATAATATGTGACCTCCGACTCGTACACGGCGTCGCGATGGTTGCCGCTCGCATCGACCGCCGTCGGACCGGCGGCTTCGTTCAACCGCCAATACGCGGCGGGTTTGGCAGAGATCATCGTCTTCGTGGCGGGACCGTCGCTCAACGCAAATTCCCTTCGGGGCAGACCGGCAACACGTTCCATCAGCGCGATGCACGCTTCGGTGATTTTCGACTCGGCTTCGACTTCCAATCCCGCCGAGCGCGCCGGCCAGGTGTTGTATCCGCCGAAGAGATGCTGCTCGGGAGGCGGAATATAACCGTCGCCTCCATTGGCCAGTTCGACAACCATCGTCTGCAGCAGCGGACTCGCCGCCTTGATTTTGAGCCCGGTGATCGCATACGTCTCGTTCGGTGTGGTGGCGATGCCGATCTCGCCGATGCGGATTCCCTGCAACACGATCTCGGTCTGCTGACGTTCGTGAAGAATAATCTGCTCGCGGGCGTAAACCTCCGTCGTGGTCGTCAGCGGCTTATCGCCGAGCGCTTCCATCACCCGCTGCGCCCACTCGAGCCGCTGTTGATCGGGGACGCGGTATTTGAGCGTCATCCGCGTCTCGGCCATCGCCAGATCGACGTCGGCCTTGTGCTCGATTCCCTCGTAAACCGTCTGTGCGATGTCGAGCAATCGGCCGGCGTAGGCATCGATCGTTAAGTTGGGATCCCAACTCTCGGGCCGCGTGTAATCGCGCCTCCAGATGTCGCCGCTACAGCCGTGCGACATGATCCCCACGAAGTTACTGTCGGCGACGATGCGGTCTTTCAATCCTTGTGCAAACCGGCCGAAATAATCGGCGCTGATATCGGCATCGCCGAAATAGTGCATCGAAAAATTCGCGAGAACGGCGAGCGGTTTTCCGTCGCGAGTCTGGATCGAGATGAGCGACAGATCGGGATCTTCCGGCCCCGATTCGCCCGAGACGTCGGCCAGGTTCGCACCCGCGTGCATGTTCGCCCGCATGGTGGCGTTGCCGAACGGATCGACGCCGATGCGGGTCGGCAATCGAATCCAGCGCCGCAACGCCGTGTACTCTGCGGCGTCGGCTTTGCCGAATCCAATCTGTGCCGGCTGCAAGTTCGCATCGGCGGCGGCGATCGCTTCGGCGATTTTCTCGATCAGAAAGGGAACATAATTGGGATCGGCGTCGGTCCCCAGGCAGCCCATCGACGCCGGGGCCGAATGCGAATGCGTCGCCGAGACCATCATGCGATCGGTGGGAATTCCGGTCATGCGATGCGCTAGTGCCTTGGCGTCGTCGAGCACCGGTTTCTCCATCATGCAACTGTCGACGACGACCAGCGCGATTTTCGTCTTGTCGTCCGACAGCACGATCGCCCGCGCATTGACGCGCGTATTGACTTTATCGACGCTCCGGCTGGTCATGCCGCCGTTGACGAGCACCGGCAACTTCGGCGGCGTGACGTCGATCACCGCCGCCCCTGCCTGGAACTCCGCGAGCGCCGTTTTTGTCGAGAGGCTGAACATCAAAACAAAAACAGCACCGACGTGCACGAGACGTCGACCCAACAAGCCAAAGCGATTCATGTTGTTGCTTCTCCTAAAAAGTTTTCTCACGCAAAGGCGCGAAGGCGCAAAGAGAAAATGAAAAGACTGGCCTCAAAAACATGCAAGATGACGCAAAATGTGAGTGCCCTCTTTTTGAAAAATTTTGCGGTTTTTTTGGCCATTGTTTTCGATTCTCGTCATCCTTCGCGAGCTTCGCGCCTTCGCGTGAAACTGGATTTCTTCTCTGCCTTTTTTCGTTACGTCCCGACGATGTCGCTGATATCGATCAAATGCAGTTGCCGCCCTTCGTTTTTCGCCGGGGAATCGATGCAAACATAGCGGCTGTCGCGGCTGAATCGCGGGTGCGTATCGACACGCCACTCTCCCGTGTATTCCTTCGGCAGATGAAAGCGTCCCAGATCGATACGCCGGCCGCTGGCGACATGATACAAATGCGGCGTCTGCATCCGCTCTTCCCCTCGGGGATACGTGTCGTTGAGAATCCACTCGTTGCCCGGTAAATAACTGAGATGTCCGCTGCCGTCGAGCACGCCGTGCCCGATCTCGACGACGTCGCCCCCGCCGTCGACGTCTTCGAACAGAAAATCGGCCCACTCATCATTTCCGGCGTAATGCCGCGACTGCGACAGAATATGCGTCGGATCGCGCCAGATGAAATGCGAGGCATACCCGTTGGGAATGACGACGCGAATATCGCTGCCGTCGCGATTCGCCGTGATCATCCGCGTCAAGCGGGTGCCGTTCGGATAGCGCCAACGATGCAGCGCGATAAATCGCGAACCATCGGGGTTGAACAACAGATGATTAAAATAATGTTTGACTCCCGGTTCGTTCTGCGGAATTTCTCTCGTCTTCGCAATTTGAGCGACCGAGAGGATCAACTTCGCTTCGCCGGTTTCCAGGTCGATGTGAAAAATGCCGCTCTCTTCCGGCGCGAGATCGTCGGCATAGGGATCTTTGAGCCCGTTGTAACCGTATCCGACACGGACGTCGGCGATTCGCGAAAAATCGGGAGCGACCGCCGACTTGCCGTCGGAACTCAGCGAATAAATCGGATGCCCGATCGTGCGTCCCTCGCCGGTTTTCACGTCGAGCATCCGGCAGACGAAGCGGTCGTCGGCGCGGTCGTTCCAGACGATCGTCGAATCGGCCCCCGGCAGCCATTGCAACATGCAGCCCTGCTGCCAACACCACGCGCGACTTTCGCCGAGTTCGACCCAGCGGTCGCCGTCTTCGAGATCGACCATGCCGATCTGGATCACATCATCACCCGTCGGCGAGCGATGTTCGAACGGCACGCTCATCCCCAGCACATACCGGCATGTCGGATCGAACTGCAATTTATCGTAATACCCGAACCAATGATGCCTCGGCCCATGCGTAATCTGCCGCGTGGGCGGAAATTCTTTGTTCGCCGCAGTCGAAGAACGATTCGACAATTTCAATAACGTAAAAGCCGCCGCGGTTCCGGAGAACATCGACTTCAAAGCATCGCGCCGCGCGAGCGGTTGGGGAGATGAGTTTTCATCGTCGAATATCAAGGTTGAGTTCTCCGTATTTTTTTTCTCCCTCTCCCTTTGGCTGCACTTTACGAGATCAGCCGGTGAGAGAGGTCAGTAATTTCAGTA
>JBBECD010000179.1:0-17280 GCA_040881995.1 Planctomycetaceae bacterium
GCCGCCCGCCTCCGCCTGGTCGCCGAATAGCACTGTCGGACGCTAAACAGGTACTGCGGGCCTGGCTATAAGACTGGCCGGCCCTTTGGGCCTGAATACCCCAAAGGCAACCTGTCAATTGAAGTTTGCTCTGACACTAGCGGCGTGCGGCTACGATGGTTGCTCTTGAGGAGCCGCCGCTTGCGGTACGAGAGCGACATGCGTCTGGTCGTTCCGTACCACGAATTCACAGCACGGATGTCCTTCGATACAGCGTTCCTTGAGAAATATGCTGACGCCGAGGATTTGCTCATACACTTGCCGTTCCAACTCGCAAATGAGGGGATCGGCGTTGGCCAGATCGTAAAACGGGCAACTGTATTCGCGAAGCACCGCCAAGCCGTTGTCCAGGCTGGTTTCGACGTTAAAACCCTGTTGCAGCAGACGGGTCTGCAATTCCTGCAGACGTTTCTCGAGGTTTTCGGCCTCGACGCCTTTGCCGAGTTGTTTGACCATCGCGTCCCGGATACGGCTTAAGACCTGTTGTCTTAGCGTTTCGTCGGGAATGTGCATCAATTCTTTCCAGAGGACGTTTGCGAGGATGGAGTAGTCTTCTCCGAGAACGCGATGGCCATCGGAAGTGAGATGGTAGGTATAATGAGGACGGCCGCGGCCGACGCGTACCCTTTTGCGTTCGATATAACCGTAACTCAGCAAGCGGTTCAACCGCTGTCTGACGGCGGTGGCGGTCACGCCCGCTTCGGCGCAGATGTTTTGCACCGTCGGAGCCGCCAGCCGGTGGAGCGTTGCCAGGAAATTACGATCGGGCTCGTCCAAATTAACCCGCATGGCCATAGTCGACCTCGTGTTGGCTACCAGCAAAAAAACGTTCTGATGGGAACGGTGCTACATGCAGTGATTCCGTTTTTGGAGAAGAAATCGCTTGAGTGGGTAGAGTGCCAACGTTAACGAGCCATCGCTCATCACAGCCCGCAAAAAACCGTCACCGTTTTTACCAGAAGTTGTGAAAGAACCGTTCGAACAAAAGGGGGATATAGCGGAAGAAAAAAACGCAGGGTCGACTGAGACTTTCTGCTTCACCCACACCCTAGATACTCTCTTATCACCATAGAATCAATGAGGATATCACACTAAATAATGTGAAAAGTGCGAATTATGAAGTTTTTCATGGTAGGTACAACCACATTGCACATCGAGCGCAAGTGATTTGAGAAACCAGAGATCAGGATGCAACATCGGCCGGTCCGCACCCGTTGAAGTCCACCGGCAAACCGGTGGCGAAAATGACACCGATTGCGGTCTCCGACGTTCGTGCATCGCCTCGCTAATTCTCGAAAAGTTTGTAACGGTTTACCGCAGAGAGGAACGCCTTAGCACATTCGCAACCGGGGTGTCATGACATTTCGCTTCCCCCGGGTCGATCGTATGATACGATAATTAACGCTTGCTGAAATCACCTGAACGGGGTATTTTCACAAAAAATCACTCCTATTCTTGAAAGCGCAAATCGACCGTCGCCTCACGCAAAGGAACAGTGCTCGATCCTTGGTTCTCGTTCTCACACAACCTCTGTGCGTGACGATTTTCCACTGAATCTGAAGCATTTTTAGCAAGCACAACCGGTTGTGTTAGAATCTCTTGGAAGCCGTCCGGTGGTGGAAAAATGGACCAGAATCATATCTTGGCATGTCTTTCCAAAGGACTTCCCATCACGGAATGCATTCTTCGTCCCGGCAAGACGCTCGTGGGACGGGCAGGGGAGTGTGGCATTCTCATTCCCAATCTGACGATCTCACGCCGGCATGCCATGATTACGGTGAGCGACCGTGTCACCGTCACTGACCTGAGAAGCTGCAACGGAACGTTTATCGATGACAAGCCCGTGAAATCGGGCGTCGTTCGATTCGGCCAAATCGTGCGATTCGGCTCGGTCAGCTTTCGTCTGACCACGGGAAGCGGATGCGAGGAAGAGCTTCATTGGGAAGTCTCGACGTTCAAGTCTCCCATTACACGGGATCCATTATCGGCGGAGGAAACCATTCACTCCCTCTCCTCCGCACAAAAGCGCGTCTTCCATTTGCTCGTTAAGGGACTGCGAGAGAATGACGTGGCGAAGCAACTCGACCTGAGTGTTCACACCGTCCATACTCATACCCGCGAGATCTATCGCCAGTTTGACGTCCATTCCCGCGCCGAACTGCTCTCGCGGCTCATTCCGGACGTGTGAGCCCACCGAATCTCGGCGGCCGAGTATTTTTCAGTTTTGAACTGTCGTTCGTTCGGTTTCGGCGGCTCCGCAAAGTTGATAAACTGCCGTACCATTCCCTTCACACGCCTACGTTTCGATTCTACGGTGAAAGTGAGCATCGGTATGACGCGGTCCGCGGACGATCTAAAACGGCTTCCCGCCTTCTTCCTCGTGGCCGTCTCGCTGTTGTTTCTGGGCGGAGGCCTCGCCGCGGCGCAGCCCGCACCGGCGGAATCGCAGATGGAATCGTCCGACGGCGAATCGTCCGACAGCGGGCGAGACGAGACAGCTTCAACCGACGGTTCACACGAATCCGATGCTCCACCGGCGGCGACATTCGCCGAACGCCTTGATAGCGCCGTCGGTGTCTTCAATGGCTGGTTCGCCAGTGTGCTCTTGTTCGACATTCCACTGTGGTACGATGCGGAACATGTTCATTGGTTGGAGGAGCCTACCAATAAGGTTTTTCACGGTACGATCGATGACGGTGGTCGTGTGATGCGAATTCCCCGGCTGGAGTTGACCCTGGAAAAAGGAGGAACAGCTTCCGCCGCTACGTCCGATCCCATCGGGAGCTGGATGGGAAGTGACGGAAAGCTTTACATATTTGAGAAATCGGATTTAGACTCCGGCCCCGGCAAATACCACGTGAGGCGATTGGTCAATTTCGTTCGCGACGCGAATGACGCCAAGCAACAAACGGTGCTCGTGACAGTCGGTGCTACGAAGGTAATTCCCTTTGCCGTCCTTTGGCTGATTCTGGGGGCCTCATTTTTTACCGTACGCATGGGCTTTATCAGCCTGCGCGGCTTCAAGCACGCCGTGCTGCTGACGGCGGGTAAGTACGACGACCCGAAAGACGTGGGCGAAGTGAGCCATTTTCAGGCTCTCAGTGCCGCCCTCTCCGCCACGGTCGGGCTCGGCAACATCGCCGGCGTGGCGATCGCGATTAGTTTGGGGGGGCCGGGAGCGACGTTCTGGTTGATCGTCGCCGGCTTTCTGGGGATGACATCCAAATTCGTCGAATGCACTCTGGGGCAGATGTATCGGGAAGTCCGTCCCGATGGCCGCATCATGGGGGGAGCGATGTTCTATCTCTCCAAGGGCCTCAAGGAAATGGGCCTTGGTCCGCTGGGAAAAGTTCTTGCCGTAATGTTTGCCTTGCTGTGCATCGGCGGTTCATTCGGCGGGGGCAACGCATTTCAAGTTAATCAGTCTCTTAACGCCGTGGCAGAGACCGTTCCTGCGTTGCAGGATGTCAACGGCGAGCCCTCGCCCTACCGCTGGATTTACGGCCTGTTAATGACCGGCATGGGTGCGGTGGTCATTCTCGGGGGAATTCGACGGATCGCCAAGGCTGCGGAAATGATCGTGCCCGCGATGTGCGGCATTTATGTGCTGGCGGGTCTGGCCATCATCCTCATGAACGTCGACAAAGTCCCCGGAGCGTTTGCTGACATCCTGGCGGGAGCATTCAATGCCCGGGGCATGTACGGCGGTTTTATCGGCGTGCTGGTGATCGGGTTCCAAAGAGCGGCGTTCTCGAACGAAGCGGGCGTGGGCTCGGCGGCGATCGCTCACTCCGCCGCCAAGACCGATTATCCCATTCGAGAAGGAATGGTGGCACTGCTCGAACCGTTTATCGACACGATTGTCGTGTGTACGATGTCAGCTTTGGTGATCGTGATCACTGGGGCCTTCGAGAATCCCGAATATGTGGATATCATCGCAAAAGAACGAGGGGCGGCCCTGATGTCACGGGCGATGGATTCTCAGATTTCCGGGTTCCGTTACGTGTTGTCGGTATCAGTTTTTCTATTCGCCTATTCCACCATGATTTCGTGGTCGTATTACGGAGAGCGGTGTTGTGCGTACCTGTTTGGCGACCGTTCGTCGCTGACGTTTCGCATCATCTTTCTGGTCTTCACATTTCTGGGTTCGATTGTGACCGCTGAGAACGTTCGCGTACTGAGCGACTTGATGATATTGGGAATGGCCTTCCCCAATATTCTGGGATTGTTTCTTCTGTCCGGAAAGGTCCGTCGAGCCCTCAGCGACTACTGGCGTAAATTCGAATCGGGCGAATTCAAAATGACGAAATGAACCTGGGCGTCTCTCGATCGAAACGGTCTCGAATCGGGCGGATCGATCGGCAGAAAAACACACAACATAAGGATGAACAGAATGAGCTGGTTGCCGAAGAAAAAAATCATCGTCCCCGTCGATTTTTCCGCCGACAGTTCGGAAACGGTGAAAGTCGCGCTGGAAATGGTCGATTCCCCGGCGAGCGTGCACTTGCTGCACGTGCTTTTCCCACTCGAAAACGCCGCCCCTGCGGTGATCTGGGGCAAAATCGACAACAAGAGCCGCAAACAGCACGTGCAAAAGGCATTTGTCGAGCTGATCAAGACCAACGGATTCGAGGGCGTTGAGACGGCGATCGAAGTCGGCGACCCCGGTCTCGAAATCGCCGATTACGCCGAGCGGCACAAGGCCGATTTGATCATCATCCCATCGCACGGCTACCACGGCGTCAAGCGGGTGATTCTCGGTTCGGTGACCGAGCGCGTCCTCCGCCACGCGAATTGCCCGGTGCTGGTGCTGAGGACGCACAACGCAGAGTGAAGGGGGGTGGCGCCGGAAATGGCAGCGGGGCATGTGCCGCGTTTGTGAACTCAATGCGCGGAGTTCGTCACCGGCATCTCATAGAGGTATCCGTCTTCCGCATAGACATTGCCGAACATTTGCCGGCCGAATCGCGCTCCCATCGCGGTCGGAAACTTCTGCGAGATTTTGATGGCCTCTTGAGCCAATGGTTCATCGGTGCCGATGAGTTTGATCCAAAATTCGCTGAATTCTTTATCGTCGACGGTATCCATCACGTGCGCAAGATCGGCGTAACCTTCCCGCGGAGATCGTTCGTTGAACTCATCCGACGCAATGTATAAATAGCGCTGGCTGTCGTCCCCTGACTTTAGCCAGAACGCAGCCTTAACGGGCCGGTACGCATGGAATTTTTCAATAATCTCGCGCCCCGTTTCGATTTCTTCTCTCACCAACGGGCCATAATCCATGGTAAGACTCCATGATTGGGATCTGAAACAGCTTTCATCATCTCGCGTGCGTGCGATTCTTCCGTCAGTTCATAGCGAGATACCTCGGACCAGTCCTTGACGGTCTGCCAGTTGAGCCGAAGGACGGCATTGGAAAGGTTGTCGGCATCGCGATCTGCCGTCAGCCCTGCCAATCTTACCAGATCATCAATATTATGCGTATAACAATCTCTCGCAAAGTTCTTGTCGGGAAAATCATCCGGTTTCGTCAACTTCGAGATGCAGGCCTTCAGGCCGCATTCGATGGCATAGCCGGCGATATAAAATGCACCTGCCCACTGTCCGGCTGCCAGCAAGGCCTCTGCATCGGCGTTTCTCTCGGTGGCAAGTTGCTGAAGTAACTCACGGTTTAAATTCATGGTGTCACCTCACGGTTCCGAAACACATTGAGAATAAATTACCACGATTGTGTTCTTATGTGAAGTGCTTGCATGGCGTTCGAGTATCCGTCAACGATTCGCTCCTGCGAATAACCGTGCCACACTGCGATTCGGTAAATCGATTTCTTGATACTCGATGACCGGAAGACAGGAATAGAGCAGAGGGAGTTCACCCGGTTGCAGTGTGAAGTTTGGATCGCGGATATGACTGTCCGCACGCTCCAACTGCTCGCGGCTGAACGTCTCGTAAATCAAATGCCCGCCCGGCTTGAGCAGGCGCGGAATCAATGCCGGTAGATGCTCGCGGTCCAGAAATCGGAAGACCAGCACCAGGTCGTACGCCGTTTCCATCTGCGGATGCTCTTTCAGCAGCGACGCTTCCAGATCGGCACAGATAAAATTCACCTCGGCCGATTCGCTCTCGGCGAACTCCCTCGCCAACGACAGACCAGTTGGCGAGATGTCGACCGCGTCGACTTGCCAGCCCTGTTGTGCGAGCCAGATGGCGTTGTGGCCGAGTCCGCAGGCGAGATAGACAGCCCGTCCCGCCGGCAGATTCCCGACGTGCCGCGTCAGCCATTCATTGGCGACGACCGCCTCGGGAATTTGCCGGTCGCGGTATTTCTCGTCCCAGCGCTCGCGGTCTTGTGATGACATAACGAATGTTCCCAACGGTAATCGATATTCCCGGAATGATTGTGATCGACATTCTTTCGACTTATGATATCACCGTTCGCGGAATTCATTCCACCCGTTCATCGGAGAGACGAAACATGATCGCTCGCATTTGCCTGCTCACCGGTTTCACGCTCATCTCGTCCGCCGGACTCGCGGCCGCTGACGATGTCACCGACGCCGCGATTCCCAATCAACCGAAAGTCCCCGGCGTGCTCCGGCTGCATCTGCGCGAAAGGCAGGAAGTGAAGCCGAAGAGCGGCCGATTCGAAGTCGTCGAGCGCGACGTCGAATGGCATGCCTCCGAAACGGCAATCATCATCTGCGACATGTGGGAAGATCACTCCTGCAAAATGTCGGCTCACCGCGTCGATGTGATGGCCCCCGACATGAACCGCATCGTCTCCGCGGCCCGGTCGCTCGGCGTGACGATCATTCACGCCCCCAGCTCGGGCATGGAATATTACGACGATACGCCGCAGCGGAAACGCATGAAGGCCGCCCTCGAAGTCAAACCGCCCGTTCCCATTGAGGGCTGGTGTTACCTCGACCCCGAACGCGAAGCCGATTATCCGATTCCGTATTCGCATAGCGTCATCGATGGATGCGATGACCCGGTTTACGCCGGAGACATGAAAACCAGCCGCAGGCAGCATCCCGCGATCAAGATCGTCGGTTACGACGGCGTCAGCGACAGCGGCGTCGAGATTTATAACTTCTTCGAACAGCAGGGAATCAAAAACGTCGTGCTGATGGGCGTGCATACGCACTATTGCGTCTTGGGTCGCTCGTTCGGCATCCGTCAGATGGTGCGGCTCGGCAAAAATGTCGTCCTCGCCCGCGATCTCACCGATGCCATGTACGACCCGCGCAAGCCGCCGTTCGTCAGCCATGCCCACGGCACCGAACTGGCGATCGAGCACATCGAAAAATATTGGTGCCCGTCGATTGAAGGGGTTGATCTGACGAAAGTCATCCCCGGCTCTGCTGACGCCGTTGAGACGGCGACGGCTGGCAATGACGAATGACGAAATCCGAATGTCGAATCAAATCCGAATGACGAATGTTCAAATGTCGAGACGGCGTCGTTGCGCTCTTTGGATTTCGTCATTCGTGCTTCGTTATTCTTCTTTCAGCCGCTGCACGATCATCTCCCGCACCTGCTTCGGGTCGGCTCCTTTGACTTGCTTCATCACCTGGCCGATGAGCGGGCCGATGGCATTTTCTTTTCCGCCGCGAAAAGCGTCGACGGCTTGCTGACTTGAACCGCGTCCGAGGACTTCGTCGATGGCAGCGGTCAGTTGGCCGGTGTCGTTGACGACCTTGAGGCCGTTATCGTCGATGATCTGCATCACGCGATCCGGCGTCACGGGTGAAGCATCGCTTTGTTCATCGAGCAATATCTGAAACACATCGCGGCCGCTTTTCGTCGTGATCACGTTCGCATGAATCTGCGCCAGCAGGGTGCCGAGCACCTCTGCGGGAAGTGGATAACTCCCCTCGGGAAGTTGCCGTTCCTTGATCTCGCGAAGCACGTCCTGCGTCACCCAGTTGGCGGCCATTTTGCCGTCGCCGCACGTTTTCGCGACCGCTTCGAAATAATCGGCGAAGGAGATTCCCTGCGAGATAATCACCGAGGCATCATACGCCGAGAGAATATACGCCGCTTGAAGTCGCTCCCGGCGGTCGGCGGGAAATTCGCACAACTCGGCTTTGATCTCTTCGACTTGCTCGTCGGTCACCGTGACGGGAACAAGATCGGGATCGGGGAGATAACGGTAATCGGCGGCTTCTTCCTTGCTGCGCAACGGATAGGTGAGTTCGCGATTCGCGTCCCAGCCGCGCGTCGACTTGGGGACGTCGCCAAGCCGATGCTTGGTGCGTTGAAATTCTTCGTATTGCCGTTTCGCTTCGTATTCGATCGCCAGTTCCACGTTGCGAAAGCTGTTCATGTTCTTGACTTCGGTGATCGGCGTCGGGATGTGCTTGCCGTCCGGCGTGTACACGTGCAAATTCACGTTGGCATCGCAGCGCAGGCTTCCTTCCTGCATGTTGCAGTCCGAGACGTCGAGGTACGTCAGCAGCAAACGCAACTCTTCGAGGTAGCGGCGGGCTTCGGCCGCCGAACGGAGATCGGGCTGCGAAACGATTTCCAGCAGCGGCGTGCCGGTGCGATTGAGATCGACCTGACTGTCGTTCCCGCGGCCGGTTTCATCGTGAATGTTCTTGCCGGCGTCTTCTTCGAGGTGGGCGCGAATAATGCCGATGCGGCGAGCCGGCGCATCCGCTTCATCGGCGGCGATGTCGAGCCAGCCGTCGTAACTGAAGGGGAGATCGTACTGGCTGATCTGATAATTCTTCGGCAGATCGGGATAATAATACTGCTTGCGATCCCACTTCGTGAAGCCGGCGATCGTGCAGTTGAGCGCGAGCGCCGTCTTCACCGACAGTTCGAACGCCTTGCGGTTCATCACCGGCAGCGAGCCCGGCAGTCCCAGGCAGACGGGGCACGTTTGCGTGTTCGGATGGTCGGGATTAAAGCGATTCGCACACCCGCAAAACAGCTTCGACGCCGTTTGCAGTTGCACGTGCACTTCCAGTCCGACGACGATCGTGTAGTCTGCCATGTGAGAGAATTTTCTCGGTTGAAATCACGCGAATGCGAGATTCAAAATTAAGATTTGTCCCACGCGAAGGCGCAAAGAAATCCGTAAGGAAGATTCGTTTAAACGCACCCTCTTCAATCTTTGCGAGCTTTGCGCCTTTGAGTGATACTTGCCTTTCTGCATTTTCCTGTTTGATCAGTCAAGACTCGGCCGCTGCCGATGCCAGTCCGTTTCGCGTTCGAACATGCGGGCTGCTCTCAGCAACCGTTCTTCGGATAACGGCGGGCCTTGCAATTGCAGGCCGATGGGTAAGCCATATGTACTGAATCCCGCCGGGACCGACATTCCCGGAATCCCCGCGAGATTTCCCGAGAGCGTAAAGATATCCGCCAGATACATCGCCAGCGGATCGTTGACGAATTCGCCAATGTTAAACGCCGGCGTCGGCGAAACCGGTGACGCAATGACGTCGACCTCCGCGAACGCTTTATCAAAATCCTCGCGGATCAACCGCCGGACTTTAAGCGCCTTCAGATAATACGCATCGTAATAACCGGCGGAAAGGGCGTACGTCCCGAGCATGATCCGCCGCTTCACCTCGCTGCCGAATCCCTCGCCTCGGCTGGTGGCGTACATGTCGATGAGATCGCTGAAATCTTTCGCGCGGCGTCCATAATGGACGCCGTCGTAGCGGGCGAGGTTGCTCGACGCTTCCGACGGGGCGATGAGATAATACGCGGCAACGGAATAACCCAAATGCGGGAGCGAAATTTCGACGACCTTCGCCCCGAGTTGCTGATACACATCGAGAGCCGCATTCACCGCATGGGCGACTTCGGGGTCGAGACCGTCGCCAAAATGTTCGTAGGGGACGCCGATGGTTAAATCCTTGAGCGGCTCATCGAGCGTCTGAGTATATGACGGCACCGGCTGTGGGATCGAGGTCGCATCGCGATGATCATGGCCGGCGATTGCTTCGAGCAACAGCGCCGCATCGCGGGTGTCGTGAGCCATCGGGCCGATCTGATCGAGCGAACTGGCAAATGCGACGAGACCGTAACGCGATACCCGCCCGTACGTCGGTTTCATGCCGACGATGCCGCAGAAACCGGCCGGCTGGCGGATCGATCCCCCCGTGTCGGTCCCCAGCGCCAGCGGAACCATCCCGGCGGCGACGGCGGCGGCTGAGCCGCCGCTCGAACCGCCGGGCGTTTTTTTCAAATCCCACGGATTGCACGTCGGTTGATACGCCGAGTTTTCCGTCGACGATCCCATCGCGAACTCATCGAGATTCGCCTTGCCGACGAGCACCGCATCGGCCTGACGCAGCCGTTCGATGACGAAGGCGTCGAACGGCGATCGATAATCTTTGAGCATCTTACTGCCGCAGGTCGTCGGCTGGCCGACGGTGCAGATCACGTCTTTAATCGCCACCGGCACGCCGGCGAGCGAACCGAGCGCTTCGCCCGCTTTTCTTTTACGATCGACCGCTTCCGCCTGCACCAAAGCACCGTCGCGGTCGACATGCAAAAACGCGTGGACCGCGGGATCTCGCCGGGCGATGACGTCGAGATGAGCGGCCGTCACCTCGACGGCGGAGACGTCGCCGCTCTGCATCTTCGCGAGCAATTCCACGGCAGAGAGTCCGGCGATTGACATGTCTCCGTGTTCCCTCTGAAGCTCACTCGGCGTCGAGAATTTGCGGGACGAGGAAAAACCGTCCGTCGGTCTTGGGGGAATTCGCGAGGGCATCGCCGATCGGAATCGACGGCCGGATTTCATCCTCGCGAAACACGTTCGTCAGTTCAACCGCGTGGGCCATCGGCTCGACGTCTTCGGTATCGAGTTCATCCAGACGGGTGACGTAGCTCAGAACGTCGCTGAGCTGTGCCGTGAATTGCTCAACCTCTTCTGGCGTGAGTTTCAATCGCGCCAAATGGGCGACCTTCAGCACTTCGTGTCGCGTGATGTGATCAGCCATGCCGTCGGCCCCGATGCCTGAGAACGATAAACCGACCGATGTTCGCAGTTCACAAAGAATGAAAGACGCTGAGTGAAGACACCCAGCGAAATTTGCGAGGCAATTCTCTGCCGACGACGGTTATTTCGGCAGCGTGAACGGCTTGCGGACGACCGCTTTCGTCACTACGCCGCTGCGAATGCACTGCACGCAGACCCGCTTGGTCACGGTCGTGCTGCCATCCTGCACGCGAATCTTCTGCAAGTTCGGACGAAACACCCGCCGGGTGATGCCGACCGTTTTACGGCCGTTACCGCCGAGGTATTTGGCTTTACCGCGTTGCTTTACTTTATTTCCGCGGGAAGTCGACTTGCCGCAGATCAAACATTCCTGACCCATCTCTATCCCTTTCAAGCCCTTACGTCATCCGGTCCGCCGGTGAACGAGGTCGCGTTTTTATGATGAACGAATCAGTATAATTCCGCCGAGCAGAAATGCAAGTGATCCTCGACGGTGAACCCCGGCTCAATCCGGAAGTCATCCCTCGTCATCGGCGAACGCTCTTCGTAAGAATCACTTGTAGATTCTCCAAGAGACCGCCGCGAACCGGCCGAGTCATCGTCCGGACGGACGTTTTTTGTGAATCCCTAACTCACTTCATAAAAGCGGGTTATGTCTTATTCTTTCGGTCTGCGTTGGACTGGCGTTTTCATTTCGGCACGCGACCTGCAATGACATGCCTTCCGTCAGGAAATGATCGAAAAACAACGCAACATAAGAACTCCACCAATCGGGCCGCCAACGATCCTTTCCCGTCCGTTTGCCTTTCGCCTCAAAAATAAGTACGAATCTGATCGCTCAAGCAGCATGAAGGAGTATGACCATGCTTGTATTAACACGGAAGTGTTCCGAAGTCATTCAAATCGGCGACGACATCGTCATCAAGATCATCAAGACCGGACGCAACACGGTCAAAATCGGCATCGAAGCCCCCAAGTCGGTGCGCGTCGCCCGCGGCGAGATTTTATTCCACGGTGAATTACACGACCCCGCCGAAGTGCACGACGATGCCGACGAGGGGGGCCCCCAACGCCCGGAGTCCGTCAGCGCGGGCTCCGATGAACCCGAACATCAGCCCTCGCGGCTGGAAAATTTGCGCCGCGTCGGAAGTGTGCTGCTTCCCGACGATCCCAAAAGCTGTTTAGTCTGTTGATCACCGATCGGTCCGTCCGACTCGCCGTGCGCGAGCCGGACTTTCCCCCGTCTTGCGATCGTGGGGCCGCGATCGATCTTGATAAATTCGTTTCAATGCCTGTCACCCCGCAGACCGCCAGAACGAACCGACGGCTTTCGAGTCGCCGGTTCGTTCGTTTTCACGCCAGCGCACCAGCTTCGGCATCGTCGTCGGTTGCATCTTCGGAAATCGTCTCCCGATCGCGGAACAACACGACGAATAGCGCAGACAGCACGACCGACAATGCCGCCGGAATCGCCCAGATCATTTGCCAGTTGTGCGTCACGGCGCCGTCCGCTCCGGTCGTCGTATAATACTGACCCACTTCGCCCGACAGCCACGAGCCGACGAACATGCCGATTCCCAGCGTCACGAAGGCGTGCAATCCCTGAGCCGCACCGCGAATCGATTCGCTCGCCCGCTTATCGACCCACATCCGCCCCATCACGAAAATGAAGTCGTAACACATGCCGTGCACGGCGATGCCGAGATACATCATCCAGTGGGCGTCGCGGGCCGTGTCGAACCACGCGAAGAGTCCAAATCTCACGGCCCACGCCACCATGCCGATCAACAAAATTCCCTTCGCACGGAAAATCGGCAACAGAATGGGCAAGAGCAACAGAAAGACAACGTCCGAAACCTGCCCGATCGTCATCTTCGCCGCCGCGTTGGCAATGCCGAGCTCGTTGAGGAACACGTTCATCCATGCGAAGTAAAAACTGAGGGGCACGCAAATCAAGAACGAACACAAAATAAACGTCGCGAACGACGGCTCGCGCAACAACTTCAGAGCATCGAAACCCAGCATTGTGCCGAGCGAAACTCTCTGTCCCGCCCCCTTCGGCGGCGTATGCGGCAGCGTGAACGAGTACAATCCCATCAATGCCGCAGCACCGCACGAGAGTTGAAACATTCCCACGTTGTCTTCGAGGTTGAGAAAACTGTTGACGAGCCCGGCACAAATCCAGCCGACGCTGCCGGCCATCATCACGATGGGAAATTCCTTCGTCGGATTGACCGCATGATGCAGCGTGAGCGTATTCGTCAAACCATGCCCCGCCATGTAACTGATGGTATAGAGAATCAGCAGCGGATAAAACGCATTGAAGTCGGTTTGCGTCGTGACGAGAAACAGCAGCCCCGCCCCGATCAGATGCAGCGTCCCCAACAGCTTCTGCGTGGCAAAAAACCGGTCGGCGACAATCCCCGCGAAGAAGGGAGAAATAATCGCCCCGATCGCCGTGCTGCCGTACGCCAGCCCGACCTGTCCTCCTTCGAACCCGAGCGTCTGCGTGAGATACGTCCCCATGGTGACATACCACGCCCCCCAGACGAAGTAATGCAGAAACACCATGATCCACAGCCGCATAATCATGAATGGGGACATCGGCGAACTTTCGTGACGAGAGGGGAAGAGACGAAAATTTCAGTCCGCCCCATTGTGACGGAAATTTTGCCGGATGCAATGCAGAGGGATTGGGAGATGGGGCGATCGGGCGATGGGGAGACAAAAACCCGTTTAGCCGCGACGCGAAGGCTCTGCGCAGCGGAGCGCTTCTCTTCCCCACCTCGCCCCCCGGGAGAGGTCGGCCGCCCGCGGCCGGGTGAGGGTGCGAGCGCGACAAGAGATGTGCCCGGCGCATCTCGACTTTCTGTTTGCATCCCCGGGGAGTCCGCTATACAATTGGCTCTACGCGAAGACGAGCCTTGAAGACTGCGGGCGCTGCGATTGTTTCCCTCTCAATCGAAAGAGGTGACGCCATGCTGCGATGGATACTGGCTACGGGTTGTGTCGTAGGGTTGAGCGGCGACGGCTTCAGCCAGCCGTCGCTCCCCAAAAAACAACAGGCGCAGTTGGCGGAGATCATTCACGCCGCCTCTCTCGGCGATCCCGCGTCGATTGTGCAGACGGCGGCGCCGGTCGCCACGAAGTCGAGCGATGCAGATTTCAAAGCAATGAATGAAGCGCTGGCGGCAGAGCATGTCCCTTCGGTCGGAGAGTTGCTGGTATTCTCCCGTATGCGCCTCGACGATGCGAAGCTGTCGAAATCGGTTCCTAAACCGTCAGTCCCCGAACGGCTGCGAATGCTTGCGGCCATCTCCGATATGGGCGACGAAGCGCTGACGACCTCCTGCGAAATGCTCGCCGAGGATGTGACGTTGCCGGAGGAGACGATGCCGGCCTATGAGAAGCGACTGCGGCTGATAAACGGCCAACACCGCTCGCTGTACGCCGTTTGGCTGGCGGCCCAGTACGGCCAGACGTTGATCAAGAAGATCCCGCCGCGCAGCCGCGAAAAACTGGAAGGGGCAGACGCGGCTGCGGTGGAGCGGAACACTCCCGAGCGCGTCGCCGAATTGGAAAAGGCAACCCGCGATTTGTTCGAATTGCAATTGGCCCTCCGGCTGGCGCGGCTCGATTACGGGATCGAGGTTCTACAGCAGACGATGGGCAAACTTACCAAGGAACGATTTTTTGCAGCCTATACCACCGGTCTTGATGGCCGGTTTCTTCAAGAAGTTCTGATAGCTGCCAAGGCAGCGGCTAAACCAAAAAAGAAGGCCATAAAACCGGATGACAAGCCGGACGAACCGGAGCAACCGCAATTCACCCGAGAGGAACTCAACGACCCCGAATTGGAAACATCAATCGCCGAGCGCATGAAGCTGGCCGAAGAACTGGCCGGCGATTTGGCGGAAAAGACGCGGCATTTTTCGGAAGGGCTGGAGTGGTGGCTCCGCGGCCGGTTCGGCTCGGGGCCTGAGCTCGCCGGATTGGTCAAGAGCGAAGAGACGCTGAACGATCCCGAACTGCTCCACTACGTCGCCATGCCGGCCGAACTGCCGACGCCGTTGGCGCCGACGGGTTTGAGCCACATGCGCCCCACTCACATCGACCGCCGGCATCATTACATCTGGAACTGGGAAGACCGGAGGTTGGTGAAGGGAGGGGGGCACCAGAGCAGTAAGGAGCTAATTCTAATAGGTTGGTTGGCCGGACACATTACGACAAATAGACCTTGCGCAAGTTTGGTACGTTGGAGACGGCGTCATGCCGGTCACAGTCAAACGTTTAAAACGAGAAACCTTCCGCTCAGTCCATCTTCCCCCTCAGGATCCCCGGTTGGTTTACCGTCTCGTCGGATTTGTGGAATATACGAAGGCGCTGGAACATCTCGACCGGTTCGTTGATGACGCTTCGCTGCGCGAACTGGAATTCGCCGATGAGATCGTGCGCGACAACGATCATTTCATCATCTACACCAATCTGTCGCGCCGGCTGGAACAACAGCCGAACATTCTGAGCGAACGCGGAAAAAACGAGAGGGACGATTTCGCGCGTCACGGCTTGCCGTGGGTGCTGGGGCTGGCCCGCATCGAGTTGGGCGCGATGCTGGCGGGATTTACGTCGGCAGCGGAACCATTTCAACTGGTGGTTCCGCCGAAAAAATCGCCCCGCAGTCCCGAGCGGTACGGGGCCGAGGAATACTTCGAACTGCTGTTGGACGGCATGCGCACCCATTACTGGTCACTGAAAAACGATCCGGAGGTGTGGAACTACCGCAAGTCGGGCGTGCCGGTGGAGCATCTGGTAACGTACACCCGCCGTCTGACGGTGGCCCGGCAATTCCTGGTTGCGGCCGAAACGACAGCACCGGGGGTATTAAATCCGGCACAAACTCGACTTCTGGGCGAATGGGGACAGGAACTCGCCGCAGTACATCGCATGTTGATCTACTGTCTGGCGAAAAAACAGGGACAGGAACGCTTCGCCGTAGAGCAATTGAAGGCAGGGGGTGGTTGGAAATCTCGACCCGAGGTGTCGCGACAGCTCAACACCTCGCCATTGCCGGATGTGTTGGAGCTGATCGACCCAACGTTGAAGTTTTGCCAGTGCCGGTGAGGGGGGAATCGAGGAATGAAGACTGTGCATCATGTCCGGTATTGGTGGGAGTGGGCGCTGTTCGGGATTCGGACGCCCCTCGGTCGTGGAACGATCGTTGCCGCGTGGGTTCACGCCCTGTTGCTGCTGATCCTGGCCATTTGGGTGCTCGAACAGTCACCGGTCGTCGAGCAACTGACGACGCTTATTTTCGACGCGCAACCCGTCGAACTCGAGTTCGGCCTTGTGCAATCGCTTCCCCACGAAACCGAGGACGAACAACCGCCGCCGCAATTCGTCAATATTTCGGCGATGCTTCCGCGGCCTGAACGGGAAGTTCCTGTCCCTGACTTGCCGGCTCCCAAAGGAGCGCGCGGTTCTGCCGCAGTCGCAGGGACGATGATGGGCAAAGGAACTGATAAGGGAGGAAAAGGGTCGCCCAAGAATGCCGTCACGAAAGGGAGCTTCACGGCGTGGACCGAGCCCGACGACCCCGAACCGGGGCAGGATTACACCATCGTGATCGAAGTCAAACTGCCCGAAAAGGTGCAGAAATATCCGCTCAAAGACCTTTCCGGAATCGTCGTCGGCACCGACGGCTGGCGACAGCCGATTCCCGGGACCAACCAGGGCCTGGCTCGAGTGAAAGAGCAAAAAGCGCGATTGGAGTTCCGAGTGCCGGGAGCACCGCGGCTGGTGCGCGACACGGTGCAGATTCGCTCGAGAATTCTCAAGGAGGAACAGACCCTCGACATCGTTTTTTAGATGTGAAACCGGGGGGTGGCACGGGCGGACATTCTTCGGCGGGCGCCCGGGTATCCCGCGTGCCACTGCTGAATGGCACTGCATTCAGCAGTGGTCTTGTCGATTTCGGATAAGAAGCACTGCTGACCCAAAGCTGTCAGCAGTAGCACCCGCCGATCTTCACCACCTCTCAAAACGGGCGATCAGATTGGCCGCCCGTAGGAATATCGTGTTGTCGTGCGGGGTAAAGTTACGTGGCGAGTTTCTGGGCGCGGCGTCGCAATCTGTAACCGACGAGACCCAGGCCGCCTGTCAGCAGCAGGACCATGGTCGAAGGTTCGGGAACCTCCGTGATGCTCAGATGGTTCCACGCGTTCCACGCTAGTGCTGTGTCAGGCTTAAAAAGTGGGGTTGGCTTGGATTGTTGATTTGAG
>JBBECD010000180.1:0-17215 GCA_040881995.1 Planctomycetaceae bacterium
TCGGCGAAGCGGAGCTTCGAAGACGTGCGTTCCCAAGCAGAGCATGGGAACGAGAACGAGTTCTGACTCATCCCTCGTCCCTCGACTTTTCCGTCACATCTCTTACCGACGTTTCGATCGCGCGGCAGATGCCTTCCAGGTCGAGGTCGTCGTCATCGTGGCCGAAGGGCTCTTCGACCGACTCGGCGATGGTCTCGAATCCGATCATGAAATACGCCAGAATGGTCGTCAACGGGATCGTCCAATACGAGAATTCGTGCACCAGCCCCCAGGGCAGCGTCAACAGATAGATGAGAATGCACAATCGCACGAACGTACGGTACGACGGCGAGATGGGAGTCGTCACGATTCGCTCGCAGCCGCCGCACACGTTCATCAGCGCATGGGCCTCGGTATCGATGACGATCAGCAGTTCGCCGTCGATGAGCCCTCTTTGCTTCCATTCGTGTAACTGCTCATAAATTTCAAGCGACGTCTGCAGCGGAACGTGCGCCCCCTGGAAGGAAGTCAGCGATCGCCGCGCATCCCCCATCACGCGCAGATGGACTTGCAAACTCTTGGCAAAACGGATGACGAGCTGACCGAAGTTCTCCAGCGCTTCCTGATCGGGCTGCACCAGCGTGCGAACCTTCACGACGAGATTGCGGCTGACGTTGACGAGTTGTCCCCAGAGCTGCCGCGCCTCCCACCACCGCGCATACGCCGCGTTGGTGCGAAAGACCAGCAGCAAACCGACGATGGTACTGAGCGCCGTATGAACGTCGGACGGAAGTTCGAGCACATACGCATAATCGCTGTGCTCCTTCCAGACCGGCAGCAAGCTGTAAACTCCCACCACGGCGGCGAGTTCCGACACCTTGGCCAGCGTCGAGGTTGAACCTATCGCCACCATCAGTTTTCGCCAACGTGTCACAATCCCAATCCTTGAGGCTCAATTCTCCGGAGACGGCATGCGCGTCGATTCCAACAGCGGATCGGCTCCCCGCTCGCGCAACAGCGCGGCGAGACGACGGCCCAACTCATCGGGGGTTTTTACTTCGTGGCCGTCGATGTGCGCCGATGCCGAGATTCGTTCGCGGCCGTCGAGGCTCAACACCACGGCGTCGAGATATTGCACGCCCTTTTCGAAGCGGCTCCAGCTTCCGACCGGGGCATGACACCCCGCTTCGAGTTCGTTGAGCAGCGCCCGTTCGGCGACGACCGCGTGAAACGTCGGCTCGTCGGTGATCCGTTGCAGCAGTTCATGCAAAGGCCGATCGTCTTCGCGGCATTCGATGCCGACGGCCCCTTGTCCCGCCGCGGGATAATAGATCGGCGGGGAGAGTTCGACTCGCGGCCACTTCGCGAAGCCGAGCCGATGCAATCCCGCCGCGGCGAGTACCAGCACGTCGTATTCGCCGGCGTCGAGTTTTTTCAGCCTGGTATCGACATTTCCACGGATCGGGAGCACGTCGAGATCGGGGCGATGAAAGAGCAGTTGGGCTTTGCGCCGCAGACTTCCGGTGCCGACTCGCGCCTTCTCGGGAAGACTTTCCACGGAAAGCGAAACGGCTTCGCCGACGGACGGAAGGACCAGGCAATCGAACATCGGTCCGCGCACGGGAACGCCGGCGAGCACCAGTTCCGGTGTGGAAATCGTCGGCAGGTCTTTCAAACTATGGACGGCGACGTCGGCCCGGCCGTCGAACAGCGCGAGTTGAACTTCGCGCGTGAAGACGCCGACATTGCCGAGTTGATGCAACGGCTGCAACTGCTGGCGATCTCCCGTGGTGGAGATGTGCACGATCTCCACCGGCCGCGACGTAATCTGTTTCAGCAATTCGCTGACGAAATGCGCCTGCCACAGCGCCAGTTGGCTGGCCCGCGTCCCGATTCGAATCGGCTGTTCGTCCGTCGTCGTCACGTGCAATTCGCTCCCAAAAACCCGTCGGAGTACAGGCTTCAGCCTGCTTCTTATCTCCGCATGGTAACAGCGCCCGATGTTCCGGGTCGAGGCTTACCGCGCCGCCGTGTGATGGTACATGTTCTGCGCCTCCGGACGGCATAACCCCGCTGTATTATACGGCTCAATCAACCGGCGGATTTCTTCCTCAGCGGCGGGGATCATCGATTCCGGCTGACGCAGCGCCTTTCGCAGCACGCCTGCGGCGGCGGCGAGCCGGCGGCCAAGCTCATCATCATCGGCACATAAGAACGACGGCGCGAGGCCCCGTTTTCGACGATTTTCATACGTCACCGTCGCCGTGAAGTACGTCATCACCGCCAGGACGAACAGTCGAAACGTCGGCATCGTTTCGTAAGCCAGATGCACCAGCATGTCGATCAATTTCAATTCGCGGTGCAATTGTTGATCGTAAACTTTCAGCCGTTGCGAGAGCGAATCGTCATCGAGATCATCGCAGAGAATCTGAGCCAATCGCTCGACGCCGCTGAGATTCCAGGCGATTCCCGTGCTGTGCAGCGCGTCGATGAAACCGAAGGCGTGCGGCAACGCCCCCCATTGTTGGCCCGCGGCGCGACTCGACTTGCGTTGTAACCGCCCGCTGAGGAACAACCGACCCGGCGGGTCAACAATGTCTGCCCGCTGAAATTGTTCGGCGATCGACGGAAAATTCCGCAGCCACGGCTTCCAGAAGACGGATGCATCGCCGCTGAATCGAGGAACGATTTTCCCGTTCCACGAAAACCCGGCGCTCACGACGCCGTGATCGAAACGCAGCAGAAACATCCAGCCGCGGTCGAAGACGTGGTGCAATGCCGCGTCGTCGCACGCGAACGGATGATCGATCGTGCGCGCACCCCATGCTTCGAGCATCTCATGCCACGGCGTGACATTGCCGAAATGCGAAAAGATCGCGTGCGATTGCGTGAGCAACGTCGCCGTGTCGTCTGCGGTGCCGAGCCAGCGGCGGCCGAATTCGCCGCTTCCCGTGGCGTCGACGAGAAAATCTGCCTGAACGTCGATTGGCAACTCTCGCTGACGGAGTGCTAACTTCCATTCGCCGTTCAACACGCACGAAGCGACGTCGGTCCGTTCGAGCAACATCACGCCGGTGCGTTCGGCTTCGCGGGCGAAAAACTGATCGACGTCCGCCCGATACCAATGCGTATCGCAGCGATCGTTATCGCTGCTGGCGGCGACGAGCAATTCGTTCTCGTGAGCCGCCGACGGTTGAAACGGGCGCTTCGCTTCGTGATGAAAATACGAAAACCCGCGTTTCCGGCCGCGCTTCAACTCAGGATACGTGCGACGCCACGACCCGTACTGAGCCAGCGGTGCGACGCGCGGCAAGTCGTAGTTCGCTGCCAAATCGGCAAGAATCAGATCGGCGATGGGCGTCGACGACTCACCAATCGCAAACCGGGGATGAGCCGCCCGGTCGACGAGCACGACCGACTTCCCCCGACGGGCGAGTAGCAGTGCCAGCAGGCTCCCGCCGAAGCCCGAGCCGATGATGGCGATGTCAACTTTGTGAATTTGTCAGTTCCTCATCAACGGCACACTGGTATTGAAGTTCGGCAGCTCGCCAATGCCAACATCCAAATGCATAGATACCCGCTAAATTCAGCGAAATGGGAATGGCGTAAGCCATCCAGTGCTTCGTGCCTAACAGATAGAGTCCCAAGATCGTGGCGAAGGTTGTCAAACCTCCGGTTTCGAGCATGCAATTGATCCAGATATACCGCGTGCGACCCTTCTGCCGCGTTTTTCCCCACTCGAACAACTCACTCCACACGCCGACCTCTGCAAGATTTGCATGACACCGAGGACAGTCGCCGACCTTGCCGTCGGATAATCGAGAACCGCAGTTCTGACAACGGAGCGTTGCGCTGAGAGCAGACATGATAATCCCTAAACGGACGAGCGAATTCCTCTTTTCGGTTCCCTATAATTGTAGTATGTTCATGCTTCGGAACGCAGCGTCAACTGTTTGGATTTCAATTCACGGGATGGCATTATGAGCATTTCACACGTCAGCAGCCGTGAGCGGTTTCAGAAATTGGCCGCCGAATGGAAGACGCAATCGCGTTATCTTTCGAACTCCGCTCAGATGGCGATGCTGAAACCCTATCAGCAAATCATCGGCATGGGGACAGCCGCCGTACCGATGATTCTCGAAGAACTGCAGCGCGAACCGGACCAATGGTTCTGGGCGTTGGAGTCGATTACAGCCGAAAATCCCGTTCCGGATGAGGCGGCGGGACGCGTTCGCCAGATGGCACAAGCCTGGATCGATTGGGGTCGCGAGCGAGGTTACCTGTCGAAATGACTTTCACTCGTTCCCAAGCTCCGCTTGGGAACGCAAGGTCTTCGAAGCTCTGCTTCGCCGAACGTCTATCCGCGTGCGACTCCACTGGCGGACAAGCCGCCAGTGCCACCGCACACCGGGGAGCAATTCACATCAACAGCCCCATCAATAAAGCCATCACGAGCAGCACGATGACGATCTTAACGACGTGTCCGCCGAGAGGGCTGCGGGCGCGCGCTCCTCGCCGGCGGGTGGTTCTGCGCATCGCCTCGCGGTCATCCGACAGAAACCAGTGGCCGCACGACGGGCACGACTCGGCTTCGTCGTAAACCTCGGCACGGCACGCCGGGCAATTGGTGACGTCTCCTTCATCGTCTTCATCGTCTTCGGGCTCGTCATCCCAGTCGTCATCTTCGTCGTGTGACATCGACAAACGTTATCTCCTCTCCGCGTTGAAAATCCGCCGGTTGATTGCGAGCGATCTCCCGGTTGATCACAATGGAATGCGACCGCTTCGCTCCCTTTCTCGAATCGCCTGCAAATCCAACGGGAATATCCTTATGACAAATCGTGCGATCGTTTACCGCCGCCGGCTTCGGCTGTATCTCATCGTGTGTTGCGGCTGGCTGGCGCTGTCGATGTGTTCGCGGGACGCCCGCGCCGATGATACCAACTCTCCCCGCGAACTCGCATCCCGGCGGGAACTTTTTGTCGACGACTGGCTGATCGATTCGAACGACGGCGTCGAACTGGAACTGCATCCCGCCGTCGAACGCGAAATCGCACTGCCGCTCGATCAGCCGTGGGCCGGGCCGACCACCGGGTTCACCTGCATCCTGAAAGACGGCGAGACGTACCGCTTCTACTACAGCAACGATTCCGACGGCTCGGCGGTCGATTACACCTCGTACGCCGAGAGCACCGACGGCATTCACTGGACGATGCCTTCGCTGGGGCTGGTCGAGTTCGCAGGGAGCAAGGACAATAACATCATCTGGGCGGAGACTGGCATTCACAGTTTTAATGTCTTCCGCGACGAGAGGCCCGGCGTTCCCGATGAAGAACGCTACAAATGCCTGTGCGGCGGGCCGATCAGTCTGTTCACATCTCCCGACGCCATTCACTGGAAAAAAGTCAAATCGGGCGTGCTCAAGGATGGGCAGACCGATTCCCAGAATCTCGCTTTCTGGGATCCGCTGCGCGGCGAATATGTCGCCTATGCCCGGCTGTTCGTCAACGGCGTGCGGCACATTCGCACGGCGGCGTCGGACGATTTTCTCAACTGGTCGCCGAGCCGGTCGATCGTTTTTCCCGAAGGGACGCCGATGGAGCATCTCTATACGAACGCCGTCACGCCGTATTTTCGGGCGCCGCACATTTACGTCGGTTTGCCGATGCGGTTTATCGAGAGTCGCAAACCGGTTCCCGGGCATCAGTATCCGGGAGTCTCCGACGGCGTGCTGATCACCAGCCGGGATGGTTTGCATTTCGACCGCCGTTTTCTGGAGGCCTTCATCGAACCGGGGACCGATCGGGAAGACTGGACCGACCGCACGAATCTGCCGACGTGGGGCGTCGTACAGACGGGCCCGACCGAGATGTCGGTGTACTGGGTCGAGAATTTTCGCCATCCGAGCGTGCGATTGAGGCGCGGGTCGCTACGACTCGACGGATTCGCCTCGGTGCATGCGCCGCCCAGCGGCGGTGAGTTTGTCACCAAACCGCTGACCTTCACCGGGTCGGAACTGCATCTGAACTTCCAAACTTCGGCTCCCGGAAGCGTTCACATCGCGCTGCTGGATGAAGAGGGAAAAGAAATCCCGGGGTACGGCCTCGCCGACGCTGCGGAAATCTACGGCAACGAAATCGATCGCGTCGTTTCGTGGAAAAACGGCAGCGATCTGTCGAAACTCGCCGGTAAAACGGTTCGCCTGAAATTCGTGATGAAAGATGCCCATGTCTACTCCCTACAATTTGCTTCTCCGTAACAGCAGTCTCCATCGCCGGGTGACACTAGCCCGAAGCGCAAGCGAGGGATCTTCGTTTAGCCGCGACGCGAAGGGTTTCCGTAGCGGAGCGCTTTCTTCTCGGGTGGCGTGCGTTCTCTTCGCCGCCATTTGTGCATTTATTACCTCGCCGGGCGACGCCGCCGAGCGCGGCGAGTTGACCGTCTGCGAAACGGCGGGGATTCGCCGGTTCGTATATCCCGTCGCGGCGGAGATTTCCCTCGACGGGATCGACGAAAACACGAAGTTCCGCCTGTTGCACGACGGCAAGCCGACGCCGGCTCAGTTTCGAAAAACCGACGACGGCGTGTCGCTCGATTTCGACGCCAGCTTTCTGCCGATGGAAAGCCGAGTCTACACGATCGAATACGGCGTCGACGCGACCCCCGAGCCCGAACCCCCGCCAGGCATGTCGGTGGAGGAACACGACGACCATTACATCGTGCGGCATACGAAGTATCTGGAATGGAAGATTCGCAAGGATCTCCGCGGGTTCTTGGAAAGCGTGAAGACGCCCGAGTTGGAATTCATGCGGCCCGAATCGGCGGGGTTTTTTGTTGCGCCGTACGATCATGAGCCGATTTTCATCGGCGCGGATAATTCCGCCGCGCGCGTCGCGTCGAGTCGAGTGGCGAAAAACGGTCCTGTCCAATGCGCATTGGAATTTGACGTCCACATCAAACGGAATGACGAAACGCTGCCGTCGAAAATCCGGCTGTCGTTTCCGCGGTCGAAAAGTTGGGTCGAAGTCGACTGGTCGTTCGACGAACGAATGGCCGACCTCGTTGAATTCGGCATCGATCTGAACCTCGACGTCACGGTCGCGCCGACGCTCGTCGACTTCGGCGCGGGCAGTCTCGTTTACGCCCCGCTGTCGCCGGGCCAATCGGCATTGATGCTCGCTCTCCCCGAGAACGGAGAACAAAACTGGAAGGTGATGCGCGGTCCCGCCGATCAGCCCGAACCGTATGTCGTGCAGTCGGAAGCGTTCCCCTTTCCTGCCGAAGGCTGGGCCCACGTGATGGATCAGAAGCGCTGCACGGCGATTTCGTTCGCCGATTTCGGCAAGGGGGGCGACCTGATTCAAGTCGACGCCGACGGACGAACGCTCGTAGGGCGCTCGCCGTTCGTCGACGAGGCGAAACTCAAATCCCTCAAAGTCTGGTATCATTTCGTGACGATGCCGATGCACGTCGGGGCGGCGACGAGTCCGCAATCGATGTTGTATCCGCTGGAGACCGATTGGAAGCCGTGATAGTTATCCGCCGGGTGGGAATTATAATTGTATTTGCTCCGGTCGGATGCTAGTCGTAGAAGGTGATGTTCTGATCGGCGGGTGATGAGAATCGATGGTTGACGTGGGCCTTACGGATTGAAAGACAATTGCGATGACGATTCAGGTGAAGTGCCCCAAATGTTCGAAAGAATATCGTCTCAAAGACGAAATGGCCGGGAAGAAGATCCGCTGCAAGGAGTGCGAGACGTCGATCGCGGTTCCGGCGCCCAAGAAAAAGAAAGCGGCCGAAGAGCCGGAAGGCTCGATCAGTAATTTCGACCTGGCCGCACTCGATCTGGCGGAAGAAGAGCGCACGTCGCGGGCCTACAAAAAACGGCAGATGGAAGATCAGAAGAAAGTCAAAAAGTCGGACGAATACATCGATCACGAGCGCTCGGACGTGATGCTCGGCAACGTCGGCAAATTCGCCGGGCTGCTGCTGGGCGTGCACCTCGTCTCCTTCGGACTCTTATGGTTCCTGTCCTGGATGCAGTGGTACGATTACATCAAGTTCTTCGGCTACGTCTACAAAGTTTCGCTGGGATTATTGATCGTGACGACGGTGGGAACGATGATCGGTTCGGCCGTTTGGCTTGTGACGCTCTCGTTCAAAGAGCATACCAAATTCTTTGCGGGCAACCTGGTGTCGTCGCTGCTGTCGTGGGCGCCGGTGTTCGTGCTTGCGGGGTTGGGAACCCGCTATTTGATGCGCATCCTGGCGGGGGAGGAAAATATCGAGGATCCTATACTCAATTACTTCAAGCCGTACCTGTTGGCCCTGGCGATCGGGGGAGGAATCGGCATTGTGTTCCCCACTTACTATATCTCCACCCGCTGGAACCGGGTGTCGCGTGCGACGTATCTCGCGCTCATCGGCCTGGGGATCGTCGTCACTTTCGCCGCCACGCACGCGCTGATCGTCTTCTTGAGATTGCTGGAGAAAACCGGCTGAAGGCCCCGGCCGTGCCCTCACGGGTCTCTGCGCAGATCTGAAAGCGGGCATCGCCACCCCGCACATCATTGAATTATTGAACAGACAGATTACCATGTGTGGATACATGTGATCTGTCTGCATCAATCATTCGCCTTCTCGAGATCGGTGACTTCATGCCCATTCGCGTCTCTTGCCCCGAGTGCTCGCAGGACTATCAACTCAAAGACGAACTCGCCGGAAAAAAAGTGCGCTGCAAGATGTGCCAGGCGATTGTGCCGGTGCCGCTGCCCGTCAAGGCAAAGCCCACAGTCGAATACGACGACGTCAATTTTGAAGACGAGGACGATGACGGCGACGAATTCGATTTCGAAGAGGCACAGCGCGAGGAACGCCGATCGCAAAGGGTCAAACGTCCAAACCGCGTGAAGGCCAAGCCGCTGAAGAAAAAGAAGAAACGGCGGCGTGACGACGACCTCGAACCGGGAGATCGCTGGTTCTACCGTGCCGGCAAAATCGCGACGATCGCGTTTGCGGTCAATGTGGTGACGGCGCTCGTCCTGCTCGTGGTGCGCATCGATGCCGTTGGATTCATCGGTGCCATCACCTGTATCGCGACTCTCGGCCTGGGAGCCATTTACATGAGCGCCGGCGGCTTATGGAGTCTATCCATTGCTCTGGAAGAAGATCCACTCTGCATCATCTTATGGTTTTTCGTGCCCGGTTACGGACTTTACTACATTGTCACCCGATGGGATCAATGTGCTCGGCCCGTTCTCATTCAACTGATGGGCGCAGGGACCATGATCGGTACCACGGTCACGGTCGGTCTGGTTTATAATTCGATTCGATAACGGCCTACCTCGTCAAATATCCAAATCCGATACATCCAGCGCATGCTTCTCGATAAACTCCCGCCGCGGTTCGACGTGGTCTCCCATCAGCACGCGGAAGATTTCATCCGCGCCGACGGCGTCTTCCATCGTCACCTGCACCAGCAGCCGCGATGACGGGTCCATGCTCGTGCTCCAGAGTTCGTCGGCGTCCATTTCACCCAGTCCTTTGAACCGGGTGATCTTGAGGCCCTTTTCGCCGACTTTCCGCAGCGTGGGGAGCATTTCCCGCAAGCTCGTCAGCCGGTTCTCGCCGTCTTCGTTCTGTAATTTAAACGGATAAACCGGCTCGGCATTGACCATCGGCGCGGGGAGCAGATGCTGTAACTGAAAACCATAATCTCGCAACTGCTTCACGACTTCATTGATCGTGCGGACTTCGTGCAGATCGACCACCTGCAGCACTTCGTCCGCGACGTCTTCAGCCGCTTTCTCCGCCGCTTGTCCTTGAGCCGTCGTGGCGTCGGCGACGGGAAGCTCCTTCCCGCGGTTGGCTTCTTGCTCGACGAGAAATGCATCGAGCTGCTCTTTATTGGCGAGCCAATGCTCTTCGCGGCCGACGAACACGCGATACCGCGGCAGCAGCCCGTCGGAGGTCGCCTGCTTTGTGAAGAAGTAACGCAGGTCGATCCCCTTGCGTTCGAGCGACTCGATCGTATCCGCCAGATCGCGCATCAGGTCGACCAGCTTGCGAAGGTGATCGCCCTGAAACACCGTGCCGTCGGAATAAACCAGCGAAGTGCCATGTAAACCGAGTTCGATCAACTCGCCGTTCATCTGCTCGTGCGTCTGCACGTACCGGACCTGCTTTTTCTGCGTCACCTTGTAGAGCGGCGGCTGGGCGATGTACATGCAGCCTTGCTGAATGAGCGCCCGCATATGCCTGAAGAAGAACGTCAACAACAGCGTGCGGATGTGGCTGCCGTCAACGTCGGCATCGGTCATCAGAATGATCTTGCCGTAACGCCGTTTCGAGATGTCGTCGCTCTCGGCGGCGGGAGGAATGCCGACCGCTTTGAAGATCGAAGCGATTTCGGTGTTGTCGAGCACCTTGACGAGTTGGGCTTTTTCGACGTTGAGAATCTTGCCTCGCAGCGGCAGAATCGCCTGAATATTCGAGTCGCGGCCGGTATCGGCCGATCCGCCGGCCGAGTCACCTTCCACGAGGTACAGTTCGGTGCTGTCGAGGTCGCGGCTGCGGCAATCTCGCAGTTTCTCAGGGAGACCGCCGGTCGTCAGGGCTCCTTTGCGGCGGACCATGTCGCGGCTTTTGCGAGCCGCTTCGCGGGCTTCGGCGGCGGTGAGTCCCTTCTGTGCGACTTTTTTGGCGATCGAGGGGTTTTCTTCGAAGTACTTCATGAGTTCTTCGTAGACGACCGACGTCACGATCCCCTCGACATCGCTGTTGCCGAGTTTGGTTTTCGTCTGCCCTTCGAACTGTGGATCGGGAATGCGAATCGAGATCACCGCTGTCAATCCTTCGCGAAAGTCGTCGCCGGTCGGCACGAGATCCTTGAAGAGATTTTCCTTCTTACCGTAGTTGCTGATCACACGGGTGAGCGCGCTGCGGAAACCGCTGAGGTGCGTTCCCCCTTCGATGTTGTTGATGTTATTGGCGAACGAGCGGACGTTTTCGGAAAAGCCGTCGTTGTACTGCAGCGCGACGTCGATCTCGGACTGCTCGACCGTCTGCTGACAGCGAATCACCTGTGGGAACAGGGGCGTTTCGGTGCGGTTCAGATAACTGACGAATTCGATCAGCCCGTTTTCGTAATGATAATCGTCCGATTGTCCGTTTCGCTCGTCAGCCAGACGAATCTTGACGCCGGCGTTCAGAAAGGCGAGTTCCTGCAATCGCTTGGCGAGATTGTCGTAGATGAACTTCGTATCGGGGAAAATCTGCGGATCGGCCTTAAACGTGATCTTCGTTCCCGTGGTGTCGCTTTTGCCGAGCTTTTTCAATTCGGTCACCGGCTTGCCGCGCTCGAACTCCATCGTCCACACGTGTCCTTCGCGGCGGATTTCGGCTTCGAGCCATTCGGACAGGGCATTGACCGCGGTGATGCCGACGCCGTGCAAACCGCCGGTGCCGGTTTTGTAGCCGCCGGTGCGGTCGAACTTTCCGCCGGCGTGAATTTCGGTGAGCACGACTTCCAATGCCGAGCGGTTGTCCATATCGGGCATCATGCCGACGGGGATGCCGCGGCCGTCGTCGATGACGGTGACGCTGCCATCCGAGTTAATGTTAACGACGATCTGAGTGGCGTGCTTGTTGACCGCTTCGTCGATGCAGTTGTCGACGACTTCGTAGACCAGGTGGTGCAGGCCGCGCGGCGTGGTGTCGCCGATGTACATGGCGGGCCTGAGGCGAATTCCCTCGATTCCTTCGAGGGCGCGGATATTTCGTTCGCTGTATTCGTTGGAATCAACCGGCTGTTGTGGTGTCTCATTCACGTTTCGCTGGTCCCTTTCGCGCGAAGGAGATCCCCCTTCACTTTGAACTTGATCTCTTTAATCTTGAGCTGCGGAGCCTGCTGATTGATTTTCTGCAACAGTTCTTCACGATGGAACGCGACCAGTTCGCTGAGCAATGCGGAGTTCGAAACTCCGACGTGCAGAACGCCGTTCTTGATGCCGGTCGCGCGAGTCTGCGCGGCATACTCCTGATCGCAGATCCGATTCCAGATATCGTGAACCTGCGATTCGCTGCGAACGCGGGCCAGTCCTTTCATCACAATCAACTGCGACAGCGCATGAGAAAAATGCATCGGCTCGGACTTGATGCCCGCTGGTTTCGCCCCGCGCAAGCCTTTTTTTGCCTCGTTTTTTCTGTCTTGAGCAGCAATCGTGAGTTTCCTTTTTTAACTCCCGCCGGATGCCGGTCTCATCGTCTTCCCGCATGAGGCACTGGCAAAGCCAGTGGCACCCGAAGAAATCATCCAGACCTTGAAGAGCGTCAAACACAACACTCAGCATGATTCTGACTCATCCCTCATCCCTCGATTTCAGTGATCTTGTGCCAGCGGCATGATGACGTACGTGTACGTCTCGCCGACTTTGAACACCGCGGCACTTTGCGGGTCGATCAGACAAAAATGCACCAGCGTCTCCGCGTCGAGCACGCGCAAGAACTCGGCGAGGAACCGCGGATCGAACGTGATTTTCATCTCGACGCCCGAGTACGAAATCGGATGCTCGACGCGCGACTCGCCGATGTCCGGAGCTTTGCTGACCAGCGTCAACGTGTCGGCTGAAAACTCGAAATCGACGCCGCGGCTTTCCTGGTCCGTCACAATCTGCGCCTGCCGCACCGTCGAATAAAACGGCCCGGCGACCAGATCGATGGTCGAATTGAATTCTTTGGGAATCACGTCCTGGTAACGCGGAAACCGACCGTCGACCACGCGGCTGTACAACGTCGACTGACCGGCCTGCACGACGACGTCGTTCCCGCGAACGGCGAGTTTGACGTGTTCGTCGCCCTCCGCGAGGCTGCGTTCGAGCAGGTTCATCGCGCGGTGCGGAATGACCGGGCTTTTCGATTCGCCGACCGTTCCCTGCACCGTACACGGGGAACTGATCACCGCCAGACGCCGGCTGTCGGTCGCCGCCATCGTGACCGAATCGTTGCCGAGTTCGACCAGCACGCCGCCGAGAGCATAGCGGGTGCTTTCGACGTCGCACGAGAAAATCGTGCGGCGGATCATCTCGCGAAAGGTGCCCGCTTCGATGAGGTGATAATTCTCTTCGGAGAACGCCGCGACGGTCGGGAATTCGCTGGGATCTTGCACGGCGAGACGAAATCGGCTGCGCCCCCCTTTGACGATGAGCGCTTCGGGGGTGACTTCCAGCGCGATCCGTTCGTCGGGGATTTCGCGGAGAATCGACTGCAATCGCGACGTATGCAGCAAGACTTCGCCCGGTTCGTCCGATTCACAATCTTTAATGACGTGGCGGATGCTGGTCTCGAGATCGGTCCCGATGAGCGAGATTTCCGAATCGTTCACCTGCAATTTGACGTTTTTTAGAATTTCCTTCGGTGTGCGAGCCGGTACTACGCCGCTTACGATTTGCAAAGCCGACGAGAGCGACCCGCGATGGCAATTCAGCTTCATGGCGGCATCTTTCATTGTTTTCTGGAATGGTCTTGTAAAATACGTTTATGCGAAAGAGAGGATCAGCGACGAGAAACCATGGTCTGATGGGGCATCATGTTATCGATTTCGAGCATCGGGGTATACGCTGTGAGTAGAATGAACACTGGCCCGCTTCTCGGGAATTCTCTGATAGTATTTTAAGAAAATCGTAGTAGTCATTTTATGGTCTGATGAAACTGTCGACGGCCGCAGTGAATATGATGGAAGTCCATGATACTAAAATCGTTAAATCATCTCAACCTTCGGCGGCGGCGTGCAAAATGTGTCGACAACCTGTCGCCGGGCGGGGGTTCTCGATGACCGCTCAGGTGGGATGGGTCTCCCTCCGACAGCGGCCGTCGATAACCGGCAAATCGATCATCGGTTTTCCACAAACTCTCGACGGCTTTTGCACCGCCGGCGTCGACAACATCGGAGCAAAAAAATCGCGAGCACAACATTGAGAGACAAAGCGAACGACGGCGGTGTTTCCTCGCCGCGGTGACAGCACGCAATTCATGCGAACAGATGTGATATTCCGTCGCTCGCCGTGCATCTTTCCTGCCGCCAATTGATCGCCGTGTTTCACGTGTGAATTGACCTGATGTCTCCGCCTCAGAATAATGGAGCTTTGGTCGATTGAGCAGTGCCGGTCGATCGAGGAGGTAACGTATATTTTAGAACGAACGGATGCGAATTGAAATGGAAGAAGTGAAATGACCACGACTCACGCGACGGCATCCGTTCCCGATGCAGAAGGAAGGTTCGGCGAATTCGGCAGACGCTTCGTCCCCGAAACGCTGATGCAGGCCCTCGAAGAATTGACGCGGGAATATCAACTCGCCAAAAACGATGCCCTGTTTCAGACCGAACTCGCGGGTTATCTGCGGCATTTCGTCGGGCGACCGAGTCCCCTCTACTTCGCCGAGCGGCTCACCAAACAAGCCGGGGGGGCTCGGATTTATCTCAAGCGGGAAGACCTCAATCACACCGGCGCTCACAAGATCAATAACACCATCGGACAGGCTCTGCTGACCATGCGGATGGGCAAAAAGCGAGTCATCGCCGAAACCGGCGCCGGGCAGCACGGCGTGGCGACCGCGACCGCGTGCGCCCGCTTCGGCCTCGATTGCATTGTCTATATGGGGGAAGAAGATATCCGCCGGCAGAAGATGAACGTCTTCAACATGAAAATGATGGGAGCCGAAGTCCGCCCGGTGACGACCGGTTCGCGGACGCTTCGCGATGCGATCAACGAGGCGATGCGCGACTGGATGGGCTCGGTGGCGACGACGCATTACATCATCGGTTCGGTTGTCGGTCCGCACCCGTTTCCCATGATCGTGCGGGATTTTCAATCGGTCATCGGCCGCGAAACCCGGCAGCAATGTCTCGATGAACTCGGCCGATTGCCCGATGAAGTCATCGCCTGCGTCGGCGGCGGTTCGAACTCCGCCGGCATGTTTTATCCGTTCATCGAAGACGAAGGCGTCAAACTCACCGGCGTCGAACCCGGCGGACGCAGCTCGAAACCGGGCGATCACGCCAGCACGTTATCCTTCGGCCAAAAGGGAGTTCTGCACGGGAGTTACAGTTACGTCCTGCAGGACGCCGACGGCCAGACGCTCGACGTTCATTCAATTTCGGCGGGGCTCGATTACCCCGGCGTCGGCCCCGAACATAGTTATTGGAAAGATTCCGGCCGCGTGAATTATGTGGCAATCGACGATAATACAGCGCTTGAAACGTTCCAGTTGATGGCGAAGCGGGAAGGAATTCTCCCCGCGCTCGAGAGTTCCCACGCCGTCGCCCGGGCGTTACAAACCGCGGGGACGCGCCCGCCGGACGACATCGTCGTCATCTGCCTCTCCGGCCGCGGCGACAAAGACGTGCAAGAAGTCGCCAGGCTGCTGGGGAAAGAGATTTGATCTAAACAGAAACCCGAACGGGTAGGATAATTGAATGACTAAGGTCTAAATCCTAATGACTAACGAAATCCCAATGATCGAATGACCAATCAGAATGCTCAGTTCATTTGGTCATTGGGATTTTGGTCATTCGTTAGGCATTCGTCATTAGGATTTAGTCATTCCGGTCTCCGGTCTGGGGTGAGTTGATTAGAAAGTAATATTTCGTGACCCATGCCACGCGAATCGCCCAGACGTTTGCTCAACTGAAAACCTCGGGAAAAATGGCCTTCATGCCCTTTTTGACCGCGGGCGATCCCGACCTCGACATGACGAAAAAACTGCTCATCGATTGGGGCCGGCGCGGCGTCGATCTCGTCGAGATCGGTTTTCCCTACAGCGACCCCATCGCCGATGGTGCCGTCATTCAGGCGTCGTACACGCGGGCACTGGCCAAAAAAATCACGATCGATCAGATCTTCGCGGCGTTGACCGAGTTATCGGGCGAAAAAATTCCGCCGCTGGTCGGCATGGTGTCGTACTCGCTGATTTTCCGATATGGTACGGAAAAATTCATCAGCGGGGCGAAACGGGCGGGAATTTCCGGCCTGATCGTCCCCGATTTCCCCGGCGACGAGGCGGGAGCGTTCGCAAGACAGGTGCAGGCCGCGGGTTTGGATGCCGTCCAACTCGTCGCCCCCACGACCCCGGCCGCACGCGTGCAGAAAATTTTGCAAAGCGCAAGCGGGTTTTTGTACTGTATTTCGGTCGCCGGAACGACCGGCGTCCGCCAGGAATTACCCGCGGAACTTTCGCAGCAGTTGCAACAGTTGCAGACCCAAACCGATCTGCCGCTCGCCGTCGGCTTCGGCATCAGCCGGCCGGAGCAAGTCGCCGTCCTCCGCGGCAAAGCCCATGGCGTGATCGTCGGCTCGGCGATCATCCGGCAACTGGAAAGTCTCGCCGACGAGCCGAATCGCCGGGACAAGGCGATCGCCGAGTTGGGACGTTTCGTCGACAGCATGGTCGCGGCGACGCATCAGGCGTGAAAATCGCAATGCCGCCTATGAGCGCTTGCAAATCGCATCCCGATTCACGATACTTGTCCGCTCGGCGGGAACCTCCGTTCCGGTTCACGTGTCGGAGTATCGGCAAGCGGAGGAACCCTAACAAGAAGGCGTAGCTCAGTTGGTAGAGCAACGGACTTTTAATCCGTAGGTCCGGGGTTCGAATCCCCGCGCCTTCAATTCTGGCAAACTTCGGCAACTGTCCGTAACCCCATGCATATCATGGGGTTTCTTTTTTGCATCGCCGCCAACCGGAACATTCGCATTGTGAACGATTGCATCGTATTGCGGGTGCGTGCCCGGCTTTACTGATGCGCTTTTTGATGCGCTCATCAACGGCCTTGAGGATGCCGCGTCAATCAGGTCGTTCGTCATCATCAGGTAATTGCGTTCGGACACCTGCATCGAATGGCCGATCCAACTGCTGACGGCATGTTGCGGATTCTCCCTTGCGAAGTCCGTTTCGGCGGCTCGCCGCAGGGCTTGGAACAAATCTCCCCACGGTTTGACTCCGGCGCGTTCGAGAATCAGCTTCATCATTCGGTGTCGGTTATGTCGGGGGACTGTAACCACGGCGGACGTCGGAGAGGGGACGGCATCAGGACTACCCGCCGCAACCGCATAGGTGTCGGCCAGAATCGTCAGCAGTTCGGGGGCGATGGGGATGACTCGATAGGAATCCGTTTTGGGAGCATAACCCGCATTGCGCACCGCGCCATTGGTCGCGAAGCGGATGGGAGGTGGGGCCA
>JBBECD010000181.1:0-17198 GCA_040881995.1 Planctomycetaceae bacterium
GCCCTCTTTCTCAAAACTTTCTCGTAAAGTGCAGCCGGAGGGAGAGGGAGAAAGAGAAGATGTCGAAGCCGAGTTCAAGTATTTCTGATACGCGTCCAACCCGGTCGGCTGCAACTTGAACTCCGCGCCGGCGTCGAGCAGGACTTCCCACAAGAATTCGAGCATGTCGGGGCAGACGTGCAGTTCGATGCGATTGGCGAATCGGCTGAAAAGCGTGTTGACGCCGAACACCGGGCCCTGGCAACACCAGCCGACCGGCATCGTCCGTTCGCGCAGGTCGACGGCGGTGACTTTGTTGAGCAGCGTGAGCACGTCCGAGCCCCACACCGCCAGCGACGTCCAGCCGCCGGTGACGTCGACGCCGCTGCTGAGAACCGTTTTGCCGAATGCCAACCCGCGGGAATCGGTGAGGCGGTAAATCGTATGGCCGTCGGTCTCGACGATTTCGCGAATCGCCATGTCGCGGCCGCAGAGGCTTGCCAGCGTTTGGGCGATCTTATTGCCGGTGAATTCGGTCACGACGCGCCCGGTGATATCCGCGATGCGGTTCTGCGCCGATTGCTCGTCCTGCGGATAAGCCGTCGCCAGCTCCCAGCCGTTGGCGACGGCAAGTTTCGCCCCGGCGCGGCGATGCAAATTCACCAGCGGCGTGCGAGCGATGGGGGTGATGGAGGTTGTCATGGTGCTTGTTCTCGTAGGGTGGGTCGAGCGGCGCTTCGCCGCGCTGCCCCACCGGGGTTTCTAAATGACTAATGACGAATGTCTAATGACTAAAGAAATCCCAATGACTAATATCCAATTTTTTCAAACACCCACTAGGTTCAACGGCCATTCCATTTGATCATTGGGATTTCCTTAGTCATTAGGATTTAGGCCTTAGTCATTCCTGTAAAGCCCCTCGCTTGCGCTTCGGGCTAGTATGAAATTCTCTCGACCCTCGACCCTCTCACGAATTCAACCGCTCGCCCGCGACGTCGTAAAACGGGTCATCCTGCACGACGGCTTTGAGCGATTGCCCGGCGTGGCGGATGTCGATGACGTCGCCGTTCTTCGATTGATCGATCGACACCCACGCCAAGCCGACGATGCTCCCGGCCGCGGGGGAATAACGAACCGAAGTCACGCGCCCGACCAACGAACCCTGCTTGACGATTAGCGATGCTTCGTCGGGAACGGTGGTTCCCTCCAGTTTGAAACCGACGAGTTTCTGTTTCGGACCGCGTTCCTTGATCCGCTTCAGCGACCAGCGGCCGATGAAATCCTCTTTGTCGAGCTTGACGATCCACGGCAGATCGGCGTCGTACATGTTCGAGAGGGCGTCGCTGTCGACGCCGGGGAGCAGATGCTTTTTGTCCAGCCGCAATCGCCGCTGCGCTTCGACCCCGAACGGTTTGATGTCGAAATCTTTGCCCGCTTCCATCAGCGCGTTCCAGACGTGCAAACCGTATTGCGAGGGGACGTGTATTTCGAAGCCGAGTTCGCCGACGAAACCGATGCGGAGGATGATCGCGGGAACTCCCGCGACGTCGAGCAGTTTAACGGACGGGTAGCGGAGGGCTTCGTTGGAGACGTCTCCCGTGCAGACCCGGCGCAGCACGTCGCGGCTGTGCGGCCCGGCGAGATTCATTCCCGAAAGCGCCGTCGACAGGTTTGTCATGCTGACGTCCCATTGCGGCCGGGCCGTCAGCCACCAGCGGAACCAGCTATCGATTGCATCGGCGTTTCCGGTCGACGTGCTGAGATAAAACCGCTCGTCATCGAGCCGGCAAATCATGCCGTCGTCGAGCAAAATACCCGCTTCGTCGCAGATCGCGCCGTAACGGACTTTGCCGATGCCGAGATTCGCGAAGCGATTCGGATAAACGAATTCGAGAAACTTGATGACGTCGGGGCCGCGGAGTTCGATCTTGCCGAGCGTGCTGACGTCGATCAACCCGACGCCTTTTCGCACCGCCTGATATTCATCATGAGGATCGGTGTAACGCTCAGGGCGTTTCCACGTGCCGGCGTCGAGAAAACGGGCCCCCGCCTCTTCGTGCCAGTAATGCATCGCGGTGCGGCGCGTCAGACTGAAATGCGGCGCCTGGCCGGCGAGCACGCCGAGCGGTATCGGCTGTTCGGGAGGCCGCGACGTCGTCGTGCCGACCGCTTCGATGTCAATTCCCTTGTGCCGGGCGCAGATGGCGATCGACGCCGACTGGCACATCTTCCCCTGACACGGTCCCATGCTGATCGTCGAATACCGTTTCAGCGTTTCGATATTGGCGTAACCTTCATCGATGGCGTCGCAGAGATCTTTCTCGGTGACGTCTTCGCAAATGCAGACGAATTTTTTCTTCGACTTCGAGTCGGAGATGTAATTCGCCGCCGGTTTGCATTCGCGGACCGACTGGGCGATCTCGCGTTCGAGTTGAGTCAACCGGCTCGAATGTTCGGCGGTCAGCAGGCCGAGCGCATTCGCCGCGGCGAGACCGGCGCGGGTGCCGTCCTTGACGCAGACGAGCGGTTCGTGATATCCGTTGACCGCACCGGCGGAGTGCACTCCCTGCGCGTGTTCGGTGACGTGATGCTGATCGAGTTCGGCGTTGTATTTCAGCTTGCAGCCGCTTTGATAGAGCAGCGACGTGGCGGGCGTGAAACCGATCGCTTGAATGATCCACCGGCACGGGATGTGTTGCGTCGCACCGCCGCGATGGGCAACGATGGCCGCGCCGGTGACGTGACTCTTCCCGCTGGCGGATTGAATCGTCTGCCCGGCGAGCACCCGGAGTCCCTCGATCGATCCCTGCGGCTGATCGTGCAGATCGACCAGCGCGGCGACGTGCATCCCCTTGAGTTTGAGCTGGTCGGCGAGCCGATAACCGATCGGCTGATCGGTGACGATCACGATGGGCCCGTCGAGATGGCAGCCCTGCTGCCCGATCAGCCGTTGCGCGCCGCTGGCGAGCAGCACGCCGGGAAGGTCGTTATTCTCGAAGACGTACGGCCGCTCCCATCCGCCGGCGGCGACGACGGTCTGCTGGGCGCGGATGCGGATCATGCGGTTTCCCTGCTGAACCGCCACGTAGTTTTCTTCGTAGAGTCCGAACGCCGTGCTCGACGAAAATGTCTGGATGCGCGGGTGGCTCGCTACCTGGTCGCGAACGGCGAGAAAGTGCGCGTCGATCGAACCGGCGTCGTGCTGCACGTGCCCGCCAAGCCTCGGCTGATCGTCGATGAGAATCACGTCGGCCCCCGCTTCGGCGGCGGCGTGAGCGGCGTTAAGGCCGGCGAGTCCGCCCCCCACGACCGCGACGTCGGTGAACAGGTTGAGCTTATCGTAGTGTCCCGACCCGCCGTTGCTGCGGTCGACTTCACCCAGGCCGGCGATCCGGCGGATGACGCTCTCAAAAATCGGCCACATGAAGCGCGGCTTGTGCATCGACTTGTAATAAAAACCGACGGGGAGCAGGCGATGCATCTTGTCGAAGATCGACATGATGTCGAAGCGGACCGAGGGCCAGGCGTTCTGCGGTTTGACGACGTCGTTCGCTTGAGGAGTTCGCGTGCAGATGCGGACGTTCGGCTCGCCGTTGACGCTGCACATGCAGTTGGGGCAGCGACCGGTGACGCAGAACAAGCCGCGGGGGCGGTGATATTTGAAACTCCGCGACAACACGTGAATATCGGCGTTGTGCAACGCGCCGGCGAACGTCTGGCCGGGCTGAGCGCGCACGATTTGACCGTCGAAAGTAAACTGAACTCCGTGGGTTGCTGAGTGCCCCTCCGTGGAACCGTGATCGGACATTATTTCGACTCCTCAGCGCCAAAGCGCCGCGTGGCATGGACGGTGTTCGACTGGGTGTTGCGCTCGGCGAGAAACCACAACTTGCACGCCGAGCGGTGATACCACCATTCCTTCTGGTCGCCGCGCGGGTTCGGTTTGTGATAGATATACGACGTCCACTCCTCGGCGGAGGCATCTTGCGTAGGGCGGTTTTTGACGGGGCCCCCGTAATGAAACTCCCAAACCGGACGCACGCCGCAGTTTGGACAGGTGAGTTGTAAGGACATCGTCGGTGAATCCTTGGTGTTGGTTGTGTGATATTTGTGTTTTTATCTCGTTCCCAAGCTCCGATTGGGAACGCAAGTCTTCGAAGCTCCGCTTCGCTCTTTTTTCCCCCGGTCAATGACCGGGGGAATTTATCGCTTATCAACCCCCGGCGACTCGCCGGGGGCTAAAAGAAAACGCGCTCCGCTGCGGAAACCCTCCGCGTCGCGGCTAAACGAAAGCAAAAGGCACCCTCATCCGGCCTGCGGCCACCTTCTCCCGAAGGAGAAGGATTTAAGACCCCCGCTTGCGCTTCGGGCTAGTATGCTTTCTTCTGGCCCTGGACTCTTGACCCTCGTCCCTCGACCCTTCACAGCGTCAGATACTCATGCACTTCCCACGGTGTGATCTGCTTGTGAAACGTTTCCCATTCTTTCGTTTTCAAATCGATGAAGACGTCGGCGATCGGGCCTAGACCTTGCTGGACGACTTCGTCCTTCTTTAACTCTTCGACGGCTTCGATTAACGTTTGCGGCAGCAACTTGATTCCCTCGGATTCGATCTCCGCCAGCGTGCGCGAATACAGGTTGCCGAGATTCGGTTCGCCCGGATCGAGTTTGCGGCGGACGCCGTCCATGCCGGCGGTGAGATAGACGGCGAGACCTAGATAGGGATTGCAGAGCGCCGAGACCGTGCGGTCTTCGCAGTGGCCGGGGCCCGCGGTGCGAATCATCTGCGTGCGGTTGTTGTCTCCGTAGCTGATAAAGGCCGGCGTCCACGTGAAGCCCGACCGGCTGGATTGCAGTCCCGTACCGATCTGCAACCGCTTGTAACAGTTCACCGTCGGGCTCGTGACCGCGGCGATGGCGCGGGCGTGGGCCAGCACTCCGCCGAGGAAGTGATACGCGAACGCCGACAGGCCGAGATTGCGTTTGTCTTTATGATCGGTGAAGACGTTCTCGCCCGAGTTCGCATCGGCGACGTGGAAGTGCGCATGCAGTCCGCTGCCGGTCTGATTCGAAAACGGTTTGGGCATATGCGTGGCGATCGCGCCGTATTTTTTCGCGAGTTGCCCGGTCATCATTTTGAAAAAGGTGACGCGGTCGGAGGTCGTCAGCGCGTCGGCATAATCGAAGTTGACTTCGTACTGCCCGTTGGCGTCTTCGTGGTCGCATTGGTAGACGTTCCAGCCGAGTTTGTTGAGGCCCGTCGTCAATTCCTGCAAAAACTCGGCGGCGGGGGCCATCGAGCGGTAGTCGTAGCACGGCTTGGCGAACGTATCGACGCCGTCGGGATTCCACGGGGAAATCGAACCGTCGCAGTTTTTCGTGACGAGAAAGAACTCCGGTTCCATCCCGACGTTGAAGATGTACCCCGATTTGTTGCATGCATCGAGCACGCGCATCAGATTGGTGCGCGGACAGAACGGATGCGGTTCGCCGTCGACGTAAATGTTGCCGGCGAAGCGGGCCGTGTTCTTCATCCAGGGGAGGGGCGTGTACGTCGAGGGATCGATGCGGGCCATCATGTCGTGCGAATGCGGGCCCTGCCCGGTTCCCCAGACGGCTCCGCCGGCGAAACCGGCCCCGCTGTCGATCATGTTATCGAATTCGGAGACCGGAACCATTTTGGTCTTCGCCGTCCCGTGAATGTCGACGAACTGCACCAGCAGAAAATCGATCTGGTCTTCCTGCAGGCGATGGCGGATTTGTTCGCGGATCGTCATGTTGGTCTTTCCCGTTTCAGGTTCTTCCCGGAATCCAGTTCGTGCCCGCGAGGGGAACTTTGGCCATCGCGGCGGCTTCGACGGTGAGCGCGACGAGATCTTCTTTTTCGAGGTGATGCACGTCGGACTTGCCGCAGGCTCGGGCCAATGTGGTCAGTTCCATGTTGAGGACTTGCAGATAGTTCTTGACCCAATTCGCGCCGACTTCGGGGGTCAGGCGTTTTTCCAGCACCGGGTCTTGCGTGGTGATGCCGACCGGACATCGGCCGGTGTGGCAGTGATGGCAGAACCCCGGGCCGGTCCCGAGTTCGGCGTAGTCCGCCTTCGCGTCGTGATGTTCGCCGTGCTGCACGTACGTTGGACTATTACAGCCCAGCGCGATGAGAATCCCCTGACCGATGGAAACGGCGTCGGCTCCCAATGCCAATGCTTTCGCGACGTCGGCTCCGGAGCGAATGCCCCCCGAGATAATGAGCTGCACTTCGCCGAGCACGTTCATCTCTTCGAGAGCTTCGACGGCGAGCGGCAACGCGGCGAGCGTCGGAATGCCGGCGTGTTCGATGTAGCATTGCTGCGTGGCCGCGGTCCCTCCCTGCATGCCGTCGATGACGACGACGTCGGCCCCCGCTTTGACGGCGAGTTTGACGTCTTCGCGGACGCGAGTCGCTCCCATTTTGATATAAATCGGAACTTGCCAGTCGGTGATTTCGCGGAGTTCTTCGAGTTTGATCTTGAGATCGTCGGGGCCGGTCCAGTCAGGGTGCCGGCAGGCCGAACGCTGGTCGATGCCGGGCGGCAGCGTCCGCATGGCGGCGACGCGAGGGCTGACTTTCTGTCCGAGCAGCATGCCGCCGCCCCCCGGTTTGGCCCCCTGGCCGATGACGACTTCAATCGCGTTGGCTTTACGGACGTCGTCGGGATTGAATCCATACCGCGACGGCAAACATTGATACACCAGCGTTTGGGACGAGCGGCGTTCTTCGGGTGTCATGCCGCCGTCGCCCGTCGTTGTCGAAGTCCCCATTTCGGTCGCGGCGCGGCCGAGGGCTTCCTTCACGTTCGCGGAAAGCGAGCCGAAGCTCATGCCGGCGATGGTGATGGGGATGTCGAGTTCGATCGGCTTCTTGGCGAACCGCGTTCCCAGCACGGTTTTGGAGCTGCATTTTTCGCGATACCCTTCGAGCGGATAGCGCGAAGCGGAAGCGGTGAGCAGCACGAGATCGTCGAACGAGGGGAGTTTGCGCTTTGCCCCCATGCCGCGAATTTCGTACAGCCCGAATTCAGCGGCCTGCCGGATGTAGTGGAGCGTGTCTCGATTAAACGAGGCACTTTCTTCGTAATGTAACCGTTCGGACAAGGAGATGCTCCGTGTGTTGTCAGTGGTCAGTTGTTAGTTGTTAGTTGCCACGGTCTCCCATGTCTTCCTCTGGCTCTGGACTCTTGTCTCTCGACTCTAGTATTCCTGATGCACTTCCGAATTCCAATGATACAGCGTGCGGGCCGAGGCGACTCGCTTGAAATCTCTCGGGTCATATTCCATGCCGGCGGCTCGTAATAATCTTCCGACGGCGTCGTAGTCGGCGGAGCCCATCGGCTCTTCCTGGGCGTCGGCTCCGAGACTGTGAATCTTGCCGCGGACGTAAATCACCGCTTCGTACAGCGAATCCCCCAGATTCGGGCCCGCATCGCCGCAGACGACGAGCGTCCCGGCCTGTGCCATGAAGGCGGAGAAATGTCCCACGCCGCCGCCGACGACGATTTCTCCCCCTTTGAGTGAAATCGCACACCGCGACGAGGCGTCGCCGTCGATGATCAGCAGCCCCCCGTGGGCCGAGGCACCCGCGGATTCCGAAGCATGGCCCTTCACATGCACCCGGCCCGACATCATGTTCTCGCCAATGCTCCAGCCGACGTTGCCGTGAATCGTGACATCGGCCTGTTGATTCATCCCCGCGATGAAATACCCGGCGTGGCCCCGAATGTTGATGTGAACCGGCGCGTCGACCCCGGCGGCGATGCTGTGCGCACCGTCGGGATGCAAGACCTCGACCTGATCGGTGTGTCCCGCCGCCAGATCGTGATGGAGGAATTGATTGAGCTCGCGGACGGAGGTCCGGCTCAAATCGAAGGTCTTCACACGTTCCATGAGTAGATGATTTCCGGCGAGGGTTCGAAAACGCGCGCGTCTTGCACGTTCGGCAGGTGGGCCAATGATCGGAATTCGGACGCGATGGCGACGTAGTCGTCGGTTTCCGCCACGACGGCGGGTTTGCAGGCAAACGGATCGCGAACCAACAGCATCTTGTCCGCGGTCGCCATCAAAAAGGTGAAAAAGCCGTCCAGTTCCTTGAACGAGGCCTGAATCGCCTGTTCGAGGGTGTCCCCCTGACGCATCCGCCATTCGATAAAGCGGCAACCGGCTTCGGTGTCGTTGTCGGTTTCGAAGTGAATGCCCTGCCGTTCGAGTTTTCGCCGAATGCTGCACGGGTTCGAAAGCGAACCATTGTGCACGAGGCAGAAATCTTCACCGGCGGTGAAGGGGTGGGCGTGAGCGGGGGAGACGGCGGATTCCGTCGCCATGCGGGTGTGTCCGATGGCGTGCGTGCCGGTTAACTCCATAAAGCCGTATCGTTCGGAGATTTCTTCGGGGTGTCCTTCGTCTTTATAGAGGTCGATGCGATGTCCGACCGAGAGGAGATGCACTTCCGGATACGATTTCGCCAGCCAGGTCTTGAATCGCGGCGGAGAAACGGTTGAAACCAGCGCGGCGTGACTTTCGACGTCGATCATCTCCCCTTCGGCATCGGTTTCGTCCATAAAGTCGTCGAACAACGTTCCCCAGTCGAATCGCCGATTATGCACGTATAAACTATAGCGCCGCTGCTGATCGGGGAGCGGTTCGGTGAAGACGGCGAGTCCCGCCGAATCGGGACCGCGGGTGCCCATACAATTCAGCATGGGGGTGACGAGTTCCCCCAGTTTGTCCCGCATTTCAGGCGTTTTGGCCAAAAAACCGACAATTCCGCACACGATTGCACCTCAGGAGAGCGATTGTCAATGGGCAGATTCACCGAGCAGACGAAGCGAATATTTGCCAATCGTCGAAGGTAAGCCCGCCGCGAACGATCCGCTAGACTAACAATTATCAGATCGAGAATCCAGTTTCCGCGATGGCAAAGTCGCCAGTTCACCGGTTAGCCGCGACGCAAAGCGGAGCGCTAGCCGATACGATGACGATCAGCGATCGCTTGGGAGCGTTCGCTGGTCGTTCGGGATGGGCTATCGCTCCGCGGTGCGTCGCGGCTAACCGGTGATGCCAAAAACCGAAATTGACCTCAAACCGGTATCGACGTACATTTGCCGGCATGATCCCGCTGCCGTTACCGATTTTGTATCGCTGTCCGGGCGAAGAGCATCCGATCTCGCGATCGATTCATCTCGCCCGGCTGGCGGCGTGTTACCCGAAATGCCGCGATTGTGAGCATCGCGGCGAAACCGGGCAGCTTCCCACGCAAGCGGTCACGCGGTTCGAAAGCACGCGGCATCGGGTCCAGCGGCCCAGTTTGTTCACGGCGGAGGGGGTTCGGGGGATCTATCTCAACGAGCTGACCTGCGAAAAAGCGGCTCGCATTGCGGGAGCTTTCGCCTCGGTTTTATGGGAAGACATCCCCCGGCACGGACAAAGCAACGAAGATCCGTTTTTCCATCCGCCCCCCATCCGACAGGAGTCGTATCGCCGCGGGCCGTCGATTGTGCTCGCACTCGATAATCGTCCGAGTTCGCCGGAGGTTGCCCGGGCGGTGGCGGCGACGCTGCGGCGAATGGGCTGCCAAGTGATCGACGTCGGCTTGACGACCACCCCGTGCTTCTGGTTCGCGGTGCATCATTTGGATGCCGCGGGAGGGATTGAAGTCACCGGTGCCGGCGAGGATCCCTCATGGACGGGTCTCGAATTCGTCGGCCGGTCGGCGGTTCCGCTTTCATCGGGCCACGGACTCGAACACATCGAACAGCGCTACCGCGACGGTTACTCGCGGCCGACCCGGCAGTCGTTTCCGCAGCGGTCGTTCGAAGCCTGGATGCCTTACCGTGCCGGATTGTGGAAACATTTTCACGCCTTGCGGCCGCTGAGAGTCTGTTGTGCGACGCCGAATGAACTCGTCCGCCAGACGCTGGAACATCTGTTCGAGAAGTTGCCGTGCCGGTTGATGTGGGTGCCGGTGTCGCGTCGCCGGCGACGGTTGGGGGCGATCGCCGATCCTGATACCAAAACGGTCGGCCAGGCGGTGCGCGACAAAGAGGCCGACCTCGGCGTACTCATCGACGAAGACGGCCAGCAGATGTCGTTCTGGAGCGACCAGGGGCTACCGGTCGCCGCCGAAGTCGTGATGCGGCTGTTGGCGACATTCGCGCTGCGGGATTATCCGAATTTGAATGTCGCGCTCGAAACCCCGGAGTGGACCGGTCTCGAATCGCAGTTATCGTCGCTGCACGTGCAATCCCATCACGCCGGCCCCACACGCGCCGACATGGCAGCCGCACTGACGGAGCCGACAACGATCTGCGGCGGCGGCCCGTCGCATCGGTACTGGTTCCGCGAAGCCTACCCGACCTGCGACGCGATACTCGCGCTGGCGAAGATGCTGCAACTCCTCAGCCTGCGCGATGCGAAGTTTTTGGAGCTGGCGAAACCGGCATCGTGATGTTTCGTAGGAGTACAGGCTTCAGCCTGCTCCCGCTTCGCCTTTTTAGCCCCCGGTCAATGACCGGGGGTTTTTCGCTTTCCTGAAACCTCCGGCGACTCGCCGGGGGCTAAAAGAAAGCGCTCCGCTACGGAAGCCCTTCGCGTCGCGGCTAACCTGCCTGGCGTTCCCACAACATCGGTTGCGAACTCTGCGGATGCACCGACGGCACACCGATCCTGTCGAAGGCTGCGGCGATGTGGGCGTGACAGGTGAGGAGAATCACTTGTTGCCCCGACGCCGCGTAATCGGCGAGCAGGCGGATCGCGGCTTGCGTGCGGTGCTCGTCGAAGTTGACGAGCACGTCGTCGAGGACGATCGGCAGTTCGACTCCTTGTTTCGCGAGTTGCGACACGAGGGCCAGCCTTACCGAGAGAAAAAGCTGCTCGCGCGTGCCGTTGCTAAGTTGCTCGACGGTCCAGTTCTGCTCGTGGGCGTCGTCGACGTACAACCGCCGTTCGCCGAGCGGCGTCCAGATGCGGCGATAGCGGCCGTCTGTCAGTTGTTGCAGATAATTTGAGGCGAACGTTAAGGCTTCGGGCTGCGACGTCTGTTCGTATTGCTCTTGCACCCGTTCGAGGCTCTGCCGGGCCCAGTCGAGAGCGCACCAGTCGATGCAGGCCTCGCGGAGTTGAGCCAGCACTTGCTCGCGTTCGCGCAGCAATCCAGCGGACGTGCGATCTGCCGTCAACGTCTTGATTTCCTGCTTGAGCTGTCCCAGTTCTTCATAGGCGATGTGCAGATCGTCATCGAGGTCTGCCAGTTCGTGTTGCACCGTCTGCAGATGCTCGGCGTTTTCTTCGGGATCGAATTGCTCCAAATCCGATTCGACGACGGCGAGGTCGGGTTCGGTCCGCGCGGCTTCGGCGAGGGTTCGTTTCGCGTCGCCGATGAGCGTGCGCAGTTCGGTTCGGCGACGCGACCAGTTCGCCCGTTTCTCGAATTCGTCGCGATTCGCCGCTCCCCCTTGGACCATTAAGGCCGACGCCTGCATCTGATACTCGTGCATCAATTGCTGATACTCGGCTTCTTCCTGACGGCGAAGGCGGATTTCCTTGAGCAAGCGTCGGCGTTCGCGGCGATGCGTTTTCATTTGCCGGAGTTCATCGTTCCAGTTGTCGACGAGACGCAGCGATTCGATGATCGTCGGCACGGTTTCGCTCGGGGCGTTATTGATTTTCTGCTGGATGCGAGCCGTCTGTTGTTGAAACGCGGCGAGCATCTGCCGGTCTTTGTTGACGCTGTCGTTGAGCGACTTCCATTCACATGCTGAGCCCGCCGCAGCCACGAGCCGGTGATAACCGGCGAGCCCCTCGGAGACGTTCAGCGTTTCGGGCAACCCCGCGGTTGTCAGCGCGTCGCACCACGCCTTGCGGCTTTCGGCGATTTCTCGCTGCCGTTCTTGAAAGCGGGTGCGAAGCTCACTCAGTCCCCGACGTTGTGCGAGCCAGTTCTGATGCCACTCGGCGAATGCTTCCCAATCGCCGACTTCGCGAGCCGATTCGCGCAGGAGTTCCCACGTGTCGATTTCTGGATCGGCGAAGTCGCTTTCGCCGTCATCGTCCGACGAAACCGCGGTTGATTCGATCGTCAGCAATAGCGGCGCCTTTTCGGTTTCGCCGCCGGTGAGAACTACGCTTTCTTCTCGCTCGTCATCAAGGACCGGCAACGACAATTCATCGCACAGCTCATTTTGACGCTGCCGGAGTTGCGTGAGCGCGGTTTTGATTTTTACGTGTTCTTCGAGAATCGCATCTTGTGAACCGGTCGTCGTGGCGGCGAAATGCGATCTCACGGCGTGGCCGACGGAGGCGCTGGCAAGCGCCAACAGACAGAAAATCGAGCCGGCGAGCGCGCTCTGCCACCAGCCGGTGAGAAGTCCGGCGACGAATAAGATCGCGCCGAACGCCGTAAAGCTGGTGACTGCCCAACGTCCCCACGCGGGGAGTTCGGTCATTTGCGATTCTTGAGATAACCGCTGCACCGTCCACCGCTGTTGCTCGGTTAACGATTGAATCGATCGCATGACGTCGCCGAGTTCCTCGGTGAGTTGTTGGCGACCGCGCGCCTGTTTCAATCCCTGTGCGGGCGAAAGTTCTTCCGACGACGGCAGACGTTCTTTCCAGCGGACCTTCTCGCGGCGGAGCCGCTGAAGCTGTCGTTGGATGCGCTGCCGTAAATGATTTCGCCGTCGTGCCGCCCGTCGGTAGAGGTCGGCAGTTTCATGCAACCGTCCGGCCGAGTCGATGACGGCACCGGAGCCGCATAACCGTTCGGTCGTCCATTCGCCGTCGAGTTCCCGGAGCTGTGTCTGCAGTCGTTGCGCCCGTTCGCCGAGTTCGCGCTGGCGGTCGGGAAGATTCGTCGAGATTGTTTCAATCCGCGGCTTGAGTTGTTGAAGCCGATGCACCGCGTTCGCGACGTGCGACAACCGGCGTGATGTGCTGCACGATTTCAACTCGCCGCGAAAGCGGTCGATTTCGGCGCGGATGGAATCGCGGCAACGGCGTGCGCTTTCCAACTCCTGCTCGACGCCGATCAGTTTTTGGAGTCCATTTTCGGGAAACCCTTTGACGCGAGGAATCTGCTTCCACTCGCGGCGAAGTTTTTGCACCGTAGTCCACGGTCCCCAGATGCGGTCCATGAACTGATGGCCTCGCAGTTGGGAATCGAGTCCCGCCCGGCGGGATTTCATCTCGACGAGGTGATCTTGCAGGAGTTCGCTCTCGGCGACGATTTCGCGGTATCGCTGCACCTTCTGGTTTTGTTCGTCCAGCCGATCGGAGAGTTCGGTGTAATGTTTCAACAGCCGTTCGATCTTGCCGCCGCGCGGCGAGTCGCGATAGGCATCGAGATGAACGGTCGCTCGGGAGCCGTGTTTCGGTTGAACCAGCGAGGCTTTGGCTTTTTTCAGCGATTCGTTCGCGTGCAGCAGCGTCTTACCGACGGGGCCGAGGGTCAGGCTGTAGATGTGGTTGGCGATGGTCTCGTCGTCCCAGGTCGCCAGTTCCTGCAGGTCGGTGAGCCCGATGGCGTAAAGCTGCTGAAACAGTTTCTCGCCGATGCCGGAATGCATGTGCCGCAGCAGGCGTTCATTTTCTTCCGGCGGGAAATACCGTTCGGTGATTTGCGTCGCTTCGCCGTGATGCGGTTGCCGATCGGTCGGGGCGTGCACCGACAGCAGACGGTGATTGTCCGACGTCGCCGAGCGGCGAATCTGATACGGCGACCCGGCGTGCTGCACCGAGACCGACCCGCTCCAGGGGAGATGTGAGACGAAGCCTTTCCGCAGGCCGAACGGCCGATCGTTCGCCGCCGCGGGGAATCCGTACAACATGCCGCGAATGTATTTGAGCAGCGTCGATTTGCCCGCTTCGTTGGGGCCGTAGAGGACGGTCAACCCGCTTGCTGCGATCGGCAGCAAGAGTTCGCTCCAGACTCCGTATTTTTCGATGTCGATATGCGTCAGTTTCATGCTGCGTCGTTCTCCCCCCGCATCTCCTGAAACCAGTTCATTCCCAGTCGTTTCGCCTGCCGATGAATGCGTTCCGCGTCGAGCATCTGTTGAAACACAATTCGCGTGGCGGCGCTATTGCCCAGTTCGCGTTCGAGCCGCTTGAGAGCGGCGGCGCCGTTTTCCGTCGATTGCCCGGCGACGTCCGCCAGACCGGCGAGAAACTCTTGCCAGTGATTCGAGCATCCCTCATCGGCCGTTTCTGTCGCGTTCGCTGCGATCGCGTCGTCGTCCCCGGCAGTGGTCCACTCCGCGTGATGCAGAAACCGCAGCGAACCCGAATGCGCGGTTTGCAAGGCGACCCGTTCGATGAGTTCGTGCAATTGCTCGATAGAACCGACCTGCCGTTCGAGCCGGTCGTTCGCGGAAACGGCCCAGCGGATGATGCAAACGATTTCGGTCGTCGTCGCGGCGATGCCGCGCAACTTTTCGCCGATCGCGTCTTGCAGTTCGTCGAGCGACGCATTGACGGCGAGGGAAATCGCGGCGTGCTCCCAGCGCACGACGCCGGTGGGAATAAACGTGCTGCGTCCTTTCCCCTGACGGTCGAGTTCGACGAGCGTAACGCCGCACGAACTGCGTTCGCGGTCGTTCATTCCCTGCGTCGTTCCGGGATGATGGGCCAACCCCTCTTCGGTGACGAACGTCTGCCGCGTCGGCGGACCTCCCAGCGCAATGTAATCGATCACGTCGAGACTCTCGCCGCGCGGATCGTAATGAAATGGGTGCTGCGGTGAATGAGTCTCGGCGATCGTTTCGTCCGCCTCGGCGAACTCGTCCATGGGCGAATGGAAATCGTTTTCGGCGTGGTCGTCATCCAGGTCATCGTCCGTAGGGCCGTGATCCTCAGACGAAGGGGAATCGGCGTCGTGTGTCATAAACGTCGCGGGCACATACGAAGAGTTGTCCGGCAGAACGCCGATGGTGAAGGGAGCGAGGCGCAGCGGACCCGACGCGGGAGCCGTTCCCCGCGGCAGTTTCAGTCCGTCCCGTTCTTTGCCGTGAGCATCGAGCAGCCGAATCGTGGCGACCGGTTTGTCGTCGCGCATGGCGGCGACCGGTTCGCCATCCTCGGCATATAAAAGAGTGACGTTGCCGGGCCAGCGCGGCCCGTTCAGCCAGGCGGAAGCCGGGTCGGTCTCGCCGGGGACGACGAAGACGTGAATGTCGTGTTCGCCGAGAAGTTCGAATCCCTGTTCGAGCGCGGTCCACGCGCGCAGGCTGCCGTCGCGCCAGTCGAAGGTGTTGCCGGTGAGCAGCAAGAAATCGACCTCGTGATCGATGCAGGCGGCGAGCAAAAAATCGAACGCCGAGAGGGTGGCGTCTTCCACGACGCGATGCAGTTCGCTCGGTAAGTGCGTCAGCCCTTCGAGTTGATGATCGAGACGAAGGTGACTGGCGTGAATGATGCGGACCGGTTCAAAGGCCATTCGCGGTGCTTCCTTCCGTGGAACGTTGATCGCCTCCGCGATGCGAGCATTCCATCCCGACACCTTCCGCGCAGAGGGGGCGGGAAGTTTACCCGCGGAGGGAAATTCAGAAAACCCCGATTTGGCGAGGGGCGAGGGGCGAGGGGCGAGGGCCAGAAAAAAACAGCCCGAAGCGCGAGCGAGGGTTCCTAACCCTTCTCCCTTCGGGCTATAAGACCTGCCGGCTCCTTGGGCCGGAAGGCATTTTGTTAATCTAGCGTGGCCGGAATAGGTTCCGTTTGTTCTTGCGGCGGTTGATCCACGGGAAGAGCAGAGTTCCGCGGCGCGAAGCGGGGGTCGAATTCCAGGTTAATATCCGGTCGAAACGCCTGAGGCCGTTCCTTCGCGATCCCCTCTTTCGTTTCGCGAAGCATCTCCAGTAATTTTTTGATGTCACGGTGCTGGTCTTCCGACTGGCGGATCACGAGCAGGCCGTCGAACTCTTCGATCGCTCCCTTGCCGGCGCCGTTTTGAGCCCAGGTGTCGTCGGTCGCCGCGATGATCACGCGGATGAGAGCCTCGACGGGGGCGACTTCGACCAGTTCGCCGGTGGTGGAGCTTCGGCGGCGGGATCCACCCATAGCGCCAACCATCCCCATCCCAGGCATAGCGCCGCGACCCGCTCCACGTCCGGCCATCGGTCCGGCACCGCGCCCGGCCATCGGACCGCCGACTAGTGGAGCGCCACGCCCGCCACGGCCTGCCGCCGGCGCGCCCCGACCCAGGCCCGGGGCCGGGCCTGGAATTGTCATTACAATTCCACCTTCCGTCACTTCCTCGCGCTCATACCGCACTGTCGACAGCACCCCTTCCAATAGATCGCGGACGTTGTAGATTTCGACCTTCACGTTCTCGCGAAGTTTGGCGACGGTCTGCACGTAGATGAAATTATCGCGGATCGTATATGTCACCTTACCTAGGGAAGCTCGATCCAAAATGAGATCGATGATCGTCGAATTCTTAGCGCCAGTCAAATAAAAGGTGACCGGCTCGTCCGTCGGTATTCCCTGTTCCTCAAACGACGCCTCGTCGATAAGGATCGGCGTTCCAATCTGTTCACCAAGAAAGGTGAGAACGTCCCGCAAGGGGATTTCATTAAAATCAACTTCCCCCGGTTGTGCAAGCCGCTCCTCGATCCGCGTTTGGGCGGAGGATTTCGCCTGCCCATCATTTTGCTGGTCATCCACTTCCTTTTGGTATTCCTCGACGATCGCTTTGTCGATCTTTTGGTCGGGTTCCTCCTGCTGCGCCACGACGTTCGGTGCCATCTGCGGCTCGGGCGTTCGCATCAATCCCCACATCAACAGAATCACGGCACTGGCGGCTCCGGCGGAGGCGTACATGCTGCGCATAATCATTCTCCTTCTTCTTTGTTTCGCGAGTTGGGTGAAGTGAGTAGCGAGTTCCGAAGCGTCGCCGAATTCGTGCAGGGCTTTGGCGATTGCTTCTTCATGTGAGAGGCCCTGAGATTTGAGTTCGTCCAGCCGTTCTTCGAGATGGTCGCGGAGCTCATCGGCGATCTCGCTGCGCTGAGCCGCGTTCAGCCGAAGAAACCGGCCGAGCAGCGACAGGTAGAGTTCGAATTCCTGTTGAGACATGGAAATCCAATGATGAACGATGAAGGATGAGTCAGAATGACGTCGTTAACGATCGCAGCGCATCCTCTTCTCTGGCTCTGGACCCTGGACTCTGGACCCTGGACTTCCTCACCCCGGCG
>JBBECD010000182.1:0-17148 GCA_040881995.1 Planctomycetaceae bacterium
TAAAGCTGCCGTTGTTCGCCGTGGGGAGCAGCGGCATCCAGCGTTCGCCGGCGACGGTGTTCGAACGCGAGTTGCGGCGGGGATAGATCGAAATTCTCACGGTGAAGTTCCAGTGCCGTAGGTCAGGCTGTGCCTGACGCCATTCTTATTCACCGACCGAATCTGCAATGTCATTGAAATCGAGAGCCCGCCAGAGAAGGATGAAGGCGGAAGGATGAGTCAGAGAGGAAAAATGCAACTGGGTCTCTTTTCTGACTCATCCTTCATCCTTCATAATTCATCCTTTCCCGTCCCCGTGTCGCGATGCACGTAGGCCCACGCCTGATAAGTTCCCTCTTCGGTTTCCACGGGGAGGCTCAGCCGGCGGTAGTCGGGGCCAGCGGTTTGGCCGGGGTAGAGTTCTTCGAGAACGTCGCACGCCGTCATCACCGCGCGGTATAGCTCGGGCTTGATGAAATACAGCTCCCCCTGCACGCTCGCCGTCGGATGCTTCACCACCATGATCGGATGAATGCGATGAAAGCCCGGCAATGTCGCCGTCAGCCGGCGTTCGTATTTGCCGTGCAGATAATGATGATTGGATTGCCCCCGCCGCAGCGTTCCATAAACGAACAGCGGAAATGGCGTGTTAGCAAGCACGGCGGACAACTTCGCCTCCCTGGCAACGATTTCTAGCTCGGATGATTCATGACCAGGGACATCCCCTACTAGCCCGAATCGCAAGCGAAGGTAACTCTTTTGATGTCCCTCGCTTGCGCTTCGGGCTGGTATGAGGTCACGAATCATCCGGGCTGGCGACCGGGTGAAGTCAACTCACCAACGTCAACTCGGTCGGCGATTATAGCATTTGCCATGTGCCGCGATGCAATCGTTCCGGGCGTTGTTTCGTCTTCGGGTGGTGATCAGTCCAAATGATGACTGCACTGCCGCGGCTGGATCAGTTGGCAGAAGGTATTCATCAGTCCGCGGGTAATCGGCTGGTGAAAGGCGCACGCCACATGCCAGAGCATGCCGATCTGTTCGCAACGCAAGATGCGGGCCGAGAGCGTGCACGACTGCTTGAACGTCGGGTGCGTCATCTGCAGGACGACGTCGGATTCTTCGGAGACCGGCGAATTGAGCGACAGCGACACGCCGTTGACGTTCAAAAAGAGGACCGATCCGCGGACGGGAGTCGAAATAAAATTCCAGCGCTGCTCCGATTCGGACCGCCCCTGATGTTGCGGCACGACGGCCACCGTGACTTGGCTATCCCCCGGACAGCGCGGGACGCGTCTTTTCTCCGCCTCGATCTTGTCTTGCAAACGGCCCGAATCGGTCGCGGCGAACGAATCGGCAGATCGCTGAACCGGTGCCGCGAAATGCAGCTTCTTGAGCGCATTCGCGAGGCTGCGCCGCGTCGGAACGCCGTTGGAGTTCTGATGATTTCGTGCGAGCGCCGGCTGAGCCGCGACCGCATCATTCGTTGAGTCGGCGGATGCGTTCGATTTCTCCGGCGCGACCGTCGGAGTCATAACGAAGTCATGTTCGGAGAAAACATCGACGTCGGCCGCGTGGCCGGTCAGCCGTGAGAACCGATCAGCGGCGTCTGCTCCCGTCGCCCCGTCGGCGTTGCAGCCGATAACGGCATAGGTGGCCTCACAGGGAGAGGCCACAATCGCTTCGAACAAGGAAGGCAAGTGATTCGGGTTAAATTCAGCGGGCATGGGACGATGGAACTCCAATTTCGTCCGAACTCTCAGTCGATAAAATAGGTTTTCTGCTGAAAGAGTCCGGGTTATGTCGGCCACGCCCGCTTTCACACCGATTTTGAGTGTGACGAAGCGTCGCGGTCGATCTTGTCGTTAAGGAAGAGTCTGTTTGCCGTTTCAGGGGTGATTTTATTCCGCGGCCAATCATTTGGCCGACATCGCGCCTGATCGGTACAGCCATGTTAGATACTTTGATTCCAATGGTTTATGTCGATCATCGAAACCTGCGCGGCGTAACGCTCAAGTCTAGCTCACAGGCCGACTTTGCCAAATCAGGGAGTCCAATTTTTCGGGGAATCCCGCGTCACAAACCATTCGTACGACGAGGAATCGTGGGACGAAAAGCAGTCCTTGAACCCAGTCGTCGACTGCTTTAACTTTGTGTCGGGGGCGATCGCTATCGTCGCACGTGCTGTTTTGTCTACTCTTTACTTCCGACGTACGGTCGAAAGAATATCGATTCGCGGGGAGAAACGAAGGCGCTGGTATAGTTGAGGTCGCGTAAGGTCTTCACTATACTGTTCCGATTACGCAAATTGGTTCGCGTATGATGGTGCCGTTTTTGTCCTTTTACATGGTGTTTTGAGTTCAATGCGTTTCTCACTCGTCGATCGCATTCTGTCGCTGGAAAACGGTCGATCGATTACGGCCATCAAACAGTTGTCGGCGGCCGAGGAATATCTGGCCGACCATTTTCCGGGTTTTCCGATCATGCCGGGCGTATTGATGCTCGAAGCGATGACTCAGGCGTCGGCGTGGCTGATGCGTTCGACGACCGATTTTCGATTCAGCACCGTATTGCTCAAACAATCGCGGGGGGTGAAGTTCAATAATTTCGTCACCCCGGGAAATACGCTTGAAATCGTCTCCCATGTGATGGAGTGGGGCGATCGTTATTGCACCTTTAAATGCAGCGGCACGGTGAACGGCGTATCGACCGTGAGTGCCCGCTTGAAGTTGGAGCAATTCAATCTCTCTGAGACAAATCCCGAAATGGCAAGTTGCGACGAGCGAAACATTCAAATGCTGCGAGAACAGTTTGTCTCGCTGAAGGCATAGATCACCGATGCGGTTTCACGTCGGCATATGAAGCGTTCATGCGGCGAATCGAACGCCGAACGAAATACGCGGTCAACGCGAACGGAAGACGAATCACACTTCGAGGGGTTTGATACCGACTATGAAATTGGCTGGACGAGTGGCAATTGTGACGGGCGGAACGCGAGGCATCGGCAAGGCCATCGTCTGGGCTTTGGCGAAAGAAGGCGCCAAGGTCGCCTTCGTCTACCGTTCGCAGGAAGAATTGGCCCAGCGTCAGGTGCACGATCTTTCGTTGGATCAACGCGAGAGTCTGGCGATTCAAGCCGACGTCGCCTCGAAACCCGAATGCGACGCCGTCGTCGAACAAGTGATCGAGAAGTGGGGAAAAGTCGACATTCTGGTGAACAACGCCGGCGTGATCCGCGACGGATTGCTGGCCATGATGACCGCCGAACAGTGGCAGGAAGTCATCAACACCAACTTGAACAGCGTATTCAATTTCTGTCAGGCGGTGACCCGTCCGATGATGTCGGCCCGGTATGGCCGCATCGTTAACATGTCGAGCGTCGCCGCTCATTTCAGCAACCCCGGGCAGGCCAATTACGCCGCCAGTAAAGGGGGAGTCGAAAGTTTCACCCGCTGCATGGCGGCGGAACTCGCCCGCCGCGGCGTGACGGTGAACGCGGTCGCCCCCGGATTCATCGAAACCGACATGACCGAAGCGGTGCGCAACGCCGCCGGCGATCAGATCAAAAAGGCCATTCCGGTTCGGCGGTTAGGCAAGCCGGACGACATCGCGCACGCGGTTTCGTTTCTCGTCAGTGAGGAAGCCTCGTACATTACGGGACAGGTGCTTACAGTCGACGGTGGGTTGACATTAGGAGGCATGGTCGGCTAAACGATCGGTTCATTACAAAATCGAGTCAGCGGTCAACTCGCCAAGCCAATGACAAGAATGAATACAGAAGTCCGGCGAGAAACTTTCGCAGCCGAAAAGTGAGCTGCAAGCAGGCGATGTCTGCCGAGGAGAATCAGTTCGATGACGCACGATGAGATCTACGATAAGGTACGAGACATTTTGGTGGACGCCCTGAGCGTGGACGAAGAGGACGTTTCTCCAAATGCCAAGCTGATGGCCGATCTGGGAGCCGAGTCGATCGATTTCCTCGATATCGTGTTCCGGCTGGAAAAGAACTTCAGCGTGAAAATTGAACGCGGGGAATTGTTTCCCGATCCCGAGACGTTTGCTTCTCCCGATACCGGTTTCGTCAAAGAAGGGACGGTCACGCCCGCCGGACTCGACGAAATCCGCAAGAAACTGCCGCATGCCGCCGCTGAAATCGACCAGTTCGCCAAAGATCCGCAGGTCAGCAATGTCCAGGATTTGATCACCGTCGACATGATCGTGAAGTTCATCGTCAACAAGACGAACGGCTGACTTTACCCTCTCCCACCGGGAGAGGATGGCCGCATCGCGGCCGGGTGAGGGCTGGAAGAAACGATGAATTATGAATGATGAACGATGAATGGAAAGGCATGAGCGTTCAAGAATTCTCATTCACCATTCATCGTTCCGCGTTCATCGTTTCCCCTGGCCCCTCACCCGGCTGCTGCGCAGCCGACCTCTCCCAACGGGAGAGGTGAAATCCTACCCTCTCCCCTGTGTCTTTCTGACGAAAGACGGAGCGAGGGTGAATGGCGCAACTTCAAAACTTGCGCTTCGGGCTAATTGGGAATGATTCATCATTCCCCCGCGTCCTTCCCTCGTTGGCGTTTCGAACCGCTGAACGATTCGCCGGCGGAGGTCTGGTCGGACAGCCAGCCGCGGCGCCAGAAGAAGCCGAGCAGCGTCAGGCCGATGACTCCCATTCCCGCCAGCGATAAATGGTAGCCCCACCGCCAGTGCAGCTCGGGCATGTAATCGAAGTTCATGCCGTACACGCCGGCGATGAACGTCAGCGGAATGAAAATCGTCGACATGATCGTCAGCACTTTCATGATTTCGTTGGTGCGCGTACCGATCATCGTGAAGTAAAAATCGCGAAGATCCGAACACATGTCGCGATACATCTCGGCGACTTCGATGATCTGCACCGTGTGATCGTAACAGTCGCGCAAGTAGACCCGCGTCTCGTCCGTGAATTGCCGCGGGTAATCTCGCAACAACAGGCCGATTGTCTCGCGGCAGGGCCAGATCGATTTCCGCAAATACAGCAGTTCGCGGCGGAACGAGTGAATCACCGAAATCAGCGAGGCGCTGCGGGTTTGGATTTCCTGATTTTCGAGGTCGTCCAGTCGGTTGCCGTATTCTTCGAGCACGGGAAAATACGCGTCGATGATCGCATCCAGCAAACAATAGACTAGATAATCGGGCCCGGTCTGGCGGTGCCGGCCGTGTCCTTTTCGCAGGCGGTCGCGCAGCGGATCGAAACAATCGCCGGGGTCTTCGAGAAATGTCAGCACGTAATTCGACCCGAGAAAAATGCTGACTTGCTCGGAACACAGCGTCGATTCGAGCGTCACCATCCGAGCGACGATAAACAGGTGCTCTTTGTATTCCTCGACTTTCGCACGCTGATGCACGTTGACGACGTCTTCGAGGGCCAGCGGATGGATGCCGAATCGGTCGGCGAGTTGCTGCAGAATCTCGGCGTCGCCCAGGCCGTCGACGTGAATCCACGTCACGGGTTCCTTACCGACGTGCATATCGAGTTCGCCGACATGCGCGACCGTTTGCTCGTAGTACGATTCCGGCCCGTAACACGTCACGTGAATGCGAGGCCGCGAACTCTCGGGATCGACAATCACCGTCCCCGGCGAGGCGCCCGGCGCCGACCGCCGACGAAACGGCCGATAAACGAGCGAAGGGGAATCGACTGCGAAATCGTCCGACATAAGTGGCCTCCTTGCGGGTATATTCGGCGAGCGGGGGCGGGAATGCAATGAAGAAGATGGGGAGATGGGTTAGCCGCGACGCGGAGGCTTTGCGCAGCGGAGCGTTTTCCAATTCTGGCTCTCGACTCTCGACTACTTCAAAAACGCCACCTCGACTGTCGTCTCCGAAATCACCGGTAGTTCGCCGGGTTGATATGTCGTCGCGCGGAGTTTGACTTTGTATTCACCCTCCAGGCGATGGTCGTTGGCGCTGGTGATGCGGAATACCGCCTCCATCTGATCGGCGGAAATTGTCAGCGGCTCGGCAACGAGTAATCCGGTCTGCTCATCATCGGGCGCGAGTTCGATCGTCACCCCTTCGGTCAACTCGGGAGAACGAGAAAAGCTGAGCGCGACCTCGAACGTATCGCCCGGTTTGAGCTCGTATTCTCGCGGCTCGTGCGACATCTTGAACAGTCCGCCGATCGGCAGAAAACCCATGCGAGTCTGCATCTTCTCTTGCAGATAGCGAACGTTCCCCTGGGGATCGGGGACTTTGGCCCAGCCGTTGATCACCATCCTCGACGTGCGCGTCGTCTCCAGCCATTCGGGAAGATATATGGGATATTTGAACTTCGACACATCCCCCGGTACGGTCAGTTCCGGCCCCCAGATCCCCATGCGATGCCGGCCGTTATTGGCAGTCATCACGAATGTGATTTCGCCCGTAAAACCATCATTGCGTTCGATCGTCACCGGTGCGGGGAACCGCGTGCCGCGACGCCATTTCGTCACGTCGTCTTTTCCGTCGCCGTCGAATTTGAACGGAGGAACCATCGTCCCGGCGACGAGAATCGGCCGCGCGACTCTCGTCACCTCTTGTCCGTTAACAATCGCTTTCGCCGTCACGGTGACGAGCGCGGCTTTCACCGCGGCGGTCGCGGCGACGGTGATCGGGATTTTCAATTCGGCGGCGGCTTCCGGTACGACGAGTTCGGCGGGAACGGTGTATCCCTCCGGCAGACCGCCGACGGTGACGGCGACGGGATCGACGAACCCGCCACGGCGTTCGATTTTCAGCACGAGTTCCGCCATTCCGGCGGAGGGGACATTCTGAAACTCGGGGACGGTGATGTCATATCCGGGGAGCGGGCTCGTGACGGCAATGCGATACGTCCGCGGGCAATCGACGTCGGGATTCCCCATATCGGCGACGATGAGTTGATATGTTCCATCGGCGGGAACGGTAAACGACAACGCCGCATCGGTCGTACCCGCGACGTCGTCGTTGCGAGCGAGTTCCTTGCCGTCGGGGCCGAGCACGGCGAGCGTCGGATCGACCGGCGAACCAATCTTCGATCCGCTGACCTGCAACGACCAGATCTCTCCCATTTTTCCGGCGACCGTAAATCGATCGACGTTCGAGTCGCCCAGCGTCCCCGTGACGGCGACCGGGAGGGTCAGCGGCATCGGTTCCGTCGAATTCAGCGGCCGCGTCGCATTCGCGAATTCGTCGACGAGCATCGCGAACTCGGGGGTCTGTCCATGCGGTGTATCGAGCGTGATGTGCCAGACGTCGAGGACCGGATCGGTCGGGAACGTCAACGGCTGTGTGATCGATTCGAGCACCGCCGCGCCGGTGGCGAGACCGTAACCGGTGAATGTGATCTGCTGCGTCGTGCCGCGCCGGCCTCCGGAGGGACTCGCCGCGATGATTCGCGGGCCGGGCGTTAATTCGAGGCGATAGACGTTCGCCCGGTCGCCGCGAAAGTCGACGTCGTACAGATGCAGCGTGTATTCCTGGCCTTGCTCGACGACGAACGTCGCGGCGAGGTCGAGACCCGCCGTCCCGGCGACGTCGACGAGTTGGTTGCCGCTTGCATCGTAGACTTCGAGCACGCCATCGAGCGGCGAGCCGATGCGGCGGGCGAAGAGTTCGCAGGTCACGGGACCGGTCCTGGCGGCGACGAAGCGGTAACGGTCGATTTCCTCGATTCGCTTGACGCGTCCGGAGATCACGACCGGCAACTCAGGCAGCAGCGGGATCACCTTGCGGCCGATCGCCGCGGCTTCCGCGCGGAGGTGGTCTTCGAAGACTTCAGACGTATGGCCGACGATGAACTGCCCGCTCGCCGTCGCTCCGTTCGCATTCGCGACTTGCCAGCGCACGGGGCCGGCGGGGACGTCGGCGGGAATCGTGATCCGGGCGGCGATTTCGCGCGGCAAAGGCATCGCCGTTCCGCGGGCTTTCTTCTCGAACCAGTACGGCGGGTCGGGGAGGAGCACTTCGCTCATTTGGCCCACGATTTCGAGCCCGATGCGCGGGTCGTGGAAGAAGTAGTGCATATCCGGAGTCCAGTCGAACCCCGCGAGCACGACGTCGACGGTCGTCCCCGCTTTCCCGCCGGCAGGATGGATGTAACCGATCTCGGGGGGGAGTTGTGCGAATACGTTTGCAGGAGCAACCAACGCAATAACGAACAGCAAGACATGTAGGGACGTCCGCGCTGACCCACCGCCGGGTGGCACTGGCGGCTTGTCCGCCAGTGTCTTCGAACAGGCACCCTTTATCAGACGAAGAGGAAGAAAGGCGAAGCGGAGCTTCGAAGACCTTGCGTTCCCAAGCGGAGCATGGGAACGAGGGGAAAGACGGTGGGTCGAGAAGAATATTGAGTGTTGATGACGGAAGATGCGAGAAATCATGATGCCAGCTTTAATAAAATGTCGAATGTCGAAATCCGAATGTCGAATCAATGATGAAGCCCGAATGACGAAACAGTTGCGATCATCAGTTTTTAACACAAATGCGACGGTCATCCTTCGTCATTTGGACATTCGTCATTCGGATTTGATTCGTCATTTGTGCTTCGACATTCGACATTACGCCAACAGTCCGGGGATGAGTTCGCCCCCTTCGACCAGCGGGATCGGCCGTTGCAGCGGGTCGGTGACGACTTTCGTTGAGTCGACTCCCAAAATGTTATGAATCGTGCGCAGCAGATCGGAAATCGACACCGGCGTGTCGATCACCGAGGCCGCGTCGCGGTCGGTCGCACCGATCACCTGTCCCGGCTTGATCCCCGCACCGGCGAAGATGATGGTCTGCGCCATCGACCAGTGGTCCCGGCCCGCTTGTGCATTCACGCGCGGGGTTCGTCCCATTTCACCCATCATCACGACCAGCGTTTCATCGAGCAGGCCGCGGTCCTCCATGTCGTCGATCAGCGCGCTGAAAGCCTGATCGGTCGGCGGAATGAGATCTCCTTTCAAACTCGGGAAGCAGTTGAAGTGTACGTCCCAGCCGGGGCCGTCGACGCCGACGAACCGGCACCCGGCTTCGATCAGCCGGCGGGCCATCAGCGTGCACTGGCCGAACTGGCTCATGCCGTACCGCTCGCGGAGTTCCGGAGGTTCGCGCGTGATGTCGAACGCCTGCTGCACTTCGGGAGAGGTGATCAGCGTGTAGGCTTTGTCGTAATACGTCGACATCGTCGCGGCCCGGCCCTGGCCGCGCTGGAGTTGATTCTCCACTCCGGCGAGCAGTCTTTTTCGCAACGATAAGCGGTCTTCGGAGATGCCCGTCAGCCGCAGGTCTTTGACTTCGAAGTCGGGCTGCGAGGGATCGCCCTCGATGACGAACGGCGCATGGGCGGCACCGTAGAAACCCGGTCCCCCCGCCGCCATCGGATGCGGTATGTTGATATATGCGGGGATCGCTCCCGTCGGACCGAGTTCGCGCGAGACGACCGATCCGAGCGACGGGAAAAATTCGTTGTTGGGAACGGGATTGTCGCCGTCGGCGAACGTCGGTTTGCGGCCGGTCATCACGTAGTGGTAACCGGTCGTGTGGCCGTTGTCGGCGTGCGTGTGACTGCGGACGATCGTAAATTTCTCGGCGATCTGAGCCGAGCGGCGGCAATGTTCGAGCACGAACGTGCCGGGGACCGACGTCGAAATCGGCGCGAACGGTCCGCGGACTTCGAGCGGAGCCTCGGGTTTGGGATCCCACATATCCTGATGCGGCGGCCCTCCTTCGAGGAACAGAAAGATGACCGATTTCGCGCGAGCGCGAATGCCCGAATCGTTGGCGATTTCTTCGGCAAGCAGCCGCGGCAACGTCAGACCGGCCAACGCACCGGCGGACCCGATGTGCAACGCATGACGCCGGGAGATGCGATCGCAGCGTTTTGCCGTAGGTCGGCCGAGTTCGAGTTTGAACATGGTTTGTTCCTTGTTGTGAATGACGAATGTCGAAGCTCGAAACCATTCGACATTCGAGCTTCGTCATTGATTCGTCATTGATTCGTCATTCGGATTTCGTCATTCGTCATTGTTCGTTGGGACAGGGAGCTGACGCTCCCCGCTCGCTTAGTGGTTATACAAAAACTCTTTCGCATTCATCACCGCCCAGAGGAGATCCTCGGTCGCCTGGCGGCGGGGAATGTCGGGGGACTCGTAGACCGCGATGAAAAGCCCACGTTCTTCGTCGCTGGGGTAGCGGGTCAACGTCATCAGATACACTTCATCGACAATTTCCGCGGGGGTTAATGACGAATCGGCCAGCGCGCGGGCCGTTCCTTTGCGGGAATGAATTTTCTCGGCGATTTCGGGGGAGTTGAGCAGATGTAACGCCTGGGAGATGCTCGGCTCGTTGCTGCGTTCGCACTCGCAGACGCTGGCCCGCACCGGCCGGCCGAAAATGCGGAAAAAGTAACTCGGCATGCGGTTGTCCCACACCTGAATGCTGCGGTAACCTTCGGGCCAGCCGTTGAATTTTTCGGGGACGCCCGTCGCCTGGCAGATTTCATCGAGCAGCACTTCGGCGGGCAATGCTTTCGTAAAGGCATGCGAGAAATTCTGCCGATCGGTTTCGTTGATCTCGTTGGCCGTACTGCTGAGTTGATAGACCTGTGAATTGAGCAGCGTCTTCGTGAAGGCTTTGAGGTCGAACTTCACATCGCGCATGTGCTGTGTGAGCGCCTGCATCAACTCGGCGTTGCTCGGCGGATTCGTCTCGCGAATGTCGTCGACCGGGTGAATCAAGCCACGGCCGAAATAATGCGCCCAGAGGCGATTGGCGATCGCCTGCGCGAAATACGGGTTGTCGGACGACGTCAGCCAGTCGGCGAGCGGGATGCGGCGATCGGTGATGTTCGTGAAATCGATCGGCCGGCCGCCGAGGACTTGCGCGGGGACGTCTTCGCCCGTTTTCGGCTGCTTGAGATTCGTGCCGCCGAAACTGACCAGCGAATCGGTTCCGCCGGGGATCGGTTTGACGGTCAATCCCGTGAAGAAGCCGCCGAGTGCCCAGAAATCTTCCTGCGTCCAGCGTTCGCTGGGATGATGATGGCATTGGGCGCATTCGATCCGCACGCCGAGAAAGAGCTGGCTGATCGACTTCGACGCGAGATCGGGGGTGTTGAGCGATTTGAAAAACGCGGCGGGAGATTCGGCGGTCGTCGGCCCGCGCGATATCAGAATGTCGTGCACCATCCGATCGTAGGGGCGGTTCTCCGCCAGTTGCGTTTTCAGCCAGCGGGTCATGCCGAGGGCGGCGTGCGGGGTGATTTTTTCGCGGTCGACACGCATCACGTCGGCCCAGCGGAGCGCCCAGTAATCGGTGTATTCTTCGCGTTCGAGCAGCGCATCGATCACCTTGCTGCGCTTGTGCGAATCGGTATCGGCGAGAAACGTGCGGGCTTCGTCGGCGGTCGGCAACGTGCCGATCGTGTCGAGATACACGCGGCGGAGAAACATGGCGTCATCGGCCGGTGCGCTCGGCGCGATGCCGAGACGTTCGAGTTTGTTCCAGACGAGGCCGTCGATGAAATTGATTTCGGGCGGGCGGGGGAACGTGACGCCGGGACGCGGCACGGTGATGTTGCAGACCGAGACCATCCCCTGATATCGCACGAAAATCGCCGCCTCGCCGACGAGATTGTTTGCAGTAATAAGACCCGAATTGTCGACCTCGGCGACGGTGGCGTTGTTCGAATCGAATTGCGATTCGTCGGTCACGCCGCGACGGCGTCCCGAAGCATCGATCACCGTCACGCGAAGTTGTTGAGTGCCGTCGAGGGCGAGAACCTGCGACGCCGGTTCGATCTCGACTTTGACGACGGCGGTCGCCGGATCTTGCAGATATGCCGCTCCTTCGGAAATCCAGCGGAGCATCCGGCGATACGCAAAACTGCCGGTGTGAAATTTCTTCCCCCCGCCATGCGGAATTCGCGCGCTCGCTTTGCGGAGAATCAAGCTTTGTTCGGGAGCGGCGAGATTGATCCGCCGGCTGCGGGCTTCTTTGGTGATCGCTTCGTAGTCCGACTCGGCGTCGTAGCCGAAGACGCTGAGCTTGAACCCTTTTTGCCCTTCGGCCTTGGCGTGACAGCGGCCGGAGTTGCAGCCGAACTTCGTCAGCACCGGCATAATGTCTTGTGAGAACGAGACCGGAACGGGTTGGCTGAGTCCTTTCACCGTGACCGGAATCGTGACCGACTCCTGCTCGCGCTGAATCGTGAGTTGAGCCGAACCTTCGGCGAGCGGCTGGATGACTCCCTCGGGCGAAATCGAGACGATGCCCTGGGGTTGCACGGTGTACGTTGCGAGGCGGGTGACGTCGAACTCGCGATTGTCGGCCCCGATTTGCATCACGAGCAATTGTTCGGAACATTCGGGCCGATCGAGTTCCACCGCGGCGGGACTGATTTTGAGCGCGGCGAATGCCGGAACTCCGTTCGCGGCGATCGTCAGAAAAGCCAGGAGGATGAGCGATCCACCCCAAAATCGATAGCGGTCAGTCATGAAAGGCACACAATTCTTCGTTGATCAATGCGGCCAAGCGACGGCACTGAAATCAGGCGAGAGTTTTGACGTATCTTCACGTGCTGAAATATCTTACCACATGATGTGGACGCCGGGCAACGTGTCAATCGGCGCGCGGTCGAGTTTGTGCACATTCCCGTACTCCCTGATGGCATACCGATAACGCCGCTTCATCGGTAATAACCCGAAAAGCGGGCGAAACGTGAGACGGAATCCGTCAATTTCAGCGTTTCTCTTAGAGGCTATCCGGAAAGTTGGCTCGGACACAATTCGTGGTATCGAGGCGATGCAATGGGCACAACATCTCGTAGGACTGCCAACATTTCCGGATAGGTTCTTACACCTGTCCATCCCGCGGCATTTGCTCGAAGCGGCGACCGGCGAAGTACAGACCGCAGCCGAGAATGGCGACCAGCACGATCACCAGCGCGCCCAACACCCACGGGTTGTTGATCGCCGACTTCAGATTGAACCGCGCGGGCTCTTCGGACGGCGACGCCGGCTCTTGCGGACCAAGCGTCGCCGGCAGCGGTTTGATGTTTTTCGCGAGCGACGCCTGGATCGTGGCGGTGTCGTAACTCGGCGCCGGCAGCGGTTCGGCGTCGGGTTTCACGCCGTACTTCAACCGGTAACTTGTGGCGGGGCTTGCGAGAAAGATCAGTTCGTTGATCGACCCGGACGAACCGATGGCATGGATTTTAAGGGGTGCGTTGTCGCCGTTGTCGACGACCAGACGGTATTTTTCTTGGCGCTGGACGGGAAACGAAATTGTCAGATGTTCCTTTTTCAGATCGCGAAACTCCAGATGCGAGATCGTCGCCTGTTCGACGTCGTCCCATTCGGTTTGAAGGCGACGGAGTTCGGGAATCTGCACCCGCACCGGCCGGCTGAAATTTCGGCTCGGCGTCACAATCGCAAACTCGTTGAGCGGCTCGCGGCGCGATGTGATCTCGATCAGCGTTTGCTTTTCTTCTTCGTCGAGTTTCACCTCGAAGTCGACGACGGGATAAACCATGCTCTGCGAACGGTCGGAGATCGCCAGGTATTGAACTTCGAAAAATTCGACGCGATCGATGCGGAACGGCCGCCGCTCGATGGTCGATTGTTCGTTGCGTCCCACTTCTTCCTCGCCGCGAAACTGCCGCGAGAGTTCGAGCAGTTGCGACGCCTGCACCGACGTCGGACGATCGATGACGACACGAAAGCGGCGGTGCGACGTCGCCGGAATGCGGACGTCGTGCTGCCGGACGTCCATGTACCGGGCATAATCGAAAATCAACGCATCGGTGACGAGCGGCTGATCGGGCTGCCCGTCGGTAAGTCCGAACACCTGCACGCGCTGCTCGAAATTGCGCAGCGGCGTGACGATCTTGACGCCGTCGGGCCGCGGATCATCTTTGTCGAGTTGCACCGTAATTTCCAGAGCTTCGTCATCGAGAACTTTCAGCGACGGATTCTCGGCCAGCCAGCTTTTTTGGATCTCGCGGGTCTTCGTATCGGCGGGTTGCCGGATGACGAACGGAACCGTCTGTCCCGCCGCGTCGACCACCTGCAAGTCGTAATAATTCTCGTGCGAGGCGGCATAGACGTCGCTGTCGAGTCTTACGGCGAGCAGCTCTTCCCGCGTGCGCGGGTCGGTTTTGATCTCGCGGACATACTGCCGCTGAGGAGCATCGGCGGCACGGCAGATGATCGGCGAAACGATCGCCGCGGCGAATGACGACAGAATCAATAAGCGATCGATGCGTCGGTGATGGCTCATCATGACGGCTGCTCCTGCGTTTCTCCCCAGCCAGGGGGTGTCGGCTCCGGACTCGGGGGTGAACTCGGCGGTCCCGCCGGCGGCACCGGTGCGTCCGAGTCGTGGTCGCCTCCGGTGGCGAATTTCTGCTGGAATTTCAGATACAGAAACGCCCCGATCAGCATCAGCACGCCCAGGGCGATAAAGGCGATGATGCGGTAAAATTGGTCGAGCCCGGCGAGGTCGACGAGAAAAATCTTGCCCGCGACCACCGAAAACAGCAGCAGTCCCACGTACCGCAACTGGCGGATGTTTTTCATGATTCCCGGCAAGATCAGCCCGAGCGCGAAGACCGACCACAAAATCGAAATCCCGCCCGTCCGCAGTTTGTCGAGATACGCAAACAGAAACGAATTCATTTCGAGCGTGGTGTAAACGAACAAGAGTCCGAGAGCGATCGCACCGAACACATTGCCGGCTTTCGGCTCGCGCGTCCGTTGCGTGATTACCATGAACGAATAGGCGAAGAACGCGATCACCAGGCCGAAATCAAGCAGACGGATGAAGGCGTCGCCGAATGTGTAAGGGCGGTCGTACAGAAAACGGCTCGTCGCATCGAACGAGGGGAGATCGAACAAGAGCAGTTTGATGAACAGTCCGCCGACGAACACGATCAGCAGGATCATCGGTAGCGGTTTTTCGTTCTTGAGGAACTGCAACAAACACCACACGCACGCCGCCAGCCAAAGGAACGTCAGTGCCGTCATCTTAAACGAGGGGGAAATGAACCCGAACGTGCGATTGAGTTCGAGATGCAGAAACAGAAACGCCATTCCCAGTACCGCGGTAAGCAGCACGTTGGTGGCGATCGACGGCGGAATCCAGCCGGGCACGTCGTTCTCGGCTTCGAGAGCCAGCGACGCCGCGGTCTGCTCGCGCGTGGAGAGATAATACGCTCCCCCCAGCGAGGCGATCGGCACGCCGAACATCACCAGCCGTTCGACCAGGTGCAGAAAGTATTCGGTCAGCGGCATGTCGACCGCCTGAGGCGTCGCGAATTGATGCTCGAGGTCGAACGCGCCGAAGCGAACGACCACGAAGCCATAGATGAGATACGCCGCATAGCGCAAGAAATTGCTGTTCAGTTTGCCGGCGATCCAAAGAATCACCAGCGCCTGCACCGCCCAACTGACGGTGATCCATTCATCCGACAGCAGAATCGGCACGGTGATCGCCAGAAAGAACGCCGCCAGCCCGAAGAACGAGAGAATCAACTCGCGATCGAGCACCCGGCGGACCAGGCAGTACCAGATGTGGGCGACGTAATAGACCGTCAGCGCAATCGTAACGGCGGCGACCCATTCCTTCGAATAGGCATGATTAATCAGCCGGTAACTCAATGCATAAAACAATCCGGCGTTGAAAAATTGCGCGATCATGTCGAGCAGGTTCGAACGCAGCCGATGAATCAGCGTATAGATTAAAATCATCGTCGAGAACAGCACAAAAAACGCCGCGAGAAACGGCATGACTTCCCAGAAGTATTGGACCTTGTAATCGGTCAGCGACGCGAGGACGAGCGCCGTGTTCCCCAGCAGGCTGAGATACACGAGCAGATGCCAGTGCTTCTTGATGGAGATGCCCAGCACGCCGAGACCGAGCACCAGCAGGTAGCCGTACAAGCCGACGAAATTGACGACGCCGGTCGAGAGCAACACGGGTGTGCCATAGCCGCCCACGACCCCGAACACCGCCGAAATCATCGAGTTGAAACGGACGGCGATTCCCCATGCCAGCACGGTGACGGAAATCATCAGCGGATACGAAATCGACGGTGGAATCAACTCGTACAACGAGTCGGCGGCGAATACGGCACCATAGAGCACTGCGATGCCGCCGCCGAAGAAACCTTGCCCCATGATGTGATACTGCCCGCCGATCAACCGCGTGCCGAAGATGAGCAGTCCGAACCCCACCGCGCCGGCGAGCATGCAGCGGGCCGGTTCGTCGAGGTAATCGTTTTCGATCGACCATTCGACGAAAAAGCCGATGCCGACGACCAGCAGCAGCACGCCGATGCGCAGCAGCCATTGGCTGGCGACGGCGTATTCGATCGAGACACCCTTGGGGATGTGCTCTTCGCCGACGATGATCCAGTTCCAGATTTTATGCAGGATCTCCATCGCGGCGGTTTCGAACTTGCTCGGTTCGCGCGGCGAGGGCGGCGTGTTGTAAACGGCCCGCCGCGGTTCAGCCGGTTTGCCCGGCGGCGGCCAGAGCGATTCCGATTCGCGAGCGACGCCTGAAAAACTCGCCAGCAATTCTTTGGCTTTTTTGTCGGAGGGCGTCGCGTCGTCAAAAGGCTTTTCGACCGTCCCGGCGAGAACTTCTTCGAGCTGATCGACTTCTTCAGAAACCGGTGCGGGCGTCGGCGGAGCCGTAACAACGGATTCGGCAGGTAACGGGGGGATTTCCAGGGGAACCGGTTCCGTTTTTGCCGCTTGCTCTCTGAGCAGCAGTTGGAGCTGATCGATCTCCTTCTTCTGCAGGTCGAGCGAATCTTGAAGTTTGCGGAACTGCGATTTGAGCTGTTTCTGCGTCTCTTCGAGCAGGCGTTTCGTGTCGCCGATGGCAGCCAGCAGGATGAAGGGAAATGCGATAATCGCAACCGCGATCACCAAGCCGATGAGGACGCCTAATAGCTCCATCGTAGCTTTTCCCAAAGGAGAACAGAAGGAAACCTGAAGGGACTTCCGTACCTACAATGACGGGTTTCACGCGGGAATACAAGCGGAGCGGGGGCACGGGGTTGGGTCAGAACACGGACTTACTAGCCCGAAGCGCAAGTTTTGAAGTTGCGCCAATTAAACCCTCGCCCACCGGGAGAGGGTGGCCGCGCAGCGGCCGGGTGAGGGGAGA
>JBBECD010000183.1:0-17054 GCA_040881995.1 Planctomycetaceae bacterium
TCCCTCATCCCTCATCCCTCATCCCTCATCCTTTGCTCACCACACCGCCCGTTCGAGGAAACCGGTGTCGACGCGGCCTTCGATGAAATCGGGATGCCGGAAGATCTTCTTTGCCAGCGGAATGGTGGTCTTCACCCCTTCGATGACGAATTCGTCGAGCGCCCGCCGCATGCAATGGATCGCCTCGGCCCGCGTCTCACGGTGCACGATCAGCTTGCCGATCATCGAATCGTAATACGGGCTGATGCGATAGCCTTCATACACGTGAGAATCGAAGCGGACGCCCGGCCCCCCCGGCAGACGCAATTTCGTAATCGTCCCCGGCGAACCGCGGAAATCGTTGTCGGGATCTTCGGCGTTAATGCGGACTTCCATCGCCGAACCGCGGCTGACCACCTGCTTTTGCGTGAACGGCAGCGATTCTCCCGCCGCGATGCGGATTTGCTGCTGAATCAGATCGATGCCGGTCACTTGTTCGGTCACCGGGTGTTCGACCTGAATGCGGGCATTCACTTCGATGAAATAAAACTTGAGATCCTTGTCGACCAGAAATTCGACCGTCCCGGCGTTTGTGTAATTCGCCGATTTGATCAACCGCACCGCCGACTTGCAGATGTTCTCGCGGACGTCGTCGGGCAGCAGCGGGCCGGGACTTTCCTCGACGAGTTTCTGATGCCGCCGCTGCAAACTGCAATCTCGCTCCCACAGATGCAATGCGTGGCCGTGCCGGTCGGCGATAATCTGCACTTCGACATGCCGTGGGTTTTCGATATATTTTTCGAGATACACGCCGGCGTTTTTGAAGGCTTTCTCGGCTTCGACGGACGCCGATTTGAGGCCGGTTTTCAGTTCGGCATCGTTGCGGGCGACGCGCATTCCCTTTCCGCCGCCGCCGGCGGTCGCTTTGATGAGCACGGGATAACCGATGTGATTCGCGATGCCGATCGCTTGCGATTCCTGCTCGATCAGACCGCCGCTCCCCGGAACCAGCGGAACCTTCGCCTCTTCGGCGATCGCCTTGGCGGTAATTTTATCGCCGAGCCGAAGCATGGCGTCGTGAGACGGACCGATGAATTCGATGTTGCACGACTGGCAGACCTCGGCGAAGTGGGCGTTTTCGGCGAGAAAGCCATAGCCGGGATGAATCGCCTGCACGTTGCCGATCTCGGCGGCGCTGATGATACGGTTGATCAACAGATAGCTTTCGGACGCCGGCGCAGGACCGATGCAGATCGCTTCGTCGGCCAGTTCGAGGTAATGCGCGCCCCGATCGGCGTCGCTGAAAATCGCGACCGTTTCGATTCCCATTTCTCGGCAGGCGCGGATGATCCGTAAAGCGATTTCCCCGCGATTAGCCACCAGAATACGCTGAAACATTCGATTAAGCCGCTATGCAATGAATAATGTTATGGCCGTCAAAGCGTGCCGATTCTCCGCCTGCCGCATCACGGACGGACGCGGAACAACGGCTGACCGAATTCGACCGGGTCGCCGTTCTTGACCAGAATCTCGGCGATCGTTCCCGAAACTTCGGCGGGGATCTGGTTGAAGACCTTCATCGCCTCGATGATACAGACGATCGTTTCCATCCCGACCTGAAACCCAACTTTGACGAACGCGGGATCTTCGGGACTCGGCGACGCATAATACGTCCCCACCGTCGGCGATTTGATCACCAGCAGGTTCTCATCGGCAACCGTCGGTATCGTCGCAGCCGGACCGGCGGACGGAGCGACCGGCATGGGGGGCGGAGCATGATACGCGGCGGGAGTCTGAGGATAAGCCCCTTCTTCGAGCCCGCGGCGGAGCCGCCATTGCTCGGTCCCCCGCCGCAAACTGACTTCCGTCAGCTTGTGCTTTTCCATCAACTCGAACAGAACGCGGAGTTTCTCGATATCGAACGATCCGCCCTGGGCTGCCGTCTCTTTCGCCATATCTGCGCCAGTCTTATGGTTCAAGTCTATTCATCCATAGGAGCACAGGCTTTAGCCATCACATTGGCTAACAAATTTCGTCCCATGCCTTGGGGACCGATGTCAGAACCTCACATCCGTCGCGCGTCACCAGCACGTCGTCCTCGATGCGAACTCCTCCCCAGCCCGGGAGATAGATGCCCGGCTCGACGGTGACGATCATCCCCGGTTGCAGTTCGTCGGTCGACGTCGACGACAATCGGGGCGCTTCGTGAATGTGCAAGCCGACGCCATGTCCCAGACTATGGCCGAACTGCCGTCCAAATCCCCCCTTTTCGATGATCGTGCGGGCGACCCGATCGACAGCCGCACCGCGAACACCGGGACGAATCGCCTCGATCCCCGCGAGCTGCGCATTTAACACAACTCTATATATCTTCTCCAGTTTGGGCGGAATCTTACCGGTGATGACGAGCCTCGTCAAGTCACTCCGATAGCCCGCGACCGTTCGCGCTCCCCAATCGAACAGCGTAAAAGGGGCGTCAGAAATGCGCTGCGACTGCGGCCGCGCGTGAGGCAACGCGGCCCGCGCTCCGACCGCGACGATGGGATCGAACGCCACCCCCGCCGCTCCGAACCGCCGCATCGCGTGTTCCAGGTCGTGCGCCACCTGCAGTTCGGTCATGTCCTCGGTCAAACCCGCTTTGATCAGTGCGAACCCCCGCTCCGCTTGTTCGACGGCAAGTCGAATTTCCGCGAGTTCGGAGGCATCCTTGATCTGCCGCAAGTTTTCCACGAGTCCGTCGCAGGGAATCCAATCGACTTGGTCGATAGTCGACTCGAGTTTTTGCCATTGCTGGTAGGTGATCGTCCCCGCCTCGAATCCGATCTGTGTGCACTTCGCTTTCTTCACCCCCTGCTGCACCGCGTTCAGCAACGACTCGTTGGGCTTGCGAATGAGAGCATCCATTCCGGGACACTCTTCCTCGATCTGCACCGTGTAGCGGGCATCGCTGATGAGCACGCAGACCCCCTTGCCGAGGAGCAGATAACTGCTGTCCCCACTGAACCCGGTGAGATAGGTGACGTTGACGACGTCGGTTACAAGCATGGCAGGGCAGCTTTTCTGCTTCATTTCGTGCAGCAACCGGCTCCGCCGTTGCGCGGGGCGATCGGGGGAAGGTTTGGAGGTGAGGGCCATGGTGACGGACTTTCGGTGGAAACAATCAACGAGTGTCGGTTAGATTAGCTTGTGAGAATACGACGACCAGCCGCGAGATTCAATCATTGGGTGCTGGACGCAATATTCCCGACGGATCTTATAGCCTCTCGAACTTGAAACGGTATTTTCCCAACTGGCGACCCGAATAAACTGGAGCTCTCCCCATGACTGCAAAAAAACGCCAGCCCTTCTTTGAGCGGCTGAAAAAAGGATTGGAAGAATGCATCGCCCACGCCAAAGGCGATTTGACACTCCGCACAACCGAATTCCCCGATTCCACACCCAATCAAAATACAAACTCCGAGCCTTCAAAACGCACAAAGAAATCATCCAAAGGGTGACATTTCAACGGAAACGTGCGACGATATCCCATTATCAGGAACGGCAGATTAGCTCCTACTGGGATTCACCCATGCAACACCTCGCCACCATCGATCGCCTCGTCAACCTGCTCGATCCCTGCGCCAATCTGCTCTTCAACGCCTCGTACGACGAAGCCGTCGCGGCGGTCGAGTCGGGAGACGCCTCGCGAGTGCGGCAGCTTGACGGCCATTTCGCGATCGTCGCCAAGCAGGGGAATATCGTGCGGCTGGCGCGGTCGATCGGGCGGCCGATGCGGTATTTTCTGGCGAAGCAGGCCGCCGGGCCGTGTCTGATCGTCGCCGAACGGATGGACGAAATTCGCGCGCAGCTCGAGCGCGAAGGGCTCGGCGATCAGTTTCATCCCTCTTATACGCGGATGGTCCCGGCACATTATATCGTCGAACTCGCCCTCGTCGGCTGCCCCGATCCGAATCCGGTCTATCAGCGGTTTTTCACGCCGCAGCGGAACTCGCTTGCCGCCGATCTCGACGAAATCGGCGCGGCGTATGTCGGAGCCCTCGCCGAGGAATGTCACAAATGGCTCGATACCATCAGCCCGCGGGAACCGATCGGCGTGCTCTTCTCGGGAGGAGTCGATAGCGGCAGCGTGCTGCTGGTGTTGCATCATCTGTTGCTCGCGCGCGGCGAAGCGCCGACCCGGCTGAAAGCGTTCACGCTCTCCGTCGGCGGCGGAACCGATGCCGATCAGGCGGCTGATTTCCTCGCGGCGGTCGATTTGTCGTATCTGCTCGAAGTCGTCGACGTCGCCCCCGACGAAATCCGCTGGGACGAAGCGGTCCGCGCGATCGAAGACTACAAACCGCTCGACGTGCAAGCCGCCGCGATGGGACTCGCCTTATGCCGGGGAATTCGCGCGCGGTATCCCGGCTGGAAACACCTCGCCGACGGCGACGGCGGCGATGAAAACCTCAAGGATTACCCGATCGAAGAGAACTCCGAACTGACGATTCGCAGCGTGCTCAACAACCCGATGCTCTATCAGGAAGGGTGGGGCGTACATGCCATCAAACATTCGCTCACGTTCAGCGGCGGACAAAGCCGCGGCCACGTGCGGAGTTACGCCCCGGCCCGCGTGCTCGGTTTTCAGGGCTTCAGTCCGTTCGCTTTGCCGAACGTGATTCAAGTCGCCGAGTCGATCCCGTTCATCGAACTCACCGAATGGCAGCACGACAAGTTGTACGCGCTGAAGGGGGAGATCGTCCGCCGCGGCGTACATGCCCTTACGGGGATCGACATGCCGGTTTATCCGAAATGCCGCTTTCAACATGGCGCTGTCACCGCTGACTCCAAAGGGAAACTCTTTCCGCAAAACGAAGTCGACTATCGCCAGCAATTCGAACAGATTTTTGCGTGACGTAACTCAAGATGAACCTCTCCACGATCACCACATCCGACATCGAACGGCTTCGTCCGCCGCGAAATGGGGTTGATCCCTGGAAACCGTATCACCTGCTCGTCGAGCCCGAGTTTTCACGGGGGGGGCGGCTCGAAGATGTGGCGACGGTGTTTCTTACGAATCGAGAATGTCCGTTTCGTTGCCTGATGTGCGATCTGTGGAAGAACACGCTCATCCAACCGACGCCGCGCGGAGCGATTCTTGCGCAGGTTCGATATGCTCTCGCCCGGCTCCCGCCCGCTTCACACATCAAACTCTACAACAGCGGAAACTTCTTCGACCGCGCGGCGATTCCCGCCGACGATTACGACGAGATCATCGCAAGCATCGCCGAGTTCGAGACGGTGATCGTCGAAAATCATCCGAAGTTGTGCGGCCCCGCATGCATCGAGTTTCGCAACCGGCTCGGAGGTGCGGAATTCGAAATCGCGATGGGACTGGAAACGATTCACGAACCGACGCTCGCCCGGCTTAACAAGCAGATGACCGCCGACGATTTTCGCCGGGCGACGGAGTTCTTGCGATCCGCCGGGATTTTCGTGCGGGCCTTCGTGTTGTTGCGGCCGCCGGGGATGACGGAAGAAGCGGGGATCGAATGGGCCCTCAAGTCGGTCGAGTTCGCGTTCGACGCCGGGGCCGACGTCGTTTCGGTGATCCCGACCCGCGGCGGGAACGGCATCATGGAAGTTCTCGCGCAAACCGGCGAGTTTCAACCGCCGGGCCTTTGCGCGTTGGAGACCGTGCACGAGACGGCGTTAATTTGGAACCGCGGCCGCGTATTCGCCGACGTGTGGGATATCGAGCGGTTTGCCGAATGCGCGGATTGCGTCTCGCGGCGGAAAGAGCGATTGCATCTCATGAACGCCACGCAGCGGATACAGCCGCGGGTGGAGTGTGAAACGTGTGATGCCTGAATTCTACGAAAAAACCGGAGAGGAAAATTCCCCTCCGGTTTGTATTCATCAGGTCTGTTTCATCGGCGAAGCAGGAGCTTCGAAGACCTTGCGTTCCCAAGCGGGAGCTTGGGAACGAGGCGAACGCAGCGAGGCGTTCGCAACTTATTTGCCGCCGTCCGTAATCGCGAACAATGTGGACTTGTTCGAGATATACAGCACGTTGTTGGCCACGATGGGGGTGCTGTAAACCGAGTTGCCCATGTTGATTTCGGAGAGAATGTTCTTCACCTTGGCGTGCTCGAAGACGGTCACGTCGCCGTCTTCGTCGCCGATGTAGACTTTGCCGTCGACGATCAAAGGCGAGCCCCACGAGGCGGCGAACATGTCGTGCGTCCACAGCAACTGCCCGGTCGTGGCGTCGACGCAGTGGAACAAGCCGCTGAAGTCGGCGAGATACAACAGGTCGTCCTTAATCGCCACGGTGCCGATCGTGCGGTGCAGTTGTTCTTCGAATTCGATCTTGGGTTTGCCGTCTTTGTCTACGTTCCCGCTTAAATTGAACGAAGCGTATTTCCAGACCATCGCCGAGTTCGGATTGGTGACTTCCTTTTCGTCATCTTCCGGCACGACCGCCTGCAGACGACGGACGGGGAGCCGGTTGCCGTCTTTGTCGACGGCCAGCGTAGGGCTGACATCGACGTCGCCGTCGGGGCCGGGCTCGGCACCTTCGTAGCGCGTCGGATCGATGCACCACATCAGGCCGTCTCCTTCGCCGTGCTCGGGGTCTTGTCCGACGGCAAGATAGACCAGGTCGTTGTAGATCACCGGCGTGCCGATGATTTCGTTGCGTTTGCCGCGTCCCCCCGAACCGAGAATGTATCGCGATTCTTTGGGATTGCAGTCGAATTTCCAAAGCAGCTTGGCGTTGCCGTTGCCGTCACCGGCGGGATCGAAGCTGTAGAGCCAGGCGTCGCCGCCGGCGAACATCACCTGGGCCTGACCGTTGAACACGCCGACGGCGGGAGACGACCATTGGCCGTGCAGAATGTTTTCGCCCGGGTGTTTATCGGTCCAGAGGAGTTTGCCGGTGTTTTTGTCGATGCCGATGAAGCTCGGGGCATTGGGAGCGGGAATAGTGAAGTGCGATTCGTCGACGCCGTTCGACGTGCAAACGAGCAGCACGTCGCCCGAAACCGTCAGCGAGCAACTGCACATGTTGTGCTGCGAGATTCCCAGCTCCTGCATCATGTCGTACTTCCAAATGATGTCGGCTTCGTCTTTGTTTTCATTGGTTTCGTTGGCGTAAGGGCCGTTGTTCTTGCCGTCGTGAAAACCCTCGGGATCGAGGCATTGTACTTCGCCGCGGCTGGTGACAAACCAGACGCGGTCCCCTTCGGCGAACGGGGAGCAGCAGATCCCCATCAGATGCCAGTCGTGCACGCGGCCGGTGGGGAGTTTGGGACTCGAGTGCTGCCAGAGGAATTCTCCGGTGGCTTCATCGAACGCCAGAAGCACGCCGAGGTCGACGGTGCTGGGATAGCGTTTCAGCCAGCCGCCGCCGTTATTGGTGCCGATGAAGACTTTGCCGTTGGCGACGATGGGGTTGCCGTACGTCTGCGAGCCGAGCTTCGCTTGCCATTTGATGTTGGTTCCGTCTTCGATATCCCATTGGTCGGGGATGTTGGTTCCCTCGGGCGTATTGTTGCGGAAGTTCGATCCGCCCCATTGCGGCCAGTCGTGCAGGCCGACGTTGAGTTTGGCGATCTCCTCGAGCGTGGTCTTGACGGGGTCGAATTTTTCCTGAGCGCGGAGCGGACGATCGGCGGATGCCAACCCGATCAGACCGGAGACGATGCCGGCGAAGGCCAAGCGATGCAAAGTCACATTCATGACGGTATTACCTCGTTACGGAGAGTGGAGGGACACAATTCGGAGTGAATTACCTCGGCGGTAGATATCGATGCAGGATTTTCCCGGTCCCTCATTATAAGGGACCGGGAGCGGGAAGAAACAGCTTTTTTCAAGGATTCGGCGTCACCTTGATGTTATCGAAAAAGACCTCGGCGTTCTTGGCATCGCCGGTTAAGCCGGGGCTGCCGAGTTCGTTCGCCGGTTCGTCTTCCCAGGTGATGTTCCAATCGGCGGGCTCGGCTTCGTCGCGGGGCCAGACCTTGCCGCTGAGGAGGGCGACTTTCTTCCCCTCGCGGTCTTCGACTTTGGCCTCGAATTTCATCGTGTACCAGACGCCGGCCGTCCATGCGAAGGGGACCGTTTTCACCTTGATATCGTGCGAGACCCACGACGAAACTTTCAGTTGCTGGTGTTCGCCCATCATGTCGAAGCGATATCGCTGAGCGATCAGCCCGGCCTCGGGCATTTTGTCTCTATTGGCACGGGCGCGGACGTCGGCCTGAACGGTGTAATTCTGGTGCGGCACGTTCCCCATCCATCCCTGGCTGCGCGTTCCCAGCGGAATCGTCGTGATCTTGACCATCACGCCGTTCCCCTGAATTTCGCGCGGGCCGCGGTTCACGGTGAGTTGAAGGCCGTTCGGAGCGGCGTTCGCCCAGTTCCAACCGGCGAGCACCTGTTTATCGACGAGCACCTGAATCGAGGCATCCATCATCTGCTGGGCCTGCTCCATCGTCTTGACGGTGTCGATGACTTCGAGATAACGCAGGAAGTCGTCCCATGTCCGCCGCGGCGCCATTTCGTTGTACGACGCGACCGGTTTGCCGGAGTTGATGAAGCTCGTCATGAAATAAATGTAGAGGCGCGCCGCCAGCGGATCCTGCTGATCGAGTTCGGTCAACAGATCGAAATCGACGGCGATGTGACGGTATCGGGCGCCGACCCAGGTGACGGGAACCTGACCGTCGTCAAACGTGAACGACCACGGAAAATCGGGAAAGACGCGGACGCGCGCCGCACCGGTCAGTTCTCCCACTTTCGCCTGCACCTCGGCCGCCGCGTGAATCGCATCAGTCGGCGAGTTATATTTTCCGCCGGCGTCCATCGAACCGGGTCCGGCGACCGTGTATTCCGCGTTGTCGGCGTATCCGAGAAACTGGCCGCGGGCGTTGAACAGCCGCGTCTGAAACTGTTGGTTTTGTCCCGATTTCAGCAGGTTTTCTACGGGAACCAACTGCACGTGCGCGGGAGTCTTGTCGTCTTCGAGCGGCGCTTCTTGAGCGGTCTGGGGCCGCGGATCGGCGGTCGGCGTGTGGTCGGCGGTCCCCAAGCAGTACATGTTGTCGCCCGTCGTCACGTATATCCGACCGTGCGAAATGATCGGCGAGGCATTGACCGGTTCGTTCAACCGCAGCATCAGCGTCTGTTCGACCCCCTCTTCGGTCGGCTTGAGGATGAAGAAGATGCCGTTCTCGTCGCAGGTGAAAATCTTACCGTCGGCATACACCGGACTGGCCCGGCCGATGCGGCCCACCTTTTTACTGGCGATCTCTTCGCCGGTTTCCAGGTTGACGACTTTTAATCCGGCGGAATCGTCGATGACATACACGCGGCCGTTGACTTCGATCGGAGCGGTCTTGCCGATAAACATTTCCTTCGCGCGCCAGAGCTCGCCATTCTCGTTGAGATCGCCCCGTTTCGAAGCATCCAGCGCGAACAACGCCCCCTGGGAATTGTCGTTGACGTTTTCTTCACTGTGACCGCAAATGACTTTATTACCGACGACGAGCGGCGTCGTGTTCAATCCGCGTAGCGAGGCTTCGTAGCTCCAGAGTTTCTTGCCGGTGCGGGGCTGAAAGCCATGCACGCTGCCGTCCCCCGAGCCGAAGATGAGTTGCATTTCGCCGTCAATGGCGGCGATGACCGGTGAACTGTAGGTGGTATCGGTCGGCAGCGGAGTCGTTCCCTCCATCCAGACGGCTTGGCCGTTCCGTTTATCGAACGCGACGAAGGTGTGCGTAGGCCGGGCGCGTTCGCCCCAGTTGATCATGACGGCGTTGATGATCACCAGATTTTCGAAGACGATCGGAAAGTTGGTCCGGCCGCCATAGGTGCTCAAGAGGCCGTATTCCTCGGCGAGCGAATGTTCCCAGATCGTCTCGCCAGTCTCGCCGTTGATGCACAGGAAATGGCCGCAGACGCCGAGTGCGAAAACGTTGCCGGTCGTGGGGTCGCCCACCACGCTCGACCAGGCGACGCGGGTATCGGGAACGTCGGAGAGATACACGTTGAAGCGGTTTTCCCAGAGAATTTCCCCCGTGGCGGCATCGGCACAAACGACCTTTTCACCTTCATTCGGAGTATGAGGCTGATCGCGACAGAGAAGATACAACTTCCCCCCCATGATGATCGGCGTCGACCGGCTGGCGAGCGCCGGGTTTTTCCAGAGGACATTCTCTCCCTCGGGAGACCAGCTCTCGATCAAGCCGGTCTCGCGCGAGATGCCGTTCATTTCGGGGCCGCGCCAATACGGCCAGTCGAGCGGATCGATCTCTTTGACTTGAGCGGCGACGTCGCTGCCGGCTCCGAAGATTGCTCCTAAGCAGACGAATCCGAATATCCACGTTCCCATGAAATGGCGAGTCTTCATAGTTGTGATCCTGGCGTTAAGAAGCTGTCGGTGCATTCCCATGGCAGCACATGTTCGATGCCCCGCGAGGAGACCGGTGCGATGGGATGTCAGGACGTGCCGCTCGATCGAGCCACATTCGCAGCCCGACCGGTGCACACGTCTTCCATTTCTTCCATCAACATTACCCAACGAGACGTTCGGCGGCAAGCAAGCGCGAGCGGATTTCAATGTACGTTCGAATAGTTTCCGCCGGGAGAAAGACGCGTCAAACGTAAAAAAGCCCCTGCCCGAGTGAGCAGGGGCCTCGATGGTCCCGTCGCAATTTTTCATTGGTGAAACAATTATTGGTCAAACAAATTGAAGCTCATTAGCCCGCGGAACTCGCGATTCGAGACTCACATCGCCTTATTCGGCGGCGGCGTCTTCGGCTTTCTCGGCGGCCTCTTCGGCCTCCGTGGCAGCGTCGTCCGCGTCCTCGGCCGCTTCATCAGCCGCGTCTTCGCTCATCTCCTCTTCGGTCGTGGGAACTTCAGCACCGCCACCGGTATTCGAACCCGGTTCTTCGGTCGACGGCCCCGAATCCTTGGTTTCAGCCCCCGGCGTTGGCGTTGTCGTGCCGGAGGGCGTTCCGTTTTCGGCGCAGCCTGTGATCCACAGCGTCAGCCCCAGCAACGAAAAGCAAACCCACAAATGATTCTTTTCTCCTAAACGCATTATCCTGGTCCTTTCTTCATTTCACAAAACGGCATTAAACGGCATGGCAGGGTGGCGCGGGTGGCATGTCCGCCCGTGCCACCCATTTTTCCACAGGGAATTACGGCACTCTCATTGGTCGCCGCCGCTGACTCCATTAAACGGCACGGGAGACCGGAATTCAACCCAACGTGCCAAACTCGGCCTTCCCCTCGACGAATCCGCCGCGAAACAGCCGGTCGTAAGCGGCAGTTAATCTTCCCGGCAAGTTAAACACAAATGAACATTCCGCCGAAGTCGCCCCGCCACAAGCGGTATTGCCTTCACGCCTCTTTCGAGTTCGTCCCGCTCACCGGCACGCCGTCGCACGGCAATTCTCCACCCGCCAGCACCGGCGGCGTTGTCGCCAGTTGATACAACGCCTGAATCACCCGAGCCGCAGTCTCGGCGTGTTCGGTCTCGAGCACCACTTGCAATTGATGACAGATCGTCCGCTTGCGATTGATCTGCTCGGCGGCGGCGGAGATTCCTTCCTCCGTCAACGCTCCTCCCACGCCGTACGTGCTGTATAATTCGTCCCAATCGGCCTGCGACCAGTCGCCAAACAATTGCGGCGATGCCTGAAAAACCCTATCAACCAAGCCATTTAGCGACTTGTTGATCGCGCGATCGTAACTCTGCGATCGGCTCGGCTCATCGTCGTGATCCGACGACGCCGAGGCCCATTCGGGGGCCAGTTCTTCGACTTCGACTCCAAGCGTGGCGGCGATCTGCTGCAACGTTTTCGCCCGCGGCATCGCCGTCTTGCCCGTTTCGAGCAGATACATCGTCGTCCGCGAGACCCTCGCCCGCCGGGCCAATTCTTCGACGTTCCACCCCCGCTGCAATCGCAACCTGCGCAGACGATGCATCAACATAATTCCTCCGCAACCGTTCCCCTCGCGTGACGGGACGCGATTCAAAAATAAGTTGAACATTTTTGAAATTCTATCTTGATCTGACGTCCACTTGAAAGTATACTGTAGTCCACAAGTGTCGTCCAGTCGGCAAATCGTCTCGGCTTACTCAAAAACCGGAGAAACACTATGGTTCGCGAAGCTCGGTTCTCACCTTTCGACGCCCGGCATCCGGGCTTTCCCCCCGATCGCAGCCTGTTCGGCGACGATGACGACGGCCAAATCTGGCCTGAATTCAATCCTCCCGCCCGAGACAAGAAAAAAATCCGGCACAAACAGCGAAAGCTAAAACCGTCCCGCAGCGACCGCGACCAAGTCACACGCCGAGATTCCGGCTGACGGGCGTGCGCCGTCTCGAAAATTCAACGGCGAACCACCAAGCGACTCTAACATAACCGGTTGTGCTTCTCGAAAACGCCCGAACGTTTGCAATAAATCGTGAGGCACAGAGGTTATGTTAGGATTTCAAAAGAAAGGCAGCGTCATGATCGACTCCTCGGAACTCCGCAAACAGATTTCGATTTTCGTCCCTCTCTCCGACTGGCGCGCCATCCGCGAAGAGGCGGCCCGCCGGGGCATTCCCATGACCGAACTCTGCCGCCGCTGGATGGCGGGCGACCTGAAACGCCTGCGAATCGAGAGAGATTCTACATTCTCCCGCGACGCGGCTCGCGAAAAAACCGACCCGCGATGACCGTCGCCGAAACCATCGCAGACCGCAACATCGGCTCTTGTTCTTCCCGTTTCCTGCGTCGATTTCACTTTCACCGACTCACATTTTTTCTCAAGAGGCCCATGATGGACACAACCACGACCCGTTCTATGACTTCTCCGTTACTCCGCAAGCCGGTTCGGCGACCGCGATATCCCAGCGATCTGACCGATTCCCAATGGAACCGCATCTCGCCGTTGCTGCCGTCGCCCGCCGAGGTCGGCCGGCATCGGCGGGTTGATCTCCGCGAGGTGCTCAACGGCATCAATTTCCGCTGGACGACCGGCTGCGTCTGGCGGATGTTGCCTCACGATCTGCCGCCGTGGGGGACGATTTACACCTATTATCGCGACTGGCAACGGTCGGGGCTGTTGCCCCAAATCCGCGAAGAATTGACGCGCCGACAGTCCCGCCGGCGCACTCCGCCCCGACGGGATGCAACGAACGCCCCACGCCTCCCCGCGGCAACGACGACGAAATGGAGTTCGCCTCATGCCGAGGCGACGGAACGCCTTCCGCAATCCCACCGCGACGCGCCGGCATTTCCCGCATCCGCCGAACCGCGCCAAAGCTCCGACCACGGCGACGCCGCGATTCGTCCCACCCCCCTGGACCGACAGAACCCCCTCTCAGGAGCTTCCCACTCCGTTGGGTCGCCAAGGAATTCACACTCCGAAACGCTGCCATAACATCGCACTCCGACGTCGCTTGCGAATCCCTGTTGCTCGAAATCAACCGGCGCGGTAGAACTCCGCTCCCTCGGAAGCCTCGCGGCCTGCCCGGCGTGTGCATCCGCGGGAGCGTTTCGCTTCACGACGTTCATCCGACGGGACCATTCGACGTGACCACGTTCGACCGCTACTTAATCCGACGGTTCCTGCACGTCTTCGTCATCGGATTCATCTCGCTGTTCGGGCTGTACGTCGTCATGGACGGCTTCACCAACGTCGACAACTTCCAGGCGTTATGCGGGCCCGGCGAGGGAGTCGGAAAACTCCTGCTCGTGATGGGCCGGCATTATTTGTATCAGTCGAGTTACTTCTTCGGTTTGATCGGGCCGGTTCTCGTCGTCATTTCCTCGATGGTCGTCTTCGGCCTGTTGCAGAAGCACAGCGAGATTTATCCGATCCTCTCCGCCGGCGTCCCCACGTTTCGGCTGATGTTTCCCCTGCTGGGGGTCGCCGCGACGGTGCTGTTGCTCGTCGCCGTCAATCAGGAGCTGGTCATTCCACAGATCGCCCATCAACTGCAAAAGCCGCAGGAATTTCAGTTAGGCGGCGCTCGCAAGCCCGACGAAGTTATCGACGTGGCCACCAACATACTGATAACCGCCGAGGAGTTGAGCCTCGCCGAGAAGACGCTTAAGCAGGTGGAATTCGTGCTGCCGATTCCCGATATCGCCGAGGAATCGACAACGCTGCGCGCCGACGAAGCTAAACGCCTGGAGTCGACCGGCTCGAGGCCGGCGGGCTGGCTGCTGAAGAACGTCCATCCGGCCTGGAAAGAACTGCAACTCTCGGAGGGGGGAAAAAAAGTGATCTACCCCATCTCACAGGAACCGGGAATGCTGTTTCTCGTATCGGAAATCGAGCTCGATCAGTTCTATGATCAGCAGACCAGCCATCGCATGCTTTCCACGAATGAAGTGATCGACCGCCTGAAAATCCCCGCCGCGACCGTCGGGGCGTTCTCGCAACTGGTGATCACGCTGCACGAACGCCTGACGAGTTGGGTGGTGACGCTGCTGGCGGTTACGATCACCATTCCGTTGATCGTCCGCAAAGAAAAGTTAAGCCTCGTCGGCAACCTGGCGACCTGCGTCGGCGTGCTGGCTCTGGTGTTGGCGCTGACCGAAGGAAGCTACTACCTCGGCCGCGCCCACCTGCTGTCGCTCGACTTAGCCGCCTGGCTCCCGGTCATCCTCTGCGGCGGCTTGAGCGCGATGCTATCGACGCAGGTGCAGACGTAAAAAAGGCGTTTTTTCGGCCGTCGCCGCACTAAAACGACGCAAAAACGGTGACAAAAGTCACAAAAACGGTGCTTTTCGCGGTGAAAACCACGTTTTTGCGCCGAAATCGGCGATTTTCGCGCTGAAATTGGTCCTTTTTGCGTTGAAATCGACACTTTGCGTGTACTTTGCGCGCTGAAATCGACACTTTGCGGGTACTTTGTGCGCTGAAAAGGCGACTCCCGCGTTGATATGACCAACTCCGACGCTCAAATCGGTCACTCGCGCGTTGAAATCACTCACTCGCACGCTCAATTTGCCCTTTCGCGCTCATTCAGAATGATTCTCACACGAAGGCACAAATGCACGAAGTGAAAACCGATGCCATGAATGCTTTTCTTGGTGAGCTTTGTGCCTTCGTGTGAGATTTGCCTTTTATTTGTGTTTCGCCCCTCGGCTAAAATCTGACCAAAAATGGAACAAGGCTCTTGCCAAGCTGGCGGTATTTCAGAAAATGGATGACACCCCTGCGCGTCACTCCCGCGAAGGCGGGAGCCCAGTTTCTTCGACATGCTCTCTGGATTCCCGCCTGCGCGGGAATGACGGGACAGACGCCGGGCACCCCTGGCTCCGCCAGCGTGCCTTTGGTCTTGTCTGTCTCAGCGATCGATGGCACGATAAAAGGCTGACGGCACATTCTTCGCGGGGCTTCGTTCACTCGATTCCTGGCACAGGTTCTCTGATCGGTTGACTTCGAAAGAGAAACGTCGTTTACCGCCCATGGAAAAACCAATGAACAAAGCAAAGCTGCCGAAGACCGATTCTATCAAGACGTTGGCTGAGTTCTGGGACACCCATGACTTGACCGATTTTGAAGATGAACTGGAAGAGACCCCGCAGCCGGTTTTCGTGCGCGGCAGCGAAATCAAAGTGCATTTGGATTCGCGCGAAGCCGAAACTGTCGAACAGATGGCTCAAGCGAAAGGGGTTTCGCGGGAAGAGCTAATCCACGCCTGGGTGCTGGAAAAACCCGACTGTCGAACCAAACGCTGAAGTCCTGTAGGGCATGCTCCTGCATGCCTTCCTCTTGTCAATGATATTCCTTCACACCAGGATTTCGCTAATCAAACCATGCAACATTCAGGAAAAGTATACGCTCTTGCTCTTCAAGGGCTAAGGACTCAGAGCAACAATTACCATCGCCTTGCATTTCGACTTTCCAGACCGCCACAGGACTGAACGCTTTCGACATCCGGACCATCATCTCGTCCAAGATCATGCCGCGGAAGTAGTCTATGAATAGGGAAAAAGATCCTTTCGGATCGTGCAGGTGATCGCTCGATGGATCGCTGAACTGAAACCACCAGCGGCTATAGAGTTCCCGCACCACGTCCTGCCACTCTGCAACTGGGCTCAACGTGAACTCGAACTTGAGATTCCCTTCAAAGCCCGTCTCGATCGATTTTTGCTTAAAGTACGTCTCAATCGCTTGCTGCAACGGCGTGGGCTTCGGTATGAGGTCCAGCGTAAACGTAAATCCGCAGTTGCTCTTATTGTTGAACCAGGCAAAGGCATGTAGAAACCCTTGCAGCCACGCAATTGCCGGATCGACTGCTTCGGTACTCGCCATTTTTTGCCACTCCGCTGTTGAACCATACGGCCCACGTTAAAAAATTCCATTGCTAGAACGACCCAGCCTCTGGCTGCGCCTCTACGCGATAATTAGGCTTGTAAGCCGGGCAGCGGCGTCATTCCACAAAAAAACAAACGATCACGCGAGCGAAGCTGTGCATACCCGCGGCGACACATCATAACAGCGGGCACTTCATGATTGCATTCTCGCCGCGTGCCACTGGCGAACTTCTCTTCCGATTGCAGATGGACGTCTATCACTCTCTCAACCTCAGAACATGCTATCAGGACTATAGGCCTTGCTCCTACATGCCTTCCTCTTATCAATGACATTCCTTCACACCAGGATTTCGCGAACGGGTAATTGAAGACGACCGCAGGCCGGAGCTTGGCTATCTCAACCTTTGCGCCCGGTTTGCGCCACCTCCGGACGGTACAAATCGGTCACTCGCGCGCTCAATTGCTCTTTCGTGTTCATTCAGAATGATTCTCACACGAGGGCACAAAGTCACGAAGTGAAAACCGATGCCATGAATGCATTACTTGGTGAGCTTTGTGTCTTCGTGTGAGATTTGCCTTTGATTTACGTTTTGCCACTCGGCAAAAATCTGACCAAAAAGGGAATAAGGCGCTTGCCAATCCGCCGGTATTTTAGAAAATGGATGACACCCGTTTTTCTCAACGAATTCGTTCGCACGATTCGTGGCACAGGTTCTCTGAGAGTTGATATCCTAAGCTTCAAGATACCGTCACTCCCGC
>JBBECD010000184.1:0-16987 GCA_040881995.1 Planctomycetaceae bacterium
GGCGAAGCAGGAGCTTCGAAGACGTGCGTTCCCAAGCGGAGCTTGGGAACGAGAATCGACGAAGGCTCACATTCTGACTCATCCTTCATCCTTCATCCTTCATCCTTCATCCTTCATCCTTCATCCTTCATCCTCAGATTCCCTCACTCGCCGTCGAGGCGCAGGTCGCGGAGGCGGACCTCCTGGTCGACGGTGTTGAGCGTGAAGCGAAAGGGCCTGCCCGATATTTCCGACGGTTGATCGCAAAAGACCAGTCGGCGACCGCTCTCGGCGACGATCAACCGGTTGCCGGTCGCGATCAATTGCAGTTGTCGACGGTGCTGATCGCCGCGGCGACTGACCGTTTCGGGGAGCGGCGTCTCCCGAATCTTTCGCGGCGCGTGTCCCTTTCGTTCCCGCCAGACCGTGACGAGGTCTTGGTCCCAATGCACCACGACGGCGAGATCCCCGTCGTCGGCGTTCTCCAGCCGAATCGAAGGCTGCGGAACGATCGTCTCGTCGACCGCTTCGACGACGAGACTGAGACTGACGCGGACGAACGCTTTGCGAAATCTCGCCGTGCCGGACCCCTGCATGCCTTCGGTGACGGCGATCCAGCCCGGGGCCCTCCACCACTTGAGTTCAAAAGGATTGCGCCAACTCGTCGCCGAAAGTTCCCGGTCGATCGGCCGTTTCGCTTCGACGGCGTCGTGCTCCGCGAACGTCTCCGGCTCGTCGGATATTTCGTGAGTATCGACGGCAGGAACGGCCGATCCTGACGACGGAAGCGTCGCGGTCGATCCGGCGCGATGGAACTGATCGATGACGCGATGCCTTACGTCGAGCACGCTCCACAAGACCAGGACGACCAAGAGGAGAAATCCCCACGTCACACGTGTGATCATTCGCGACGAATTCATAACGGTGATGGTTTCGCTCGGGGGGTGAAGCGTTCTGCAGAAACGACGATGAGGGAAAGCAAAAAACTCTCAGACAAGCCCGCGGGTTTCCGCGGGCTTAGGCAGTCCCAGACGGTTCAACTGGCGCTCGATGTGCAGTTCGTTCAATCCCAGGAATTGCTTCAGTTCGTGGTAATTGTGCATCAACTGCGGCGTCGGTTCAAACCCGTCGGGCCGGCGGACGGCACGAATCAGCAAGTTTTTTGCGGTATGTTCCAATTCGATGAATTCGAGAATCTGCGTACGATAGCCGAAAATCTCCAGAATTTGAGCCCGCAGCGAGTCGGTGGCGAGCGTCGCGAAACGCTCTTTCACGATGCCGTGCCGGTTCAACAGCGATAACGCCGGGGCGTCGACGAGGCGTGCGATTTCGTGCTGACAGCACGGCACGGCGAGAATCACGCCCGCTTTCCAGGCGATCGCCTGGGCGAGGGCGTCGTCGGTCGCGGTGTCGCACGCATGGAGCGAGACCATCAAATCAACGGGTTCGTTCCACTCGAACGAAGCGATTTCGCTCGCGCGAAATTCGAGTCCCGCACAATTCAATTTGCGGGCGACCGACGAGCAGTGCGAGATGATCTCGGCGTTGCGGTCGAGTCCCACGATGCGGACTTCGTGCCCGTGCACGTGAGTGAGCAGGTAATGAATCGCGAACGTGAGATAACTTTTCCCGCAGCCGAAGTCGATGATGTTCCAGGGCCGGCCGCGCGGGAGTTCGTCGACCACGTCGTCGATGAATTCGAGAAAGCGATTGATCTGCCGAAACTTGTGAGCCTTGGCGGCATGCACCTTGCCCGCCGGCGTCATCACCCCCATCTCGACGAGAAACGGACAGACTTCCCCTTCGGGAATCAGATATTGTTTTTGGCGATTATGCGATGCCGCGGCGTCGGTCGGCTGTTTCGAGGGAGGCAATTTCCGCCGCCGCATGTGGCCGCTCTTATCGATGCGGATTTTCCAGTCGGCCTGCGCGGTCAACAGATGACATTCGCGATACGCCGATCCGAAGAGTTCTATACAGCGGTTCGCCGCCTCGTCGGGCGTGAGATTTTCGTGCCGCTGTTTGGTTCCCTCGGCGATCGTGAACTGATAATGCACGGTTCCACGGATGACGACGGGCCGGGCGGTCAATTTGTTTTGAACGTCGGTGCGCAGCGGGCGGCTGAGAACGATAAGCAGGCATTCGCCCGCGCGGATGAACTGTGCGCACTCCTCCGGAAAAACGGCGGTCGCGGGCGGGGCTTGTTTGTGGTTCATGGCGGGCGTTTCCTGCGTCTAATGTACGCGATACCAAGTCGCGGGAACAACTCTGTTCTTCAGGCCCCCTCGCTTTTAGCCCCCGGCGAGTCGCCGGGGGAATCGAATGGGCAACGATTCCCCCCGGTCATTGACCGGGGGCTAAAAGACAAAGCGGAGTTTGGGAGCGAGATCGTCATGCGTCATCCCATGACTTGATCAATCTCGCCCGGTTTCTTACAGTGGCGACCGAGCGCACGCGGCCACTTTCGAAAAGAAAACAGACATGTCACTCGACAAAAAGCAAAAGAAACAGATCGAAGTCGCCAAGAAAAAACTGGTGACGTTACGGCTGCAGCTCGCGGGCGCCAGGCAGCAGATGGACGACCCCGCCGAAGTCACGCGGTTGCAGCGGGAAATCAAGACTCAGGAAGAAATCATTCAGAAAAACAAGGCGGAGTGAAACGTCCTCCTGCAGTTGCACGATCCGATATGAGTTCTTCTTCTCTCGCCTTTCCGCCGACGCTGATCGTGGTGCATCCGCGCGAAAAGCGGTCGAAGTGCACCGTCGAATGTTTGCGGCGCCGTTCCGGTTTTGAGTTCCGGAATTTCCCCGTCACGCCGCCGCCCGATCTGCGGAATTACGTGCAACTGTCGATCTGGGGGCCGGAGCTCTCCGCCGCGGACGCCGAACGGGGATTGCTCGTGCTCGACGGAACATGGCGGCTCGCCGAGCGGATGGCGCCATTCTTTAAGAACGTCGCCCCGCGGAGTCTCCCGCCGTGGCGGACGGCGTATCCGCGCGCGTCGAAAAACTACCCCGACCCGAACGGGGGACTGGCGACTATCGAAGCGATTTTCGCGGCGTATCACGTCCTCGGCCGCGACACCGCCGGGCTGCTCGACGAGTATCACTGGCGCGACGACTTTCTGAAATTGAACGCGCTGGAATGAACCCGAAATCGATGACGGTTAAGGCGCACCCTCTCCCACCGGCAGAGGTGAAGACTTAAACTTTCTCCCACCGGGAGAGGGTGGCCGCAACGCGGCCGGGTGAGGGGAGCGATCGAAGGATGAGGAATGAATAAGACTGTGATCGCTCATGCCTCTTTCTGACTCATCCTTCATAATTCATAATTCATCCTTTACCTAGCGCCCCATTCCCCCAACACGACCTGGATTTTGATGAAATCTTCGAAGCGGATGACCGTCATTTCAATTTTGTCGCCCGGTTCGCAGGTCGAAATCTCTTTGATCAGCGATTCGAAGTCCTTGATCGGTTGATCGCCGAATTGCGTGATGATATCGCCGATCATCAATCCGGCGTTCTCGGCGGCGGACCCTTTCTCCACGGACATGATCTGACACCCGCGAGGGTGCTGGGGCGCGGAAATCCCCAGGTATGCGGCGGATTCGCGAATTTGAAAACGCGTCGTCGGCATCGATTTTTGCAAGTCGGCTAACGCCTCGTCCGAAATCTTCGCTCCTTTGATGTAATACAAGTCCGGCAATTCGGTAAGGCGTTTGACGTGTTTGAGTCCTTCATCCCCCCCTTTCCATTGCCTGGGAATGACGATGTGTACGATTTCCGATCCGATGGCGACGTTGGGATTGAAGTTGATATTTTGCAGGTTGTTTTTTTTGATCGTACCCCCCAGCCGTTCGATCTCGGCGACCGCCCGCTTTTCGCGGACGCCGTAATTCGCCTGCAGAATGAGTTCGGCCCGGCTGGCGAGGGTGGGGTTTTTCAGCGACTTGAAGTTTTCGAGGGCCTCTTCGCTGGCATCGATCGACCGATCGCTCGCACTGTTGACGTAAATCTGTTCGAGGATGTGCGCGATGCGCACCGAGGCTTCGGGCGACGCTTCCGCGGCGGCTTTCGCCAATGCCTCGACGGCTTGCACGTCGGCGTCGATGAGGTGCTTCGTCGCCGACTCGCGTTCGTCGTATTCGTCGCTATCGAGCGCGAGCACCCACTGGGCGATTTGCACGGGATCGATCGCGGGGACTTCCGTTTGCACGCGGTCGGGCTTCGCCGCTTCGACGGCGGATTCGTCATCGCCAAACGCGGCATTCATGTCGAAGGAAATCGGCAGCGACAACATCAGTCCAAGAAGAAAATGGGGTTTCATCATCAACACTCGTAGATCGTGTGAGGAACGGAAAGCGGTCACAATTTTATGGTGACACAATTCGACATACAATGCCAGATCAAACAGGAAATGTCACCGGTTGTCAGGAACAGCGATCGTCTTCATCGCCCCAAGAGCGGCGGGGTTTATCCCCGCCGTCTTGAACAGGCGAGTCGAAGCAGACGGCGGGGATAAACCCCGCCGCTCACGTTTCCTCCGGTCCGTGGGACGCCATCAGCGATTCTTTCGCAACCTTGTACTCTTCGACCAACGCTGCGAACTGCTCTCCGCGGTCGGCGAAGTTGCGGAACCAATCGTAGCTCGCGCAGCCGGGGGAGAGGAGAATGACGTCGCCGGCTGCGGACTGCGAGACGGCCCAGTCGAACGCGTCGCGAAAATCGGCGCCGATTCGCCGCGCCGGTGAGGAATTCGGCAGAGCGCTACCAAGTGCCGTCGCCGTTTGACCCATGAGCGCGACCGCTTTGGTCCGCCGGCCGATCGCACGGGCGAACTCGCCGAGATCGACTTGCTTGTCATATCCGCCGGCCAGCAGCACGATCGGTTGGTTAAACGATTCGAGCGCGACCATCGCCGACTCCGGCGTCGTCGCCAGCGAGTCATTATAAAAACGCCGGCCCGCTGCCTCGGCGACGAATTGCAATCGATGCGGCAACGGCTGATAACTCCGCAATCCCCGTTCGACTGCATCGAGCGGCACGCCGACCGACAGCGCCGCACACACCGCCGCCATGGCGTTCTGCAGATTATGCAATCCCGGCAGCGAGACCCATTCTCGCAGTGGAAACTGAAATTCCCGTCGTTCATCGCGATAACGCACGCCGTCACCGTCGACGAAGATTCCCGGTTCATCGGTCGTCGCGGACGTTCCGAAACCGAACCGCCGGCCGTGGGTCGGCCAGGTGCGTACGTCGGCGTCGTCGAAATTGAGCACGGCGGTCTGATGCCGCATTTGCCAGCGCAGCAGCGTTTGCTTGTCGTGCCGATAATTGTCCAGCGTGCCGTGCCAGTCGAGATGGTTGGGGCTGAAATTGGTGACGATCGCCACGTCGGGGCTTTGCCCGATACGGTCGAGATCGTGGAGTTGGAAACTGCTGAGTTCGAGAATCACCCAGTCGTCGGGGGAAATTTCATCGACGACGGCGAGCAAACTCCGGCCGATGTTCCCTCCCAGCCAGCAGCGGCGTCCCGTGGCTGACATGATCGCGTGAACCATCGCCGTCGTGGTCGATTTGCCGTTGCTGCCGGTGACGGCGAGCACCCGGCCGGGGTTGTGCCGCCAGAAGAGATTCATTTCGCTGGTCAGGGGCACGCCTTCTCGGCGGGCGAGTTCGAGCAGCGGATGATCGCGCTTGATCGCCGGGTTGACGACGACGGCGTCCGCCGAGGTAAAATCGGCGGGATCGTGCTTGCCCAGCGTGAGACCTTCGAGCCGCGAGACGTCGATCTGTGCCAGCGACTCGGCAAGTTGCTCGGCGGGCCGCTGGTCGGTGAGCGTGACGCGGGCTCCCTGATCGAGGAGGAACCGGACGGCGCCGATCCCGCCGCCGAAGCTGCCGAGTCCCATCACCGTGTACCGTTTATTGTGAATGTGTTGATCCAACTGTGCTGCCTGCGTTGAATGAGTGCGCCGATCGATTATACTCTCACCTCTTCACGGGAATGGCATACCACGCCGGCCCGATTTCGTGAAGTGCAATTTCATCGAAGGATGAAGGATGAAGGATGAAGGATGAAGGATGAAGGATGAAGGATGAGTCAGACAATTTTGCTTGTCTCCCCCTCCCCCACTCTTCATGCTCGGCGCCTCTGTAGTTAACTCTACTGTTCGCATCCCCGGCCAAGGAGGCCGTCAATATGACTGAAATGCTCACCGGCAGTCTGTACGACTATCCCAAATATTACGATCTCGTATTCGGTTCCGATTGCCAGGCCGAGTTGAGTTTTTTGAAGGGGGCGTTCGCAAAATACGCGAAGCGGCCGGTGAAAAAATTGTTCGAACCGGCGTGCGGCACCGGACGATTGTTGATTCGCCTCGCGCAGCAGGGGTATCAGGTTTCGGGGCTCGATCTCAATCCCCACGCGGTCGAATTCTGTAACAAACGGCTTGTGAAGAACGAATTTCCCGCCGGTGCGTTCGTCGGCGACATGGCGGATTTTCGATTGAAAAAGCCGGTCGACGCGGGTTTCAATCTGATCAACAGTTTTCGTCATCTCGGCAGCGATGCGCAGGCCCGCTCGCATCTGGAATGCATGGCGACGTCGGTTGCGAAGGGGGGCTTGTATCTGCTGGCGATGCATCTCAGTCCGACGAAGGGAGAAGCGATCGAAACCGAAAGCTGGTCGGCCCGCCGGGGACATCTCGCGATCAACACGCACATGTGGATCATCAACCGCGACACGAAAAAACGCAACGAACACATCGGCATCACGTTCGACATTTACACGCCGCTCAACCATTTCAAAATCGACGACACGATGGACTACCGCACCTACACGGCGAAGCAGATGGAAAAACTGATCGCGGGCGCGCCGAGTTGGGACATCGTCGGCGTGCACGATTTCACGTACGACATCAACGAGCAGGTAACGATCGCCCCCGAGACGGAGGACGTGGTGTACGTGCTAAGGAAGAGATGAGTCAAGAGTCGAGAGACAAGAGCCAGAGGTTGTCCTCGGTAACCCGAAGCGTGAGCGAGGAGAGGGTGGCCGCATCGCGGCCGGGTGAGGGGGTTCCTTCCCCGACCGAATTGCGTTCCTTCTGATGGCGGTGAATGGAAGAAGGCTTTAATTCAGCACCAACTCACAAACACCGTAAAAACGCCACCAGATCCGCTTTCTCATCCGCCGTCAGCTTCACACCGGTCGCGAGATTGAAAAACTCCACCGTGTCTTCCAGCGTCAACAGTCGGCCATCGTGCAGGTAGGGGGGCGAGTCTTTAATACCACGCAAGGGAAACGTCTTGATCGGGCCGTCGACGGCGGCGAGGCGGCCGTTGATCATTTTCGGTTCGAAGAACCGTTCCGTCTTCAGATTGTGCATCAGGTTGTCGGTGTAATATGGAGCGGGATGGCAATTGGCACAACGGGCTTTACCGTAAAACAATTTCTCGCCGCGTAATTCCGCTTCGTCGGCGAGTTCCGGGTCGAGTTTCCCGAACACATCCAGTTTCGGAGCGGGGGGGAAATCGAGCAGTTCTTGAAACTCCGCCATGAAGTGCACCTGACTGGCGCGTTCGAGCACGTTGACTCCCTTTTTCGTCGCGATCACCGGATCGCCGTCGAAATAAGCGGCGCGTTGTTCGAACTCGGTGAAATCTTCAACCGTTTTCAACGCCCGTTGGGAGCCGAACAGCCGCTGAATATTTACGCCGCGGAGCGACGGCGTGTCGATGCGGTGCCGAAACTCCTGCGGCCGGATGTCCCCCACGAGGTGCGTCGCCCCGTTGGAGTGACCGTTGACGTGACAGTCGAAACACGACACGCCGCGGCTCGGTTTGAGCGTACGACGGTCGTTGGTCTGATTGAACTGCTGCTGCGGGAACGGCGTCACCAGCAAGCGGACTCCTTCCAGTTGCTTGGGGTTCAAGATGCCGTCGAACAATTCAAAAAAGTTGTCGATCGTAACGAGTTTTCCCTGAGAGACGTCGCCCAGATCGAGACGCGTCGTCAAAAAAATCGGCGGGGGAAATTCCGGAAGAAAGTGCTCGGGCAAATCGTGATCCAGATCGAAGCGGGTCAGGTCGCGCTGTTCCTGCTTCTTGATTTCATCGATGTGGAACTTGGGAAAGACCATCCCTCCTTCGGCGTGATTCGGGTGGGGCAAGGGCAAGAAGCCGGCGGGCCACAAATCCTGCTTCTTGATCTCCGCCGGCGTCAACTCGGCAAGATCTTCCCATGTCGTTCCTTCGGGGAGTTTGACGCGCACGCCGACCTGAATCGGTTTCTTCCGGCTCATCGTCAGCCCGTCGGCGGATTGGTCGGAGAGGTCGTAACGCTCTTTCAGCAAAGCCTGATGACGTTTCGCCAGTTCGGGCTTCTCGGCGGTCATGCGGGCGACGACGTCTTCGAACGGTTCGGTGACGACGACGGGCGAGTAACTCGTCGGGCGTTTTTTCGCTTTACTTTTTTGATCGTCTTCGGCGGCGTACGAGAGAAACGAACCGACCGCCAATAACGCCACGATCGCGGTGAAGAGACGGATGCTTTTCATGAGAGGGATTTCCTGCCGTACGGGTGTCGATATTGAGGACTCTGTCGAGGCGGTCTCATCATAACATTCCACATCATGAATGTTAGATGAAACCTTGATGCAGCCCATCGGGGAAAACCCACGAACTGCGCTCGGAGCGTGTCCCAAGATGCGTATTTCACCCCGCAAGACGCGCGTTTCGGTGCCGCGAGACGTGTGTTTCACGCCGTGAGTCGCGCATTTCGCGCTGCGAGTGACGTTTTTCGCGCCGTGAGTGACGCATTTCGCGCTGCGAGTGACGTTTTTCGCCCTGCGAGAGGCGTATTTCGCCCTGCGAGTGACGTTTTCGCTCTGCGAGAGGCGTTTTTTCGCGTCGTTACAGGGCATTTTACGACGAAATGTCGCGTTTTTGCCGGCGAAAGACGACTTTAGCGTGCACAGACCGCTGATTTGACGCGATTTTGGTAGCGTTTCGCGTCGCGGCGCGGCTCACTCCACCAGATCCAGACTCGTCGTCTTGTCGAATTCCAATTGATTCTTCGCAGGGATGAACAGCATTCTTTGGGAATCGGTTCGGCTGTGCTCCCCCCCCGGTTGCACCTGTCGCCATAATGTCGCACTGTGCTGGCCTAGCGAACGGAGCATGTACAGACCCTTCGATTCGTCGAAACTGATCTGGTCGGCGAGGCCGTGGAACGTGCGGCCGTCGAGTTCGGCGTTCCCTTTGCCGAGCAGTTCGATGTGCGCGGGGAGGTCGTCGGCTTCTTGCACGTGGGCGACCTGCAGTTCCTGGCAGCGCATCCAGCCGCCGTCCGGGCCGAGGCGGTCGGGGTCGATGGTTTCGAGCGGATGCTGCACCGGTCCGTAGACGATTTCGACGCGGTCCTGAAACGTCGTGTTCCGCCGATTGACGTTCCCGACCGACTTGCCGAAAAAGTCGATGCGGGTATATTCCCACTCGGCGTTATCCGCTTGCGTGGCCCGATTGGCGAGCACGCTCGCCGAGGGAGTAAACGCGGCCCGTTTGCCGGCACCGCGACGCCAGACGGTCATGTGCCCCGGGCCTATCGCTTCGGTGTCGCCGGTCGCTTGATCGAGCTTAAAATCCCAAAATCGCGCCCGGCGAATGCTCAGCAGTTGCGATCCTTCGTACTCCGAACTTTCGACCTCGACGCCGTCGATGCAGCGGACGTTTTTGACGCTGGGGTCGTCAGCTCCTTTGTTTCGCGGCTCGGTGAAAGAGACGCGCGAACTTAATGTGACCTGCATCTCCTGGCAACGCATGACGTCGTGATGATGGTGGGCCTGCACCTGGCCGAAGAACCGCGCGAGCAGACCGTCGAAGTCCATCTGTTCCTGCCAGCGGACTTCCAATCGGCCGGGGCGGGGCGACGCCGTGCCGTCGAGTCCGTTCTTGACGGGGAGCAGCAGGCGTCCGGCGCCGTCGACGATCGAGCGGTTTTGCCCGCGGTCAAACGTGATGTTGCCCCCTTCGAGCACCATTTGCTGCCGGCGGATTTGAGCAGGCTGGCCTTCGACGTGCAGCACTTCCTGCTCCGGTCCGGAGTTGACGATGCTGAGCGCGGTCCCGGTGATTTCGAGGTCGCGCATCTTGACGTCGTCGTCGGAGGCCTGCGTCACCAGCACGTTCCCCGTGGTGAAAACTTGCGAGACGGAATCGGCCTGTTCGGCGTCGCCGCGACGCAGATGCACCCGCGTTCGTTCGGCTCGAAGAATAAGCGGTTGCGAGCCGAAGACGTCGTGCGTTTTCGACGTCGGCGCGTCGGTGAGGCGGACGCGCCCCGATTGCGACGTCAGCAGAAGTTGTTCGCGCGAGCGGCGATCGTCTGGGAAGGAGGCCTGGCCAAGCACGGTCGGCGAAGCCTCGTCGGACTCGTGATCGAACAGCACTTCGAGCCGCTGCGTGATTCCCCGCAACTGCGGACTGACGATCGCCACGTTGGTGAGCGCGAGCAGACGTTCGATCTGAACTTCCCGCGCGGGCTCAGATGACGCTTCAAGGGGAGCGGCATTCTCAACAGGTGAAGCCGCCGTGGCGAACGCATCCGCTTTGAACTCTCCGCGAATCCAGGCACGGATCGTCTCGGCGGCGAGTCCCATTTTGCGATGCGGCTGCGCGACCTTGGCCCGGCCTTCCAGTTCCAGCACGCGCAGGCCGGAGAGCCGGTCGGGGAAGAGGCGGAGGCGTTTTTCCCAGCGGGCCTCCAACTCGGGTCGTTGTGTTTCAGGGTTTTTGTGTTTCATCCAGCCGGCCCCTTCACAGAGGGCCGAAACGATCGTACCGGCTTCGTCGTGCTTGAGTTCGATAACGGGGCATTCCAATTCGCTTTCGTCGGAATTCACCCGCACGACGACGTCGTGCGGGTCGGTCATGCGAATGATGCGATCGCTCAGATGATATACCAATTCCTTCATCTTCGACTCCATGCCGCTGGCGTCGGAGTACAACCACACCTCTTCGCCGTCGGCGTGAATGCGGTCGAGAGCCAGTCCCGACTCGATGCCGGTCACGATGGGGAGTCCGTCAGAGGGAAGCGTCGGCTCCGCCGATGTCAAAACATCCGTCGTCGGCTTCGCCTCAGCCGCTTGCGGTTTGAAGAAAAACCGGAGTTGGTCGCAGTGCAGTTCGTCGATTTTTTCATCGGCCGACTCGCGCTGCACGATGACCGCCCCCTCGAACCGGGCCACGGAACTGGGGACGTCGTAGATCAGGCTCTCTTCGCATTCGATGCGAATCGGCGTCCCCCCCGCCGGTCCATCGGCATTCGCGACGACGTCGAGCTGTATGTCTTTCGAAAACTTCACCGCGCGAAAACCGGCGATCGCGGGCCTGCCGTCATTCTCGCCGGTGACGTTGGTGATGAGATCGATCTGCATGCGATTGGCCCGGCCGCGGTTCGGTCCCTGCTGCATCTTCACGGGGTGATCGCTCAAAATGATCTTGGATTTCTCGGAAAAGTGGAAGTCCTTCCCCACGATGATCAATCCGTCCCCCCCGAGGATTTTCACTCGGCCTTCGAGCGATCCTTTGATGACCCGTCCGGGATCGGGGTCGGACATGTTGAACGCGCGGGCGAATGTAATGCGCGCCTTGTCGCTCACCACGCGAATCGGTTCTTCTTCGCCGTTTTTGCCCTGTCGTCGCCAGATGAGTGCGAACGGCTCGAACAGCACGTCGCCGTTTTCGAGATGTTTCCACGATTTCGTGTACACGAAGGCCTGGGGCGTGCGGAACTGATAACCCGGTTGAAACGTCCACGGATCACCGGCGAGGTATTTCCTGGCCCATGCGACGTTGTCCGTGAGTATCGAGGGAAGCAGCGCCGGAGCAGCCGAAGCCTGCGGCCGCGCTGGCTTCGGCATGAAGTGCGGCGTGACCCACGTCGAATACGCCGCATAGAGCGACGTCAGAGCCGAAGTCAGAATCACAGTCCGTACGACGGCGCTCACCGGTTGATAAACCGTCTGCCGCGCTCGAACTGTCTGACTCCACACCGACACAGGCTTACTCCGTCGCTTCCTGGGGCATGAGCGAGATGACGTCGGTGATATCGATCAATCCGATCGGTTTGCCGTCGGCATCGACGACGGGCAACTCGCTGAACTTCCGCGTCGAGAGCACGTGCACCGCCTCTTCGACCGTCGCGTCGGCGTCGATCGTCATCGGCCGCTGTGTCATCGCTTCGCTCACCGGCCGGTCGAGTTGCCCTTCGCGATGTTCTTCGAGCAGCCGCACAAGATCGCTGTCGGTGAACAGGCCGGCGATGCGATCGCGCTCATCGACGACGATTACCGCGCCGGTGCGCCGGCCGGGATGTTTGTGGGCTTTCAGCATCTCGCGAATGATTTCATTATGACGGGCGATACGCAATTCGAGCCCGTGCCGCATGATTTCGCGGACCGACTTGAGCTTCAATCCCAGACTCCCCGCGGGATGCAACACGGCGAATTGTTTCGGCGAAAAGCCTTTCAAGCGGCTGACCACCAGCGCGAGCGTATCCCCCATCGCGAGCATCGCCGTCGTGCTCGTCGACGGTGCCAGCCCGTACGGTCCCGCTTCGCGGATTTGTCCCAACGCAAGGGTGATCTCGGCGGCGGAGCCGAGCGTGCTGCGTTCGTGTGCGGTGATGGCGACGATGGGGAGACCCATCTGACGGAAGATCGGCAACAGCCGGCCGACTTCTTCGGTCTCGCCGCTGTTCGACAGCGCGAGCACGACGTCGTCGGCGTGCAGGCAACCGAGGTCGCCATGCACGGCTTCGGCGGGATGCAGAAAATGCGCCCGCGTGCCGGTTGATGACAACGTCGCCGCGATTTTCTGTCCGATGAGTCCGGCTTTGCCCATGCCGGTGACGATCACGCTTCCCTTGCAGGAGTTGAGCAGTTCGACGGCGTCGCAAAAGTTCGCTTCAAGTTTTTTCGCGAGTGTCGCCAGCGTCTCCGACGCCTGCTGCAAAATCGACCGCCCTTCCGCGAGTTGTTCGAATCGCGAGTAAGGTACGATCGACGATTGATGAGCCGAACTCATGTGACATCATCCTTGAATGAATTCTCGTTTTCTTCGTGCTCCCTCTCCCTCCGGGAGAGGGCCGGGGTGAGGGTTCCTTTCGCGTTTTTCTTCCTTGAACGAACGCGAAATCGCTGCAGTACCGGCCTGGTATTTCGTCAGATCAATTCTCGGTTTGATCGGAAATTGTCTTCATGGTAACCCGAAGCGTGAGCGAGGGAGCTATTTGACGTTATAGTTCGCGTTAGAACCCCCTCGCTTACGCTTCGGGTTACTTAAATCAGAAATATCATCTGATAGAGCACGAGCTTGAAATGCGGCGGACTATACCGCAAAATCGCCATCAGGGTCAATGTGGGGTTTACAGGGCGGAAAAGTCGTAATCTATTATACCGAAAGCGGTTGCGCGTCGTGTTATCCGTCTGCACCAACCGTCCGAACTTGGCACCGACAATCAACTTGTGACGCATCCAAACGGTCCGATGTAATTTCGACAATCGTCGTCGCGAAAAACCCGCGTTGCCGGCGGAAATCCGCTCGCGATAGAATTCGCCCACCATGACTGCCACCGGCACCGACCATCGCGACGAAATCGAAACAGCAGGATGCACGCTCCTCCCGGATGTCTATTCCTCCGCGGAGATGGACCAACTGCGGACGGCTCTCGATCGACTTGTCGATCGAAACGACGAAAGCCGCGAAGCGATCCGCCGGCACAACGGCGGCATGTACGCCGCGCGGAATGTGCTCGAACTCTGTCCCCTCGCCCGCACGATCTGGAAGAAACCGCAACTCATCGAACTGCTGATGTCGGTCCTCGGCCCGGCATGCGGTCTCGTCCGCGGCTTGTATTTCGATAAACCGCCGGAACAGAGTTGGGGCCTTCCCTGGCACAAGGATCTGAAGATCGCGATTCGCCCCAATCCGCCGCCGAGTCGGCGGTTCTCTAAGCCGACTCTCCGCGCCGGCGTCCCGCACTGCGAAGCGCCACGGGAGGTGCTCGAACAGATGCTGACGCTCCGCATCCACATCGATCCGCGAACGGAAGACAACGGCCCGCTCGCCGTCCTCGCCGGTTCGCACAAAACGGGCAAGACGATGATCGTCGAGAACTTCGAACCGGGAATAATTCTCGGCGAATCCGGCAGCGTTTTGGCGATGCGCCCGCTGTTGATTCATTCAAGCCATCGTTCGCCCAGCGCGACGACCATGCACCGTCGCATTCTGCATCTCGAATTCGCAGCGACGGAGGAGTTGCCGGGCGGTCATGCGTGGTGGGAGTTTTACGGGGTGGATGGACAATAAAACGATTTTCCTTTGATCGCGAACGATGACGGCGGTATGATTCATGTGTTGCCCATTTTTCCGTCAATTGCATCGAGGTTCCGTACATGGAATTAACCGCCGTCTACATTCAGGTTCCCGAAGGTTACATCGGTTTCGTGGAAGAGTTGCCGGGAGCGAACACACAGGGGGAAACGCTGGAAGAGACTCGTGCGAATCTCAAAGAGGCTGTTCAACTTGTGTTGGAAGCGAATCGGGAATCGGCGGAACGCAAGCTGACGGATTACGTGAAGGTCGCTCGCGAGCCGCTGAGGTTCCTAGAGCGCTTCGACGTCAAAACGGACGTCGAAGACATCAATCAAAGTGGCGAATCCGAGATGAACGATTCACCTGAGACTCCGATGGAAAACTTATTATTCGTTCCCGTGCAACCCAAGTCGGAGAGGCGGGTGAAATTTCACGTACGTGTGCGAAGCAAATGGACGTTTAATCCGAATCTCTTGGATGATGGTGAATAATGGCGTCGAGTGAAATTGTTTATCCCTGGTACACGGTCATCCATAACCAAGAGAGCCTCGAGCAAGGAGACATTTTGCAGAACTTTGAAGTGTTCAATATCAATCGTGCATTCACCTCGGACGACGCAGAATATGACGTCACACTTCAGGCTTTGGACGTTGTGGTGCTGACTCAGTCATGTGACATAGAGCACGAAAAAGCGAGAAGCCTTGTCTTATGTCCCATCACTCCGCTTGCGGATATCATCAGAACTGCGTCGGAGCGGGGGGAGCAGCATTGGAAGAAAACCGATTATTTGCAGCGATTGCGGCAGGGAAATATTCCAGGATTTCACCTGGTCTCTGACTTCGATTCGAGCGAAATCACGTTCCCCGTGTCCGTCGTAAATTTTCGAGAAATTTACTCCGCCCCGACGGCTCAGGTTCGTGATTTTATCGGGCGCGGCCAGCCGCGTCTTCGCTTGTGCCCTCCTTATAAGGAGCATTTGGCCCAAGCATTCGCGCGTTTTTTTATGAGAGTCGGTCTGCCGATCGATATTCCGATCGAAAAAATTAAGGCGAGTGGCACATGAATTCGTGAGTTGTTTCATTCGTATCATTGAACTTGCATCACAACGTCATAGCCGTTCGGTGGTAGCCCATGACCATCTCTTCCCGCACCCCCGAAGGTCATTCGAGCCGCTGCCCCATTTGCGGCGGAACGTCGAAGATCGAGCCGTCCCTCGACACCGGCGATGCCCCGTGTCCGCAGTGCGGACATTTGCTGTGGTGCCTCCGCGAGCGGTTTCCCGAATTGGCAGAACTTGAAGATCTCCTCCACGTCGCGGAACTCGATTCACTTGATGTCGTTGAAGTGAGAATGTACGTCGAAGAGGAATATGATTTTAACATTCCCGACGAGGATTATGGAGAAATCAAAACGATCGGCGATGTGATTCGCTATGTGCGATCGACGCGCATTACGGATTGAGAGTCAACTCGACGCGGGCTAGCGCTCCGCTCCGCCAAGCCTCCGCGTCGCGGCTAAACGTTTTCTCTGGCCCTTGACTCTTGTCTCTCGACTCTTGACTTTTCCGGCCCTCGACCCTGGACTACTTCCCCCGCGCTTCCCTCCGTGCGATCCACTTCTTCGGGTCTTCCTCAAACGCGGCTTTGCAGCCCGAACAGCAGACGTAGAATGTCTTTCCCTCAAAACTCACGGCGATGGTCCCCAGACCTTGCGAGATGATACACGTCTTTTCGCCGTAGTTCGTGTCGCTGAGGGCGAACGACGTTCCCTCTCGCTGACACGCGACGATGTCGGCGACGTGCCAGTTCTTCCCCCGGCGGTCGGCGAGTTCCATCTGATAGCGGTTGTTGTCGAGCTGCCGCAGTTTCAATCGGCCTGAATTTTTTACCTCGGGAGGCGAGACCTGCTCGAACGTGAGTTCGAACGTCCGCTGCAATTTTTTATCGTCCCCGGGAACGTCTTCGACCTCTTTGGTGAATCCTCCTTCGTAGATTTTCTCCTGTTCGTCGGCGTCGGCGGTCGTCAGTTGAAATTTATCGCGGTCGGCGAGATACGTCAGCCGGGCGGTGCGCACGTAGTTTCCCCTCGGCGAATTGAACACCAGCGCCGGCTGATGCGGATCGGTCTTCAAGTCCCACACCCAGTCGACCGCTTCCATGCCGTTGAAGTCGTCGACTTTGTTCTTCGTGATGCCGTTCCATGTGCCGAGCACAACCTGCAACGGCTGGAGAGCCGTCATTACGTCTTCCATGTTCTTGTGCGCCGCCGCGTCGTCACTGCCGTGAGCGTGGCTGTGGTCATGCGAATCTCCGAGTTGCACGGGGCGGAACGTGCGTTTTTTCGTAGCGGACTTCTCCATTGATGTATCGGCAGGTTCGTCGGCGACCGGATCATTGGTCGCCGCGTCATTCGTCCGCGCCGCGGTTTTATTGTTGGATGTCGGCGTCGTCGCCGTCCCGCAACCGGTGAGCGAGCAGGTGGTGAAGCCAATGATGACGACGGACCAGAAACAGGCGAATGTACGACGAGTCATTGTTTACTTCCGAATGCGATCGGTTGACGTTGATTTCGACCTGGCATTAAGAATCTATCCGGAAATGTTGGCAGTCCTACGAGATGTTGTGCCCATTGC
>JBBECD010000185.1:0-16923 GCA_040881995.1 Planctomycetaceae bacterium
CGTACCTAGCGAAAGTGCTGTTCGGCAAGTGATTTAGCGTGCAATCGCCCTGCCTGGGTATGCCCCCGCATGCCTTCCGATCTGATTCAATCAACTTCGTCCCTCAAAGAAGATTGTCCCGCTACACATAGGGGCACGACAAAAGTTGGGCATCTTAGCACCCAAGGAAGGCATGCTGGCGCATGCCCTACGCGACTGTTCATCACGCGTTTTCTGGTAGCGAGGGTCGCTGGGCTTTCCGTTTTGCATCGGAAATCCATGCAAGAATCCCGGCCGTGGTCCAAATGTAGCGATTACGCATTAATGATAAGTCAGGTGGTGGAGAAGGCAAAATGTACGGCAACGTGAACGTCGATTCGATCCACTTTCGAATTTCTGGATCTTCGAAAGTCAATGCTCGGCGAAAATGGGCAAAGACATTTCGTATCTCTCGGACGGATTCCAACGCATTGAAATAGTGAGGGCCGATATGACCAAGGCCGTAGGCCATAGCAATCCGCGATGAAAAAGTACCCAGCGGCGCATTGGGAGAATTAAACAACTTGTCTGCGACCGTTTGGCCGCCAGCCAAACTGGCCTCCAGCAATGATCTCAAGGCAGTATCAAGGAACGCGGCAGCTATCAATGCCACTCCACGATCGCTTTCGCGATCAAGCTCATCAATAACACGATGCCATTCGGATGCGATGGCGAAGCTTCCAACCGGGGTTGGAGTGTCTTTTGGCTTGATTTTCCGCTTTGACATCTGAAGTTACGGACTCACTGAAAATGAAATGCTAAACTTGTATTCATCAGAATCATTCCGAATAACGTACGCACTTTACTCGGAATTCAAAATATTGAAATCAGCCGGGCTGTTGACGCCTCGGCCCCTTTATTTAATACATGAGTATACACGATTGTCGTCCTTAACATCGCCGCGTAGTTAGGGGACGACCCAGCGTATGGTGGAAACGACGCCGATCACTGCCAGCGCGAGGATAACCAAAAAGATCCCAACGCCGAGCATTTCCCATAAGCGTTTTTTGGGCGCATCGCGTCTCGCCTCGAGTGCAGCGAAATCCACAATGACAAGTTCAACGACCTCGTCGACGTTGATTTCTGGAAGGTCAGCAAGATTCTCTCGAGCGAGCTCTCGGTACCGAACAAAGGCATCAGGCTCACACACCAGCGAGAGGAATTGGCGCTCTTCTTCATAGATGATCTTAATGCCGTCGGACGCCGACGTTCTCTCACGTGTTAACCGCTTCATGTGACCACCTGTGTGTAGTACGTTTGGGTACTTTTTTAGTCCTCACATTCCTTCGATCAATCGGGCCGATAAGGTATTTGGTCGTCGCTTCGTTATTGGCGAGCGAATCCCGCGGCGGCAACCGCATGCATGGCGTCAGCCGAGTTGGCCAGTCGAGCCAGGATGCTGGTATCGACTAAATACGCCATTACTCGTACAGCCCTTCGCTGCTGACCGCCTCATTGGACAGCGATACGCCGCAGTCGGTCGCAGCCGCGAACAGGCCGCGTTCCCACTCATCCCGCGGTTGAATTCGCTTTGGAGGGGCGAGGAAACGCTCGCGCAATGCCGTGAGTGCCAGATCCTCGGGAGCCACGCCGTGCTGACGGGCTAGCTCGTTCAAGGCGGTCTCAAGATCGGGCTCGAGAGTGATCAACATCGATATTCCTCCTTTGGTATGCCACTTCAAGACATGATACGCGAGTCGCGGAAAATGCTCAAGACCCGGTCCGGCAACGAGCGGCGGGGTTTATCCCCGCCGTCTTCGCTGTGTGCGGATCATTAGCGATCGCGAAAACTGTGCCGCGCGAGGGGGCTTTCAAATGCGTGCGTTTGCGGTCACTTTTAGGACGGCGGGGATAAACCCCGCCGCTCTTTGTCGTTCCCGCGGTGTTTGCGCACGAAAAAAGGCCTGACGAAAATTCGTCCGGCCTTTTTTGCGTTTCACATTTTTACCGGATGCAACCGCGTCCCTCTCCCCGCCCCGAAGGACAGAGGAGAGGGACTAGCGTCATAAGCGGTTACTCTTCAGCCGTCGGCGTCCAGGGAACTAATCCCTCGGTCACGTTCGTTTCGGTCGAAGTGGTGTTCGTATCGTTGACGGTCGGTTGTTTTGCGGAGACCGAATCGTCGCTGGTGTTGGTGACTTCCGCCGGCGGAGCGGCGAGGTCTTGCGGTTGCGGTTGTGCGGTGCGCTGCGTCACTCGCGACGCCCGTTCGTCGAGAATCGCTCGTGCCGCGCTACGAATCTCTTCATCGGTCATGCGGCGGAAGTTCGCCAGCTCCGAGAGCGGCTTGAGGATTGTGACGGCTTTGTTGATTGTGCTTTCGAGCAGTACGAACTCCACCAGGCTGCGGCGGATGCCTTCCATCGACGAGACCTGAAGCTGCAGTTGATCGTGCAGATCGGTGAGAATCTCCAGCGTCCCTAGGGCATCGTTGATGTCTTTGGTGCGGCCATTGAGCTGCGACTGCATGTCGATGAGCGAATCCAGATTCGTCGCCGCGGTCGCCACCTGCACGTCGTCGGCGATGAGAGCCGTTTCGAGGGTTAACAGGCTTTCGGCGTGCGAGTGGGCCGATTCGGTGTTGTCGCTTCCGTCGAGGATGCGGTTCTTGAGCGCGACGAACTGTTCGACGTGCGATTTCGCCTGTGCCAGCGACTCGCCGTCTGCGGATAACGCCTGAGCCTTGATCTCGCCGAGCTGCTTAAGCGCCGCGAGCGCGGCGTCGGCCTGTTCGGCTTCGGTTTTCGCGAGTCTCGTCACGTCCGACAGTTCGGCGATGGCGACAGAGGCATCCACCGCGTTCGTCTTCGAGGCGATGAGTTGGTCTTGAAGACTGGCGAGATCTTCGATCGCGGTTTGAGCGGACCCGGTCAGCGTTCCCTGTTCGACGAGTTGCGTTTGCAAGCTCAGCAGATGATCGAGCGTTTCAGCCGCTTGCTGCGTGTGCACCGCTTCTTGTTCAATTTGCTGACGGAACGAAACCAGCGTCTCGAATGCGGAGCGCGAGCGGGGGAGTTGATACGCCTGTTGATGCAAGTTGGCGAGCAGCGAGGTCGTCTGTCCGGCGACCGGCTGGGCCTGGGTCAGCACGTTGAGTTGGTCTTGCATGGTGGAAATGTTGTATTCGAGCGAGGTGATTTTCCGCAGCAATGGCTGGGCGATGAGGAGCTGGAAGCCCAGCACCACGCCAATGATGGTCAAGCAGAACAGACCCCGCATTCCTTTGTTCGGATCCGTCATAATTTGGCTGGCCCAATCCTTGATACCGTGCGTCTTTTGCAAAATCGGCCTCCCGGGGAAGCAGTGAAAAAGAGAATTAGATCAGTGATGTTTGCCTCACTGCACGTGGACAATCCCTTGAAAAACAGATGGACTGTCTCGTTCAACTTCACGAGAAAAACGGCCAGGCCGGATGTGTTTTCCCCGAGCCGGCATCGTTAAAGTCACAGCAATGATTTCAATGTGTCCATATTGTTCTTCATTCCTAATATCGCCAATTTACCGACGAAGCTTTCCTGCGATTTTGTGAATATGGGACGATTCGCGAAAATGCAAATTGTGAAGCGAGTTTTCCGGCGAGCAATCGACGGCGGAGTACAATCTGCGACTGATTGTGCGGTCGTAGGGAGCGGGATTCTCTTGGGAAATGGATGAGAGCGAAAGAATGAAGGATGAAAGATGAGTCAGAAAAAACGCGATGGGCGTCCCCTCATCCCTCATCCCTCATCCCTCATCCCTCATCCCTAGATGGACGTCTCCAGCCAGCGGACGACGTCCGCGGGGGCTAGTTCCGCCGTCACGTAAAGATTTTCGGGGGCTTCGGCGAATTCGTAAATCCGTTGTGCGAGCGAGTAATGATCGATAAGGGCCGCCTGTGAAAGCGGGGCTCCCGCGCCGTTCACTCCTCCCGCGATCAGACAGGGGCGCGGAGCACAGAGCGCGGCCAGATGACCGACGTCGCCGACCTCCGGCAATATTTTCGGCACGATCACGCCGAGCCGTTGTCCTTCGTACGGCCGATCGCTGATGTAACTCGCCAGCGCGCCGATGACGGAGACCTGCTTGATCTCCGTCAGGAACAGCGACGCCGTCAAGCCGACCAGTCCCGCTTGATCGAGGCCGACCATGGCGAAATCCTTCGCATCGGCCAGCCCCGACTCCCGCAGGGCATCAATCGCCCGGCCGATGTCCCACACCCATTGCCCCATCAACGGCCGGCCGATCCATGCGGACCATTCCCACGAATTATGATCGGGGGCCCGGCCGATCTGGTCGCCGGTGACGGCGGTCTCGCCCGTCCCGCGGAGATTGACCGCGAGCACGCCCCAACCCCGTTCAACCAGCAGCGAGGCGGTCTCGCTAACCGCGCCGGCGCCATTCATAGCGAGCACAATGGCCACCCGCGAGATTTTTGTATCGCCCGGGGCACGGTATCGGGCTTGCAAGCGCAAGCCGGGTTCGGAATCGAACTCGATCCGCTGCGTGTGGTCGTCATCGGTCGCAAAAACCTCGGCCTTCAGCGGAACGGCTTCCGGGAATGAGCCCAACAGCCCTTTCGATAAGGTCCGCAACTTCATCAACCGCTGCGCTTCCCATTCCTCGGCGTGTTCGGGCTGACGCTGACGATTTAGAATCGACTTCCCCGCGTCGGCGGCGAACTGCGGCAAAGTGACGAAACTTGCCGGCCGCGAATCGCCCGGAAAACATCGCAGCGCTTCCGGCTCTTCGGGTTCGAACTGCGGCTCTGCGATCGGCGCACCGTCCCCCTCTCCTTTCAGATGCAGCGTCATCCAGCCGTACATCGCTTCCCGCATCGGCTGATTGTACGCATGAGGCGATTCGATAATCGTATGCGCGATGTTGTTCTCCTTGCCGAAGAGTTTGAAGACGTGCTTCGTCGCGGCGACCGATTTTTTGGCTTCGTCGACCGAGAATTGATAGGCGTCCATCGTGGCGCTGGTGACCATCAACCCGCGCGGAGCGACCAGTGAGAGGACGCCCCACTCCTCGGTATAGGTCATGGCATTCGGCACCATTTCGCACATGCAGCAGGCCGCGTGCAGATAGGCTTGATACGTGCCCACAGAACAGGTCGGCACGACGCATTTGAAACGTTCGTCGAACGCCCCGGCATACATCGTCTGATTGCCGCCGCCGCTGGCCCCGGTAATTCCCAATCGCTCGGGATCGACTTCCGGCCGCGACTGCAAATAATCGGCGGCCCGCATGTTATCGTAGACCTGCAAGCCGGCGAGCGTCAAACCGGTGGGCCATAACGTCGAAGCGACGGTCTCTCCATGATATTCGCCCAGGGCTTTCCCCAATGCCCGCTCACCGGCGCCGAAAGCATCGACGACGAGCACGAAAAACCCGAGCTTCGCCAGGCCAATGCAGCGGGACTGCACGACCGGATCCTGCTTGGCTCCTTTCCAGTGTCCGTGCACGCAAAGGACGGCGGAGCGTTTGCCGTCATCCGTGGGGACATACGCATTCGCCGTCATGAGAATTCCCGGCCGGGTTTGCAGCGCCACTTTTTCGATGCGATAGCCATCGCGTTCGAGCACGCCGAGAATTTCGGGCTGAAGGTCGCATTTTTCCTGAGGAAATGGCCCCCAGGACTGTTGCAGCTTTTCGCGAATCTGTTGCTTCAGCGCGGTCCATTCCTGCATCGATCGCGGCAGTTCATCGTGCTCGTGCAGCGCCAACCCTTGAGCCTGCAAAAACTGTTGAAACACACGACCCGGTTCGACAGGGGCAGGGAATGGCATGGGAGAGGCTCCAAAGATGAAGAATCGATCGTCAGAAAAATTGTGTGAACCGCTTCACGTCGAACAGCATCTGCGTTGCCGTCGATGCTAGCCCTCCGGCAACCCGTCCGCAAGGGAATGGCGTCCGTGATTCAGCAATCCGCGTGCGACACGACATCCGCCGATTCCTCACCCGCCGCTGACAGGGGGGAAACAGGCGATTTCGGCTTGCGGGGGGACCGTCATGCAGTCGGTCACGTATTGATTGTCGACGGCGAACAACAGACTCGCCAGCACCGGCTGTAATGACGGATGCTGCTCGGCGAGAGCGCGGCGTAAATCGGCAACGGTGCACGGCTCGGGCAGCGTCACCGTCACGCTCTCGGCACCGGCCAAGTCGCGGGCCCGCGCAAATAATTTGACCTGACAATTCATCGGATAACCTGGCAATTCCATCGGTGCTTTGATGTCGAGAATTTTCATTTGCATACCGTTACCGGGCGATCGCCGTCGTGAATTCCTGACGGTACTCGGGCATTAATCCATAGGCCCAGGCGAGCACGACAATCGGGTGCAGCACGCGCCGATTCGTCCCCTGCTCCATTTGCGTACGGCAACTGCTGCATTCGGTCAGGCCGAACTGGAATGCCGGATCCTGAATCTGGTGCCTCAACTCTTCGCCGATCTGCATCGACCGCGAATAGTTTTCCGCGGCGAGGCCGAACGTTCCCGCCATGCCCGAGCACCCGGCGTTAATTGTATGCACTTGCAATTTTGGAATTAAAGTCAGCAGGTCGCAAAACGACGAGGTCGACGTCAGATACCGCAAATGGCAGGGGAGATGATAACCGGCCGACATTTCCAGTTCGCCGACGTCGGTCCGCAGCAGATTCTGCTCGTGCAGTTCTTTCAGAAACGCCCCCGCCTCTTGCACGCTTTGCGAGAGGAGTTGCGTATCGGGGTGATCGAGCACCAGCGGATACTCGTCGCGCAGACACAAGACCGCCGCCGGTTCGGTGCAGACGATGCGAAACCCCTCGCGCGCCAGGTCGATCATCTCGCGAAGGTTCTGATGGGCCAGCCGCCGTGCCGCCTGCAAATCGCCGGCGGAGACCATCGCCATGCCGGACGACGTCTGTCCCGGCGGAACGAACACGGGGATATCGTTGTGCTGCAGCACGGCGATGAAGGCGCGGGCGATCGCCGCGTCGTGGTAATTGGCGAAGTAGTCGACGAAGTATGCGACGCGGGGGCGATCGCCTTTTTTTTCGGGTTTCGTCGTCAACTCTTTGGGGAGCGATTTTACGAAGGGTTTGCTGGAATACGGGGCGACTTTCCGCTCGCGGGCCAGTCCGACCAGATGTTCGAGCAACCAGCGAAACGGCCGGCTCCGCATCGCGGGATTGATCAGCCACGACAACCGGCAACCCCACGTCCCCACCGCGTGAATGCGCGATAAAATCCATTCGGTGTTCGGCAAGCCGTTGGCCGAGACATGTTCGGCTTTCGCTTCGATCATCAGATGGGGAATATCGACGTTCGACGGACACTCTTTGACGCATTGCTTGCAGTTGAAGCAGAGATCGGCGAGCCGTTTGAACGGAGCGGTCGTCATGATCTGCGGATCGATCTGTCCCGCCGCCAGATTGCGCATCACGTTGGCTTTGGCCCGCGGACTCGATTCCTCGTGCAGATCGAGCCGGAACAGCGGACACATCCGCGTCTCGGGATCGAGCGTGCGGCACGATCCGCAGCCGTTACAGCGGACGGCCGTTTGCACCATCTCAGCCGGCCGCCAGAGCAATTGCAGTTCGACGTATTCTTCGGTTTTTTCGGGCTGCAGCCGCAGATTTTGCACGAGCGGTTCGGTCTCGTTGGACAAGATTTTGCCGGGATTGAGCAAATTGTGCGGATCGAAAATCTCCTTGACTTGCTGAAAAACCGTGTACAGCGGACCGTACTGCTGGCGGACGAACCCGGTCCGCGACATGCCGTCGCCGTGCTCGCCGCTGATGGTTCCTCCCACGCTGAAGACCACCTGATACAGGTCTTGCGCCAGATCCTGCAGGAAGCGGGCGTCGTGCGGCATGAGCGCGGGGAGAAACGGCCTCAGATGGATCTGCCCCGCCGCCGCGTGAGCGTAGAGCGAGGACGTCACCTGATGCTTCTGAAAGACCTTTTGCGTCTGCACGAGAAACTCGTGCAACGAATCGGGACGGACGGCGACGTCTTCGATAAACGGCTGCGGCCGATGTTGCCCTTTCAACTGCGACAATAGCGGCACAACGGTTCGCGGCAACGACCAGAGAAACTCGACCTCTTCGTCGGTATACGATTCTTGTGCGATCTGCACGCGCGAATGCAGAGCGCGCACCTGGCGGATGACCTGCTGAATCCGCTGCTGCACCTGTTCGGCGCTGTATCCCACCTGTTCGACCAAAAGTGCCGCTTCGGCGGCGGGCGATACGATTTTCTCGAAGCGCGAATCGGCTTCGCGCGCCAGCATCAGCAATCGCCGATCGAGCAAATCGCAGGCGCTCGGCTGCTGCGGAATAATCGTCTGTACCGCGCGGACGGCTTGTTCGAGTTCGGCGAAGAGCATCAGCACCACGCCGCGATACGGAGGAATCGGCGTGGTGTGCAATACCGCTTCGGTGAATATCGCCAGCGTCCCCTCCGAACCGACGAGCAGGCGCGGCAGATTGAGCACGTCGTCCGACAACACGTTGCGCAGAAAATAACCGCTGGAGTTGCGAATGAGGAGCGGCTGCCGTTCTTCGATCAGCGCTTGCCGTTCGTTGAGTAATTGTCCGAGCTGGCTGATGATTTTTCGCTTGCGCGCCTGCGAGGGAGAATCGTCCTCTCCGTTGGGATTCGACGGGTGATATTCACCGGTCGTCCGCGCGTATATTTTTTTCAGCGATTCGATGCCGACGTCGAAATGATCGCCTCCGATCAGCACCGCGTGCAGCAGCCGCACGTGATCGCGCACCGATCCGTCGCGAATCGAATGCGAACCGGCGGCGTCGACGGCGAGCATTCCGCCGACCGTCGTGATTGCCGAATTGGACGGATCGGGAGCGAAGTAGCGGCCGTGCGGCGCGAGCGCCTGATTGAGCTGATCGCGCACGACTCCCGGCTGCACGCGCACGGTCGTTTCGCCGATCGAGAGAATGCGGTTCATATGCCGCGAGAAATCGACGATCAGGCCGTTTCCCAGCGACGCGCCGGTCACGTTGGTGCCGGCGCCGCGCGGGATGAGCGGGATGTTCTGCTCGCCGGCGTAACGAGCGACGGCGACGACGTCGTCCTGATCGCGCGGGAAAACCACTCCCAACGGCGTCACCTGAAACAGGCTGCCGTCGCTGGCATACATCGAATTCACCAGACGATCACAACGGACTTCGCCCGTGATCATTCCGGAGAGATCTTCGACAATGCGGCGGCGGAGTTCGTCCACGGCGGTCCTCGGTTGTCGTTCACAATTACAGGCGGTTCAGGCGATCGTCATGAATGGCGCGGGGAATAAGAGACGTTCGCCGAAATCATAACGTTTCTCACCGGTGATCATAAGGGACGAAGATGATCCGAGAGCGGATCAGCATTCCCTGACGCATTAGAGCAGCCGCCAATCTTCAATGGACAGGTTGTCTTGCGGTATTCAGGCCCAAGGGGGCGGCCATTCTCCCAGCCAGGCCCGCAGGGCCTGGTAGACGTCCCCAAAATCGTCTTCTCGGCCCAACGGGCCAACAGTTCGTTGTCGTACGAAATTGCATTTGAACTGCCGGCCCTTCAGGCCTCTTCGTCATAGGGGGGACCGTTTCCAGGGGCGCAGCCCCTGGGCTAATTTGTGGTTGGCCTTTCAGGCCGTAAGAATCAAGCAATAAACGGTTGAAACATAAGAAAGCGACGATCTCGCGCAACTTCAAAACTTGCGCTTCGGGCTAGTATGAAGCACACTGCGCGGGATGTCCCTGGCCATGAATAATCCGGGTGAAACTTCTGACGGGCAATCACCTCTCCGAAAAATCGCATCGAGATCTGAGCAGCCTGAGCTGGTGGGGCTGCGACCCCGGCTGGGGTCGGTGCCGCGAAGATCGACCGTTCCGGTGGTTTCGCTGGCGCTCAACACACCGGCTAATGGCTGGCACCCCGCTGGGGTGCGGGAACCTGGTCGTCCCGGCGACGAGTCGAATGCTAGATTTCAGCGGCGAAGGCCGCGTGAGCATGTAGCCGTGGGCGCGAGCCTATGGAATCGGGAATGCTCTATCTAGGTGTTCCGCGAATGCGGCGATAGCGTTGTCGGTTGCTGCGGCCAGTGTGATTTTATGTGGATTTTTCGATTGCTTGGCGTAGCCCTTCTCAAAAAACCTCCCCCTCAAAGAGCCGCAGGGTTTACCCCTGCGGCCGCGTTCGCGGCCAAGAATGCGGCAGCCTGTCGCTCGTGCTGGACCTGGCGTGAGAGAATCGCGGCGTTGCGAGGTGACCGGGTTCGCACGCGTCATCGACCCAATTCACAAACAACCCTCCCTTCTCAAACATCGCTCCAAAATCCAAACGCGGTGCCGCTTCCCCAACAGCGATCCGACAATGATGCGAACCATCAACGCCTCAATCGGCGTATGGTTGCGCGGAGCGGGTCGGCACCTGGCCGAATCGGCTCCCAACGCCCGGCCACTGACCACTGACCACTGACGACGGTCCACTGACCCCGAACCACTGACACGACCCCATACGCACATTCCTCCCAAAGTGATGTTTGCAATTGTGCGGAGATGGGCGCAAAGTGTCGCTTTTGCGCTCGCGAGTGACGCTTTTGAGCGCGCCAGTGGCGCTTTTGCGCGCGTTTCGTGCGCGCAAAATGCATTTCAAACTACTTTTTGAGGTGTTGTTTGCTGACCCGGCTTATCCATTTTCTCCAAATTTCGACCCGATCTGTTGGGGAATTCGCTTGTTTGGCGGCGGCGGGTGATTTGGAGTTGCCTGGTTTGCCTCGGCTTCCTGGATTGGTGGCTTGGGAGGGGCTTCATCGACAAAAGTCGCCGGTTTACATGCACGCGATGACATGCGTGCGCAGCGCGCAATGGCGGGCACCGGTGAGAGATTCGTAAGGGCTGACGGTGTCATGAGTTCGATTTCGGACACGATGTCGATTCCGGCGCGCTTTTTTGCGTTCAAATGCGCGTAAAGCGTCGATTTTCACCGTTTTTTGCGCTTTTTGGTCACTTTTGCGCGCTAAAATGCACCCTCATCCGGCCTTCGGCCACCTTCTCCCGGGGGGAGAAGGGGTTATGACGCGCGAAAAGTGCGCTGTGATGCGCATTTCGCTGCATTTTTGCTCGATTTTCGCCTCGCGATTTTCAGACTGCTTGTTTCACGTGAAACGAGGGTCGGTTGTGGGGGATGAGGGGCTCAGTCTCAGGGAGCTTACGCTCCCCGCTTGCTGGGGGCCGAGGGCGTGCTCATGCTCCCAACTGCCACTGCTTGATCCCCTCCACCGGCCAGGCGAGCATCAGCACGTTGAGCGTCAAATTATCGCGGATCCAGAATAGCAGCAACAACTCCAACGCGACGAACAGCGCGATCGACTTGCGGATGCCCAGGCGATACGCGGCATAGAAGCCGACGCCGCAACTGAGGATGTCGCCCAGCGAGTTGATGACTGTGTCCCCTTCGTATCCCAGGGCCGCCGTGTGATTGCGGTAGCGATCGATGATCATCGGGCTGTTCTCAAGAAGTTCCCACAATCCTTCAAGCGCGATGCACCACCACAGCATCCAGGGCCAGGTCATCTTTGGTGCAATTACCAGCAACGCCCACCAGAGCAACACGCCGTGCAGCACGTGCGTGAAGGCATACGGGTCGAGAAAATGCTGCGAACAATGCGGGCTGACGACGTCGCCCGACCAGAGAAACCACTCGCCGCAGGCGCACCACCACAACCGGCCCTGCACGCGGAGTTGAACGGTGATCACGATCATCACCGACGCCAACGCAATCCACGGTCGCAGCCGCTTGCGGCGATCGACAGCGGTTGAATTTAAAGTATTCACGCTTCGCCTTCGCGATCGATGATCATCGCGACCGCGTTGCCGCCGCCGAGGCAAAGGCTGGCGAGGCCGCGGCAGAGTCCTCGTTGTTTTAACGCCGAGAGCAGCGTCACCAGCACGCGGGTTCCGCTGGCCCCGATGGGATGCCCCAACGCGATCGCACCGCCGTGCACGTTGACTCTCGCCGGGTCGAGCTGGAGTTCCTTGATGCACGCCACCATCTGCGAGGCGAACGCTTCGTTGATTTCGAAGAGATCGATGTCGGCGGCGGTCAGACCGGCTTTCCTGAGGACGTCTCTCACGGCATGCACCGGGGCGATGAACAAATCACGCGGCTCGACGCCGCTGGTGTGATAGGCGACGATGCGAGCCTTCCACGAGCTCGAACTTTTCCTGGCGGTCTCGGCATCCGTCACCACGACCGCGGCGGCGCCGTCGCTGAGCATCGACGCATTCCCCGCCGTCACCGTTCCCTGCGGATCGAACGCCGGCTTGAGGTTCGAGAGTGACGCGAGATCGGTCTCGGGCCGCGGACCTTCGTCGGTGTTTATCACCGTTTCGCCGCGTCGATGTTTGACGATTACCGGTGCCATTTCCGCATCGAGCAGGCGTTGCTCGACCGCCGCCTGCGCTCGCTGTTGGCTCTCCAGGGCGAACCGGTCTTGATCGTCGCGCGAGACGCCGAACGTGCGGGCGGTGTGCTCGGCGTGTTGTCCCATGTGACAATCTTCAAAGGCACACCACAATCCATCGAGCAATAACGAATCGTCCAGTTCGATCTTGCCGAGCTTGTAACCGTTACGCGAGCCTAGCAAGAGATGCGGGGCTTGCGACATCGATTCCATGCCGCCGGCGACGACGATTTTGGCGTCCCCCAACCGCACGGCTTGAGCCGCGAGCATCACGGCTTTGAGCCCCGACCCGCAGACTTTGTTCACCGTGACCGCGGGAACGGTCGCAGGCAGACCGGCATTTAATGCCGCTTGGCGAGCCGGTGCCTGACCGACGCCGGCGGAGAGGACATTCCCCATGATCACCTCATCGACGCGTTCGGGTGAGACATCGGCCCGCTGGAGCACCTCGCGAATGGCGATCGCCCCGAGTTCCGTTGCCGGAATGGTCTGCAACGCCCCTAAAAACTTGCCGATCGGCGTCCGCGCTCCCGCGATGATGAACGCCTCGTTTGCCGTACTCATGATCTTCCTTTCCCGATCAGAAATTCGCCGTCAATTCGTCATGTGGCCGTAACTCATTATATCACAGTTAATTACACAGCCCATCCTTGCCAGGAATTTTGCCTGCCGCGAATTTTGGATGATGAAATGGGGGCTCTGTGCCGATAATTCCGATAAGGGAGATTCTGCCGATTATTCCGGTTTTACTCCCTTAAGTTTGTGCCTCAGATAATCCTTGTCGTGCGTCCCGCCGCCGATCCCGCTTCAACGTTGCTCCATCTTACGAGGCCCTGTTATGCACCACAGGATCAATCGCTGGTTGATCGCCGCCCTGCTGGTGTTCTCTCAGACCGCTCCCCTTCGGTCGGGCTCCGGTTTCGCCGATGACCGACCGCAGCCGCAACAGACCACACTCTCCCGGCCGGGCAGGCCGGTGTACGTCGCCATCGTGGGCGCGATTGCCCGTCCCGGCGTCTATCGCTTCGAGAATCGGCCGTCCGATCATCGTGCGCCCACCGTCGCCGATCTCATCGAACAAGCCGGATCGCTCACCGGGAATGCATCGGGCACCATTCGTATTATTCGCGATCAGCGGAGCGGATTGCAAATCTATTGCTCACCGAATAACCCCGCGCCGCTGCTCCATCCTTTGTTCGATCACGACGTGGTGCTGGTCGAAGACCGCTCGTCGGGCACGCAGGGCGCATCGCTAAAGTCCAATCGAGCAGTCGCGCTCACCGATAAACGGACACACGTCGTTTGCGTCAATCTCATCGACCGGCCGGTCGTTTTACCGTTGCGAGAAAAGCACGCCTCGTTACAGACCGTGCTTGCGCTCCTTAATCAATCGCGCGACATTTCATCCGAAGTGCAAATCATCGAACCCGGCAGTCGCCGTCCGGATGCATCCGGCCGATTTGATGCCGCGGACCGCGCATCCCGCGACGAAAACCGTCCGGCCGCTCAATCGACAAACGCCGACGCCCTATTAAGCGACGGCACGGTCTTTATTTTCAAACCGTCGCGGGTCGATCAAAGCCGTATTCCGGAACTTCCTCCCGCCATCACCGCGGTGCAATATACGGAAGCCGCTCCCCTCGCGCCGACAGCCGCACGTCCGGCCCAACCAGGTCCGCCTCGCCGCGGTGAAGCGACGGGACTGGTCGCCGACGAGCGGGACCGCGAACGACCCGTTATCAATCCCTCAGAACCGGCGCCGTTTCCCGAGGAAGCGGCTCAACCGGTTGCTCCACTGCCGTTCGGCGATTCGCGGACGCCTCAGTTCCCGAAACGTGTCGAGAAGCTTCCTTCCCCCCATCTGTCGGGGCCGCACTTCGAGTCGCCCTCGACCGAAGCGAACGGCCCCGCGATAAAACCCGTTCCCGATGCGGAACGATTCCCCACCGGGCGCAGTTTTTTGCATGCCGTTCCGCCGGACGTCTCGCCGCGCGTCTTCGCCGAGCGCGACACAGGGGCATCCTCGAAACGACGGCTGACGCAAAATTTCGGCGAGACGCTGGACATCCCGGATTCCAACGTTCCCTATCATCCTGGTACGGCGACCGCCTCTCGCGAAAAGTTCGATCGGAAACCGGGACGAAACGACTTGCTCGCCGCCGAATTCGCGGATGATGACGCGTCACGCGATTTGAAATCGAGCAGTTCGACGACGTTATGGGTGTTGACCGGGCTGGGGATCGTCATTCTGCTTGCCGGGCGCGTTCTGTGGACGATGAAGCCTCGTTTCATCGCACGATCAGCCGTTTCGGCCGCGGCATCACTGCTGCAGGTTCCCGCGGAACAAAACGTTTCAGCCGCTTCGTCGCCGGTGACAGCGCCGCGAACTTTGCTCTCGGCGATTTTGGAGAATCAATACCCGGTCGTTCACGAACCGTTTCCACTCGCCGGTCCGCTCACATTGAACGGACGCCTCGATATCGAACGGCTGCTGCGCGCCGATCCATCGCACGAGCTTCCTGCACCGCTGACGCAGTCTCGCGGCTTTACCGCGATTCGACGGGAAACATCGAGCGAGTCGCGAATGGTTTCGATGACGCCAACGGGCGAGACGTTCTCATTCACCTCACACGCGAAACACGCCGCTCAGGATCTTGTACCGCGGCACTTCGATCGCGGCAACGAGACGAGGTCGCCGCGTCGTTCCCCCTGGGACGATGCATCAGCCGTCGAATCAAAAATTCCCGTCGCGGTGCCGATTGGTGACGAGACTTCAATTGAGACGGCGAGCCCGCTCGGCATCGAGCAACGTCGCGAGAAAACAGTCACTCGTCTGATGCGCATCACTCAAGCCGATAAACGAAAAGCACGGGCGCGAACGGCGGCGCGCCGACTGCAACGGCACGTCGGGGACTTGGCGGAAAACGCCAAACCGAAAACGTCTCGGCCGCTTGAAACGCCGGCTCCGCCGACGGTCCCTGTCGCATCGGCTCCCTGGCCGCATCTTCCACGGCACGATGCCGAGCGGTCGACGATGAATCACGGGGCGTCGGTGCAAGAGGGACGCCTCGACCGCGCACTGGCACATCTGCAGCGGGAGCGAAAAATATGAGCATCGGACTCGATTTGACCACCCTCTGCTTTCGCTCGCTCCGCGCGGACGACACGGTGCTCGCCGGCCGCAGTTGCCGCGCCGACGTCGTTCCCGTCGGCAAGTCGCCGATCCATCGGCAACTGCTCGACCAACTGCGGCTGAATTATGCCGAGTGCGACAGCCATTGGCTGCTCTGGGGCGAACTGGCAGAGCGATACGCCGATGTGTTCCATTCGGCATGTTTGCCGCTGCTCACCGACGGCGAGGTTCCGGAGAATCAGCCTCCGATCCGACAGATGCTCGCTTATCTCATGGAGGGCTTGCTGCCGACGGCGGAGACTCCAAACCACCTGTGCGGTGTGGCGTTTTCACAGTCGCGGAGCGACCCCCGACGTTCGACGATCGACTTCTTCACGCAACTCATCAATTTGTGCGGTTACTGCGTCGCCGCGGTTTCACCCGCGCAGGCGCTCGCGCTAGCGGAATTGAGTTCTTGCCGGTATTCGGGCATCGTGTTGCATCTCGGCGTCGCGGTCAGCGACTTTTGCGTGATGCATCACGGTACGGTACTGTGGAAGGAAAGCGTCGACCTGCTCGACGTGTTGCCGCTGGATGTGAGCGATGCATTTCAAGCCGTGCTGCTGAAAGCCGGCCGCGACGAAACCGATCAGACAATAAATGCCGCCGCGTCGGCCGATGACGTCCTCACGCGATGCCGCGTGATGCAAACGGTGATGGAGCATCATTTCGCCGGACTGACCGCCGCGGAGTTGTTCACGCCGACGAGTCCCGCGATGCCGCTGCTCTTGGGAGGCGAGTGCCCGCGCGGCTCCGCCGTGGTCTCGGGCTTGCAGCAGGATATGGCATCGCTCAGCGGCCCGATTCCGCTCAGCGAAGTCCGCTGGCCGATCTTCGGCGAACACGCCGTCGCCCGCGGCTGCCTGATCCACGCCGAACTCGAATCGCAGAAAACCATCACGCGAGCCGCGTGAGGGAGGGACGAGGGGCAGAAAGGCGATGATTGCCCGAAACGCAAGTTTTGAAGTTGCGCTCTATCGATGGCGAATGCCTGGTTTTCCGGCCCGGCAGGGCCATAACAATGTAGACCCGGGCAACGCCCGGGGGAGCGAAGCGACCACGTCGCCAGAGCCCCGGGAAGGGCGACACAACGAACTTGGAAGAAGACGAAGAACCTGTTTCGCCCCTGCCGGGGCTTGGAAATCCGGCGGGATTTCGCGACCTCGGGCGTTGCCCGAGGCTACATTGTTGTGCCCCTGCCGGGGCGGAAGAATTGGATCGACATCATCGATAACGCGACTTCAAAAAACGCAAGCGAGGGGTCACGACTTGCGCTTCTCGGTTCGCGACCATGACTCATTCGC
>JBBECD010000186.1:0-16915 GCA_040881995.1 Planctomycetaceae bacterium
AGGGGCACTCGTTTGCAGTCCCTCGCTTGCGCTTCGGGCTAGTAAGAGGTCATGAATAATCCGGGATAGCGCTCATCGGATTTCTATTGCTGCCGCGGCGTTCGCCGCTCTGTCGTCCTCGTCGGGGGGCTGTACTTTTCACGCCCGCCGTCACCCCTTCTCGGGCATCGCGTTCACCGTCACTCGTAGCGAACCCAGCATGTCGTCGCCTGAATAGACTTCGAAGGCGTATGTCCCCGGTTTCGGCATCGGGAAGGGGGGGATTTCGGTAATCACTTCGACGCTGTGCAGCGGGCTGGCGGCTTTGACCTGCATGGGCGGGGACTCCAGCAGCACCGAGTTGTCGTCGAGATCGACGTACCTGAGCACGATGTCGGTCTCGCCCGAGACTTCGGTCAGGCAGATGTAGGCCCAGGTTTTCCGTTCGAACTGACTGGGGAACTTGGCGGAGATGAGCGCGTTGAAGGTTCCCGCGATCACCTTTTTTCCGGTTTCTCGATCCACATAGATCTGGTCAGCCAGGACCAAAGCCTGTAAAACAGGTGGTGTCACGTCGGAAGCTTTCTGCAGAAGAAAATTGTGGGCGAGGCGAAGTCTCCCACTTGATTGAACCGCCCATTCGCCGAAAAATTTTGTGCCAGCCGTCGTCGTTCAGATCCCTTATGGCGTTTCCCGATGACGTCCCCTCACAGATATCGTATCGAGCGGCCCTCGGGGGCGACAGTCTCGTTTGTTCCAAAACCAAGTCTCGTCGATACGGGAAGCCGGCTTCACTACAGGAATTACGATGCAGATGAGTGATTCGTTGATCAAACCGCTGCGGAAAGCGTCACTTTCGTTGTTGCTGGCAGCGGTGGGCGCGTGGGCGTGGGGCTTGCTCGACCGAGCCGCCGGCGCGAACGATCGCATCGATTCCGCTCCCGTCATGCTGGCGTTCGGTCAGAACCTCGACGAGCGACCGACGGCGACGCCCGAGCCGAACGCCCCGCCGAAGAAGAAAAAGCCCGACATGATCTCGGTGCGGCCGTTCTTGTCGGTCGATAAACTTCCGCCGGGAGGAGAATGTGAGATTCTGCTGTACGTGACGGTCAAAGAGGGCTGGCACATCAATTCCAACCCGGCGATGCCCGACAATTTCATCGCGACAACGATGACGCTGAAATCGAAACAGAAATGCGAACTCGACGAGGTGAAGTATCCGAAATCGCATCCGATTACGCTGCCCGGCTTGAAAGAACCGGTGCACACGTACGATGGCCGGGTGGCGATCCGCGGCGTGATCAGCGTCCCCGTCACCGCCGCCGGTCAGGTCGATGAAATCGAGATTCACGTTCGCTACCAGGCGTGCAACGACAAGAGCTGTTTGCCTCCCACCACGCTGGTGTTTAAGACGAAGGTTCCCGTCGCCGGCATCGGCCAGGAAGTCAAAGCGGTGAACCAGAACCTGTTTCGCGCGGAAGACGAGAAAGAGAAGAAGGAATCGGCGGGGGGGGAATAGTCGAGAGACAAGAGCGGCGGGGTTTATCCCCGCCGTCTTCGTCGCGCAGAAAGGGGAAGCAAGCCGCCAGTGCCACCCCCACCGGCACGTCGACTTCCGTATCGGCGGAAAATCCCCTGCTGAAGCAGCGGCAAGCACCGATTGACATAGACTGTTGAATCCTCTTAAGTCATGATGAGTAGAAGAGGAATTCATCATTCGGTCGACGGTTGGCTCCATTTTTGGGCGACGGGCAGCCTGGACGCGATTTCGCCGCGGCGTGCTTGCCGTAGCGGGGCGTTGACCGTGATGCGAGGGAACGCACATCCAGCAAAGGTCTGTCATGCATGTGAGCCGACTTATCGGACTTCGCGGGCCGGGATCTCGCGCGATCAAAACCGCGCCGAACGATCATCGACCGTTGCGCTCATTCATCGCCGGCGTGGCGGGGCGATCGATCGTGGTCGTAGCGGCGTTGTTTTCGACGCTCACTCCGGCTCGGGGCTGGTTTCAACTCGAGAAAATTCTGAGCAAATATCAAGCGGCGGGCGAAGCCCGTCCCGGTGAGATCGAGGAATTGCCGGTGTCGTTTCCGACGAGCCGGCAGATGACGCAAGACTGGAATTCGGCTCTGACGTTGCTGCAAACGGAAAAATCGGCCGAAGCCCTAACGCTGCTGCAAAGCATTTTGGACGCGGAGGAAGACTCGTACTTTTTGAATGAAGCCCGGCGGCCGGTCGCCGGTTCGATCAGCCTTAAGGGGACGGTTCGCGAGTTGCTCGAACAGCTTCCCGCCGACATGCTCGAGCAATACGAGCTGCAATGGGGGACGAACGCCGATCGGTTGTGGGAGGAATATCTTCAGGATCACAGCAAGTCGACTTTGGATGAACTCGTGCGGCGGTATCCGGTCACGCGTTCCGGGATATTGGCTCGCGAACGGCTCGCCGCGTGGAACTTCGATCACCGCGAACCCTTAGCCGCCGCCCGCCTGTACGAGGCCTTGTGGCGATCGCCTCGTCTCGCGAACAACCGCCGCAACACTGTCGCGGTTCTCGCGGCGGCGGGCTGGTATCGCGGCGGATCACCGGATCGCGCGAAAGAATTGCTGATTGAAGTGAAGCTGATCGAGAATTCGGCCCAGATCGTTCTCGGGGGTGCAACCGCCGAGCCGATTGCCGGTGCCGATCGGATCATTCCCTGGCTCGCGAAATATTTTGGTCCCTCGCCTGCGGACAAGACGGCGCCGATCTCGCCGGACGCCGAGGCGGGCGGGCTGGCCGGCGACGCGGCGGGTCCGCCCTCCTGGCTATTGGCGAACGGTTCGCCGGAGCGAAACGCCGCTGGGCCGCCGGGAAACCCGCTGTGGGAGCCGTCGTGGGAGATTTCCGCCTTGTTAAGGGAACCGTCGCAATTCCCGGCGAAAGCGAATTTCGTGCAAGCGGCCTGGCGGCGCCTGGAGAAGAAAAACCGCCGCGAAGGGGGCTTGCCGATTCCGACGGCGCAGCCGCTCATCGTCGGCGACTACGTGTTGTATCGCACGCTCAACCACGTCGGTGCGGTGCACCTGTCGTCGGGCCGAGCGGCGTGGGAGACGATCGTCATCGATCCCGCCGCCGACGTGCTGATCGACAAGAGTCTGAAACAAAACGTGAACTTGCCGAGCGGCCAATCGCCGCTGGAAAGGCTGATATTGAACCGGGCGTGGCATAACATCACGTCGGGGACGATGTCGAGCGACGGCGAGTACGTGTACGTTCTCGACGACATGGGATACTTGCGCACGCACGACCAAGACCGGCGGCTGGTCGTCGATCCGTTGACTCCCCGCGGTTACAATCGCCTGTTGGCGTTCGATATTCGATCGGGCAAGCTCCGCTGGGAAGCCGGCGACGGACGCAGCGAAGTTGAGTTGCCTCTGGCGGGACTGACGTTTCTCGGCCCGCCGCTCGCCGTCGACGGCCGGTTGTATTGCCTGGTGCTGGACGGTTCGGAGCAGTTGCTCGTCGTGCTCGACGCCCGCACCGGGGGGCTGGAGTGGGAACTCTCACTGACGGCCACGTATCAATTCCCCGCGGGAGCGGTCATGACTCCGCTGGACGGACTGAGTCCGACGTTGTCGCAAGGCGTGCTTATCTGCCCGAGCGGTCTCGGCGCGGTGACGGCGGTCGACCTCGTTCGGCGAGAATTGTTGTGGTCGTTTCTCGACGAGACGGCGATGTCGTTCGACCGGCTGCAAGCGGCCGATCCGCGGTTCGTGCGCGCGTTTCCGCCGGCAGCGATGCAGCTTCCGTGGAGGACTGCGGCGTATTGGCTCGACGGTTTGGCCGTCGTGGAAGAGGGCCGCGTGCTGCTGACGATTCCCGGTTCACAACAGTTGAGTTGCATCTCGCTGGCCGACGGCGAACTGGCGTGGAGTTTGCCGCACGAGAACGGATTATTCGTGGGGGGCGTCGCCGACGGGCGCGTGCTGATCGTCGATCGGCATCAGCTTCGTTGTCACTGGCTGCACGACGGATCGCCCGCATGGGACGGCCCGCTGACGTTAACGTCGCAGCCGTGCGGCCGCGGCGTGCGCTCGGGACTGCTGTATTATTTGCCGATGGAGAATCGCGAAATCCTGCACATCAATCTGGTCAACGGGCAGATTTTGACGCGAGCCGCCGTCTCGGACGACGTGGCGCTCGGCAACCTCGTCGGCGCAGCCGGGATGATCGTTTCCCAGACCCCCGACCGCGTGACCGCATTCCGTCCGTTGAGCGAGCTTCGGCACAGGGTCGAGACCGCACTGAAGGAGAATCCGAACGACGCCGCCGCGTTAGCGCTGCGCGGCGAAATCCGGTTGAGCCAGGGAGCGGAGCAAGCGGGACTGGAAGACCTGCGAACGTCTTTGAAGGTCATGCCGACTCCCCGCGCACAAGACCGTTTCGTCACGGCGCTCACCGAGGGACTGCGCTTCGATTTCGAAAAATATCGCCGGTTCCGCGAGGAAGTCGAACCGTATCTGAACGCCCCCGTGCTCCGCTGGGACTACATGAAACTGTATGCCGACGGTTTGAATCAACGGGGCGACAAGGCCGCCGCGTTTGCGGAGTATCTTAAACTCTCCGATCTGGCGGGAGATCCCTCGTTAAACGTCCGGCAGGACAATACGCTGAGCACGCCGCCCCAAACGTGGATTCGCACGCAGTTGAGCGAAGTTTATCGCTCGGCGACGGAGGATGAGCGCGGCGAATTCGACCGGGAAATTCAACGCCGCTGGGAAACGATCTCGCGGAAAGACGATCCGCAGGCCTTCGCTCAATTCGCGCGAAACTTTCCCGATCATCGGCTCGCCGACGTGGCGCGCAAACGGGCCGTCGAACTCGGCAAACCGGCGATGACCGCGCTCGAACGGGAGATGAGTCTCGCCGCGTTGACGGACGCGAAAGATCCGGGGATCGCCGGTTATGCGTACGCCGACTGGACGAGGCTGCTGCTCGATCAGCAGCGGTACGACGAAACGGCTCGTCTGTTCGAAGAACTGGAACATCGCTTCGCCGGCGTCGAGTGTTATCCCGGCAAAACGGGCGCCGCGCTTGCCATCGCCTGGAAACTCGAAATCTCGCAGGCGGGCGCCGCGCTCGCTCAGCCGGTGAACTGGCCGGCCGGCCGTATCGAGGTCAGCCAAACGCCGCGGCCGCAAGACCGGCTGACGCCCTATGCGGCGATCGCATTCGACGGCGATCCGGGGATGTTTTTCCGCAACTGGGTTCTGGAGATCGATCAAGAGCGGACGCAGATTCGCGCGAAAGACCCGCTCGGACGCATTCGCTGGTCGCTGCCGCTCGATGAAGTCAATTTCGTGATTCCGCAATATCTCAACGGCATGACGGCGAAGTCGTACAACCATCTGCTGGTGATCAACCTGATTCACGGATTCCTCGTCGTCGACACGCTCGAATCGCGCGACCGCCCCCGGGTGCTGTGGCAGCAGGTTTTGATCGATCCCTCCCAGGATCCCTCGATGACGCCGGGCGTGCAACGGCAATTCAACATCCGCGCGGGGGGATTGCGACGCGCCCAGTTCTTCGACATCGGACGCAGTCCTCTGGGACAGGTCGGGCCGATCAATCACAATTACATCAGCTATCAGGTCGGCCGGCAGCTTTTCGCCGCGGATACGCTCACCGGCGAAAATCTCTGGACGCGCAACGACGTCCCCGCCAGTTCGAACCTGTTCGGGCATCGAGACGTGCTCGTCGTCGCACCGCAGCAGGGCTCGCACGCACTCGTGCTCGACGCCCGGAGCGGCGTGAAAATCAAGCAAACCCCCGTCCCGCTGGAATACGAACAGTTATTCGCCTCGGGACAAACGATGCTGTGCTGGAAGAAGATCGAGTCGAAGAACACGATGTATCTCCTCGATCTCGTCACGGGAAAAAACGTCTGGGAACAACAGTTCGACGGCAACAGGTCGATCTGGCTGGTCGAAGACGACGAAGTCGCGGTTATGAATCAAGCCGGTCTGCTGACGCTGTTTCGCATCGCCGACGGATCGGTGCGGTTTACGCATCAGATCGAGCTGAAAAAGCACACGCTGCTCGAATTCCTGCTGGTGCGATCGGACGATTCTTACCTGCTGCTCACGAACACCGCCCCTCCCGAGAACTCGATGCAGCGGACGTTCGTCCCTCCCGAAAGCCGCACGGTGAACGGGCCGGTGTGCAGCTTCGAACGCGAGACCGGCAAATTGCAATGGGAAACGAATATCGAGTACCAGGCCTACGATCTCGCTCAGCCCGGCAACTTGCCGATCGCCGTCTTCTCGTGCCGGCGGTACGACCCGGAATCGCTCAAGCAGAACAATCTGCGCGGCCAATTCGCCGTGTTGGTACTCGACCGCCGCACCGGCAAGATCGTCTATCAGGAAGAATGGTCCGAGCTGCGCGGAATGGTTGTGATCACCCCCGAGTACGACCGCAAACGGATCGTCCTCGACGCAAGTCTGGCCACGATCGTGCTGCAGTTCGCCGGATAACCGAAATATTCCGCAAGAACCGATTCACACATAGCCAAATGACGACCGGCGTCGATATAATTCAGGGCGGTGAACGAATTTCGCGTCGCTGACACCGGCGAAACCTGGGAACTTTTTCATCCGCGTCGCGTCTGAATCTCGGAAACGACCGCACGTACGAATTCGAAAGGCACGTCGATGTCGACCACGCTGCAACAACCGGGCATCGAAAACCGTTCCGGATACGTCGACTCCCGCGACTTCATCTCGCTCAAGCTGGCCAAGACCCGCTCGACCATCAAAACGACCGAAGTGCTGACGGCGCTGATGGGGGTGCTCGCCCTCGTCGTCGGTTATCTGTTCCTCTTCGTGCTCGCCGACCACTGGCTCGTCCCGCAGGGAATCGGCTTCGTGCCGCGATTGCTGCTGTTGGGAGGTCTCGTCGCGTCGACCTCCGTCTGGATGATCTACAAAGTCGTCATCCCCTACGTCAAAAACGTGCATAATCTTTACGCCGCCGATATGCTCGAAAAAAACGAGCCCGAATTCCGCGGGAACTTGCTCAACCTGATCGACCTGCAAGGCAGCGGCCGGACGATTTCGCCCCACATCATGTCGGCGCTCGAAAAACGGGCGGCGGTCCGACTGGCGGAGATCAACGTCGAACAGGCCGTCGACAACCGCTTGCTGCTGCGGACGGCTTACACGCTGCTCGCTCTCGTCGTGATTTCGTGCTTGTATACCGTCTTTTCGCCGAAACCGATCACCCCGTCGATTATGGCGGCATTGTTGCCGACGCCGCACCGGGCGGTGGCGACGCGCACCGAAATCTCGGCGGTCAATCCGGGCGACGCGGTCATTCTGGCCCGCAGCCAGTTTGAAGTCACCGCCGACATTCTCGGCGAACTCCCCGAAAAGGTGACGTTGCGTTACACCACGATCGACCGCCGGCACGTCGACGAACCGATCCGCATGTATCCGGTCGAAGAAGGGCTGCGCTCGTTCCGAGGCATCATCACCGGCGAAAACGGCAAGGGGATTCTCCAGAATTTCACGTACTCCATCTCCGCCGGCGACGCCGTCAGTCCCGAGTTTAACGTCACCGTCAAGCAGCCCCCGTCGGCGACCGTCGACAGCGTGCGTTTCAAATACCCGCGCTACATGGGACTCGACCAGAAAACGCAGTCGGGGGGACACATCGACGCCTGGGAAGGAACGTCAGTCCTCATTCAGGCGAGCGCCAATAAACCGGTTGCCTCGGCGGTGCTGCTGTTCATCGACGACGAAAACTCCGCGGCGAAAGCGGAAGAAATCAGTATGGATATCGCCGACGGCGCCAAGCTGTCGCTCGAATGGACGCTGTCGATTCGCTCCGACGGCACGTCGCCGAAGTTTTACCGCATCCAATGCCGCGACGATGAAGGCAACACCGACCCGGCGCCGACGTTGTACTCCCTCAACATTCGGCCCGATCTTCCCCCCGAAGTGACGCTGCACGATCCGACGCAGGATCTCGAACTTCCCGCGAATGCGGCCGTCCCGCTCGCCGTCACCGCGCAAGACCCCGATTTCATGCTGCGGTACGTCATTCTCCGCGTCGAGAAGGAAGGGGAGCCGATCTTTGAAGAGCCGCTGTTGGACGGCCAGCTGCAGCAGGATTTTCATGGCTTTCACGATTTTAAACTCAAGCCGTTGAATTTGCAGCCGGGCGAGATCATCTCGTTCTGGATCGAAGCGCACGACAACAAAGAGCCTGTGGCGAACCGCCGTTCGACGCCGAAGCTCAACATCAGCATTCAGGCCCCGGTCTCCGAAGAAGAAGCCGAAAAACTGCTCGAAGAACAAAAAGAGCAGCAAAAGGAAAACCTCGAACAGCAGGCCGACGAGCCGAATCCGCAGGACGAAGAGGGCGAAAACACCGGCGAGCCGCAACCCTCCGACGACGAAGGCGAGAAGGGCGACGCCGAGCAAGATGCATCCAGCGAAGGCGAGCCGCAGGAAGAGCCCTCCGATCAACAGGACGCCGAACAGGGCGATCGGCAAGACGCCGCCGCGGAGGGCGAAAAAGGAAACGACGGCAAACCGCAGCCGGGCGACCAGAACTCCCAGAAACCGACCGCCGCCGATCAGCAGAAGCAACCGGGAAGCGAGAAGCAAGACAATCAGAACGGCGACGGCAAGAAACCCGACGACTCGCAGAAATTGAAATCCGACGGCAGCGACGACGACGAAGCTCTCCGCCGTCTGCTCCAAAAGAAGCAGGAAAAATCCGAAGACGAAAAGAAGAGCGACGCCGCGAAGCAGGACGAACAAGAGGAGTCCGCCGCCGAGACGGAAAAAGAAAACTCCGACAAGTCATCGTCGAACAACGGCGAGGGGGATAAAGAGGGGGATCAAGAGAAAGACGCGGCAGGCGACGATGCCGACATGCCCGGCGAAGGAAACGACGCCGAAGACAAGAAGACCGAAGAAGAGATGAAATCGGACAACGACGAATCGTCGAAAGACGCAGGCGACGACTCAAAAGAGGGGGACGCCGAAAAGAACGAGCCGTCGGACGACCCGAAGAAAAACGAAGGCGATAAACCGTCCGGCAGCGACATGCCGAAGGACGACAACCCGCAGGAAAAAGGAGACGCCGACTCCGACGAGAAATCGTCGTCCACCGACAAAGACGACAAGCAGGATCCGCAAGAAGGCCCCGGCGAGGACGATCGGAAGCCAACCAACCCCCTCAAAAAACCGACGAAATCGCAGAACGGTGAGGTTAAGGACGGCGAAGTCTCCGAGGATGAGGATCCCGACGCCGACGCCGAGAACAAACGGACGCCGCGCAAGCAGAAGTCGGCCCCGAAAGACAAGAAGCCGTCGCAACCGTCGGATCAGGATCCCGAGAACGCCCAGGAAGATGCCGCCGCTGATGATCCCGATCGAGACCCGGCCCAGGTGAAGAAGCAGAAGACGCCCCAATCGGACATGCCGCCGGGCGAAGAAACGGAAGAGGTCGAGGAATCGGACGACGGCCAGGGAGGCGATTCGAAGGACTCGAAGTCCACCGACAAAGGGGAGGCCGCCGACAGCGACAAAGGTTTGAAACAAAAGGGACCGAAGTCGAAGAGCAAAAACAGTCCGTCCGACTCCTCCTCCGACAGCGACGGCTCGAGCGACGAAGCCGGCGACGCCGAAAAATCATCCGGCGAGTCGGGTAAAGACTCGAAACCCGGCGACTCGAAAAAGCCGCCCCAGAACGACGCCAAGAAACAGCAGGGCGAGAAACCCGAGAATGGCGAAAAGAAAGAGGAAGGCGAGAAACCTTCCGATGGGGATCAAGGAGGCGAAAAACCGGGTGAAGATGGCGAAGGGGGCGGCAAGGGAAAGGGAAAAGGACAGGGGGAAGGGAGCCCCAGCGACGAGCCTAGCGAACAGCCCAGCCAGGAGGGAGGCAAAGGGGGCAAACGCGGCGCCGTCTCCGCCGGCGGTAACGCCAGCGGCGAAGCCGGTCCGCAAGGGGACGACGGCCCCAGCGGCGAAGGGGATTCGCCCTACGACCTCGAAGACGCCGACGCCGCCCATCTCGAAGACAAAGAGAAAGCCGTCGATCTCGTCCTCAAGGAACTGGAAGACCAGCTCAAGCGCGGCGAACTCGATCCGGAATTGCTGAAAAAGATGGGCTGGACCGACAAGGAAATGAAGAAATTCGTCGACCGCATGCAACGGCAGTTACAGCAACCGCAAGACGATGCGCAGACTCCCGAAGATCTCGCCAAGCGAATTCAGTTCGAAGAGATGCTCAAGAATCTCGACGTCACGGGCCAGGCCCGCCGGCGCGTCGGTGCCGACGTCAAGAAATCAGCCGGCGAAGAAATCGGCCCCCGCCGGTTAGACGTCCCCCCGGAATTCCGCGAGGCCTACGAGGCGTATACGAAGAGTTTGTCGAAGTACAAAAACCAACCGGCAAAGTGAGTAGGGTGGCGTCGAGCGGACCGAAGGCCGCGCTGACCCACCGCGAGCTTCTAATGACGAATGCCTAAACCCTAATGACTAAGGAAATCCCAATTCCCAATGACCAAAACGAGCAGCCGACGAAAGCATCATTGGGATTTCGTCATTCATTCGTCATTCGGATTTAGACATTCGACATTCAACAGTGGTGGGTCAGCGCGAAGACGCCGCTCGACCCACCCTGCAAAACTCATCTGCCGTTTCGCATCAGCCATTCGGCAACAAACTCGGCGGCGACGGCATGGCCGCGGGTGTTCCAATGGCCCAGCCCCAGCGCCGTGTTGTCGAAACCGTGCAGATAGTCTCCCGATGCGTCCGCTTCGGTTTGTAGTTTTGACGCCAGCGGAAAAAACGCGATCGACCGCTTCTCACAATTGGCGGCGACGCGGTCTTCGGCGTAGAACAGCGAATCGAGTCCGCCATGCGGGGCGATGCGGTCTCGCAGTTTTTGGTCCGGATGCACCTGCACCGCCGTGCTGACGGTGAAGACCGAAAACGCCGCCCCGTGCCGGTCGCATTCATCCGCCATCTCGTCGATCAGCCGCAGCGTTACCTCCCAAGCGGCGACGTGATCGGAAACGGACGACGATCGATACGCATAATCGGCGTTCTCGACGAACGATTGCAATACCTGCTCGACGTCGTTCACGTCCGCCGCCGCCTCGCCATGAACCAGTTTCATCTTCCCCGACCGAAGCGTCTGCAACAACCGCGAGCGATTGACGACCCGCGCTTTGAAACGCTCGTACCGGCTCGATGCGGCGGTCCACGATTTTGATTCTTTAAACGATTCATCGAGCAATAAATCGCCATTCGCGGCGAGCGCAAAATAAGGCCGGGCGGCGTCCCCTTCGAGTCGGCGGCTGTTATTGCGGATGTCGTTCTCGGGAAAGAACGCCAGCAGCACCGCGTCGGGTTTGAGCGGCAGCACATAATGCCGCAACATCTGCAATTCCTGCGCGGTGCCATACCCCGATACGCCGGCGTTAATCACTTCGTACCGCCGGTCGCCCGGTTTTCGCGACGAGTTCAATTGTTGTTCCAATTGCGACCGAAAAGTGAACGGTTCGTCGACCTGCAACGCTTCGATAAACGAATCTCCGAGCACGGCGATGCGGTAGACGTCGTCCGATTTCGCCGCAGAAACCTCCGGCCCGCGAAACCCAAGCGAATTGATCGAGACGTGGCCGAAGCCTTCGGTGATCCAGACGCCTGACGCACCGGGAGCCAGCCGCGACCCGCAAAACGGATCGGGTTGATAGAGCAACGGATACCCGACGCGGGCGAAGCGGAGCGAGATCTCGGCTACGATGAGGCCGAGGAAGAGACCGAGCGAGACGGCGAACAGGCGGAAGAGCCACCGCCATTTTGCGGCGGGTTTCGATGCCGTGACTGGCCGGAGAGAAACCATGTATGTGTAGTCAATGACGAATGCCGAAATCCGAATGACGAATCAATGTCGAAGCACGAATGACAAATGTCGAAGGTCGCGAATTCATTTCGTTAACTGGTCTGACGTGCTTGCCATTTGGACATTCGACATTCGTGCTTCGACATTCGTCATTTGATCAGACGGCGGGTCACCGCGCCTTCCTTCTGGCTCTGGACCCTCGACCCTCACACCTCCTTCGAATCAATCCACGTCATCATGCTCCGCAACTGACGGCCGACTTCTTCTAACTGATGCGTGCGTTCGCGGCGGCGGATGGCTTTGAAGGTGGGCTGATTCGCTTTGTTCTCCAAAATCCATTCACGGGCGAATTGGCCGGTTTGGATTTCCTTGAGGATCTTTTTCATTTCGAGTTTCGTCTGCTCGGTCACGATCCGCGGGCCGCGGGTGTAGTCGCCGAACTCGGCGGTGTTCGAGACGCTGTACCGCATGTAGTTGAGCCCTCCCTGATAGAACAAATCGACGATCAACTTCAACTCGTGCATGCATTCGAAGTAGGCCATCTCGGGCTGATAACCGGCCTCGACCAGCGTTTCGAACGCGGCTTTCACCAGGGCGCTCACGCCGCCGCAGAGAACCGCCTGTTCGCCGAACAAGTCGGTTTCGGTTTCTTCTTCGAAGGTGGTTTCAATCACGCCGCCGCGCGTGCCGCCGATTCCTTTGGCATACGCGAGAGCGAGGTTGCGGGCCTGTTCCGAGGCGCCGGGATACATGGCGATCAAACTGGGAACGCCTCCCCCCTTCACGTATTCGCTGCGGACGAGATGCCCCGGGCCTTTGGGTGCCACCAGAGCGGCGTCGACGCCCGCCGGGGGTTCGACCTGGCCGAAGTGAATGTTAAAGCCGTGCGAACAGAGCAGCAGGTTGCCCTTTTCGAGATTCGGGCGGATGTCGGTTTTGAAGACGTCGGCCTGCACTTCGTCCGGCAGCAGAATGTTGACGAGATCGCCCGCCTTGGCGGCTTCGGCGGCGGATATCGGTTTGAACCCATGGCTGACGGCGAGTTCGTAATTCGGGCTCCCTTTGCGCTGGCCGATGATGACGTCGCAGCCGCTATCCTTCAAGTTTTGAGCCTGGGCGTGCCCCTGGCTCCCGTAGCCGATGATGGCGATCTTCTTGCCTTTGAGGAGGGACAAATCGGCGTCATCGTCGTAATAAATTTTTGCTGGCATGGTGAACTTTCTCTTAGACTCTACTCACTACTTCTTGTCAAAATGACGAATGTCGAAATCCGAATGTCGAATCAATGACGAAGCCCGAAATCCAAATGTCGAATTCGTCATTTGGACATTCGGCATTGGGGTTTGATTCGTCATTCGTGCTTCGTCATTGGGATATTTTCACTTCTGCCGGCTCTTCCACGCGGGCGGCCTCGTCGCGGAGCAGGGCGATACGGCCGGTGCGGACGAGTTCTAAAATGCCGAAGGGGCGCATCAGTTCGATGAAGGCGTTGATCTTCGTTTCCTGTCCGGAGATTTCGATCATCACGTGGCCCGAACTGACATCGACGATTTTTCCGCGGAAGATTTCGCAGAGTTCCTTGATCTCGCTGCGGGGACGGACTTCGGTACTGACTTTGATAAGCATCAGATCGCGCTCGACGAAATCCTGTTTCGAATAATCGATCACCTTAACCACGGTGACGATTTTTTCGAGCTGCTTGCGGACCTGGTCGAGCACCCGGTCGTCGCCGCTGACGACGAACGTAATCCGCGAGAATTCGGGGTCGTCGGTCTCACCGACCGCGAGACTTTCGATATTAAACGCCCGCGAGGCGAGCATGCCCGAGATGTGCGCCAGCACGCCCGGCTGATTCATCACCAAAGCCGACAAAACATGTCTCATGAAGTCACATTCCGCAAAAAACGATGCGCGTCTCCCCGGTTCGAGAGAGACGTTCACCCGGTCGTTGAATTAAGATCCCACTACTCTAATGTCGCGCTGCCCCCATCACAACCCAATGCCCGGCGGGGCGGGTGATTTTGCCGAAAACGGTTCTTCCGGTTAGCCGCGACGCGAAGGGTTTCCGTAGCGGAGCGCTAGCTGCGTTTCAGACGAAGCGGAGCGTCTATAGACGCAGCGAGCGCTCCGCGTTGCGTCGCGGCTAACCGGAAGCGTCGTCTCCTTTGACACCCAGCCGCCAACGTGATGTAATGCGCCGTAAAGCAACAACACCGGATCACCACGCTCAGGGCCTGATCGGGTCGTGTGGATGAAGGAGCACAACATGACCAAAACCTGGCAATACGCACCATTCGACGAAGCACGCATCCAGCGGCTCAGCCGGGAGTTGCGAGTTTCGAACTTGCTCGCGCAAGTGCTGCTCGCCCGCGGCTTTGACGACGCCGAACCGGCGACGGCGTTCCTCAACGCGAAACTCTCCGATCTCCACGACCCCGATACGCTGTCGCACGTCCCCGAAGCGGCCGAACGCATCATCGCCGCCATCAAAGCGGGACGCCGGATCACGATCTACGGCGACTACGACGTCGACGGCGTCACATCGACGAGTTTACTCTGGCAGCTTATCACACTCGCCGACGGAAAGGTCGACTACTACATCCCGCACCGCCTCGAAGAGGGTTACGGCCTCAACGCCGAAGCGATTCGCCAACTCGCCGAGGAAGACGCAGACCGGCTGGTCGTCACCGTCGACTGCGGCATCTGCAGCGTGGAAGAAGCGGCTCTTGCGAAATCGCTGGGAATCGAACTGATCATCACCGATCACCACGAATTCGGTGCACAGTTACCCGATGCCGCCGCTATCGTGCACCCCCGGCTGCCCGGAGCACATGCTCCGTTCACCGATCTCTGCGGCGTCGGCGTGGCTTTCAAACTGGCATGGGGGATCAGCCAGCGTCTCGGCGACGGCAAAAAAGCACCGGGGCCGCTGCGCGATTTTCTCGTGCAAGCCGTCGGCCTGGCCGCAATCGGCACGGTCGCCGACGTCGTGCCGCTGCTCGGCGAAAACCGGGTGATTGTCCGCTACGGACTGAACGCGCTCGGTTCGAAATCGTCGATCGGACTCAAGGCGTTGATGACCGTCGCGGGAATTAAGCTGAATCAGGAACTGCAATCGGACGACATCGGTTTTGCGATCGCTCCGCGCATCAATGCGGCCGGGCGATTGGGACAGGCCCGCCTCGCCGTCGAACTGTTGACGTCCACGAATGCCGAGCGGACCGAAGCGCTCGCCTCGTATCTCGATCAACTCAATCAAAGCCGCCGCACCGTCGAGCGGAAAATCTTCAAACATTGCAAGGAAATGATCGAAGAACGCCCCGAATGGCTCGAATCGCGGGCGCTGGTGCTGGCCCATGCCGATTGGCACGCCGGAGTCATCGGCATCGTGGCCAACCGCGTCGCCGAGCAATTCTCGAAGCCGGCGATTCTCATTTCGCTGTCGCGTCAGGACCGCATCGGGCAGGGGTCGGGACGTAGTTTCGCCGGCCTGAATCTCATCGAAAGCCTGACGGTCTGCGCGGGGCATCTCGTGACGTTCGGCGGCCATCAGGCGGCGGTCGGACTCAAAATCTCCTCCGAACGGATCGAAGAATTTCGGGAACAGTTCTGCCGGGCGATCGGCGTGCAACACGAGCGGGGAATCGAAGAAGTCGTTCACAAAGTCGACGCCGAGGTCCGTCTGGCCGATTTGTCGAAGCACGCAGTGCAGGAACTCGACCGGTTGGGGCCGTTCGGCAAAGAGAACGAACGGCCGACCTTCGTCGCCACGCGGGTGCAACTCGCCGAACCGCCGCGGACGATGGGGGAAGGAGACCGGCATTTGTCGCTCACGCTGAAACAGCACGGCTGCACGCTGCGAGCCGTCGCGTTCGGCAAGGGGGACTGGGCCGAGCCGTTGTCGCAGTTAACCGGCACGATTTCGATTCGATTCGCCCCGTCGATCAACCGTTTTCGCGGTTACGAAACGGTGCAATTGCAGTTGATGGACTGGCAAGCGGATGAATTTTCCGAAATCTCCTCCAACACAATTCGCAATGACGACGTAAATGCAATTGAAATGTAATTTCGGCGGGTGCCACTCTGATTATTCTCACTTTTGAAACGATCGGACGTATTATGCCATCAGCAAACACGAACAAAGGCGTTAGAATATTCGTCGCCGGAATGGTATGGGGCGTTCTTCTGGCATTGATTGCAGCGATAGCAATGGAGGTAATCTCGCTTACGTTGCCAACTAAAATCGCGGGTAAAAGTGCACCAAACGAACAACGAAAAACAAGAGCTAAGAAAATAGATTTGATAAGCTCTGTTCCTATTCCTCAAGAGAAGATTCATTCTTTAATGGGAAAAAAATATGAAATGGTAAATAGAGAACTCGGTGCCGATGGCAATGCTAACGGGGACAAGGTGACAATCGACATGCGTTATTTAAATGACGGTCGAGTGGAAATTGTTTGCACCAAGTTTGCCGCCGTAATGATTGAGGGCCGCGAAACCGAGGTTGCATTCTTAAAATTTGACGATTGGCACACGTTTATAGGCTATTCTATTGTCAATCGTAAACTCGTAAAGTAACTCGTTTTTCGTCATGATTCGTGGCAAAAGATGAAACATCCTTGAGCCGACGTTTAAAAACTTTTCAGCAAAAGTTCCTAAGAATAGTGAATAAGAAAAGGGTGGCACTGGCGGCTTGCCCGCCAGTGTGATTTTTGATGAATCTCGCGGGTGGAAACGCTTTCCACAAAACGAATATTTCACATCGATCGGCGAAGCGGAGCTTCGAAGACGTGCGTTCCCAAGCAGAGCTTGGGAACGAGAGAAAACGAGAGAAATCTATGGGGATCGTATATGGCATTGTTGCTCGAAAACGTGAAAAAAGATTACCGTCAGCCCGACGGTCAGCCGCTGCCCATTCTGAATGTTAAAAAATTTCAACTGAGCGACGCCGAGCAGGTGGCGCTCGTCGGCAGCAGCGGCGGGGGGAAGACCACGCTACTCAACGTCATCGCCGGCATCACCGCGG
>JBBECD010000187.1:0-16788 GCA_040881995.1 Planctomycetaceae bacterium
GGCCCCACCTCCCATCCGCTTCGCGACCAATGGCGCGGTGCGCAATGCGGGCTAAAAGACAACCTGTCGCTCGACGACAAAGCGGTGCGGCCTTTACAATGGGTTCGCCGTTATTCGCCATCTCCCTGACTCGAAGAAAAGAGCAAACCGGTGGAATCGTTTCAACAATGTGTATCGGTCAAACTCGGACCGCGAAGTTACGACATCGTGATTGCGACGGGCGAACTTTCCGGCGTAGGGGAAGCCGTGCAGGACTGGATGACGCAACGGAAAAAAGAGGGTTCGACCACGCTCGTCGTGACCGACGAGCACGTGAACGTGCCGCATGCGCAGGTCGTCACCGAAAGCCTGCGCAAGGCGGGCTGGCGCACGAGCGCTCTGATTCTCGCGGCGGGGGAGCAGGAAAAAAATCTGGCGAGCGTCCAGCAAATTTACGACGAACTGATCCGCCTGCAGGCCGATCGGCAGACCGTCGTCATCGCCGTCGGTGGCGGAGTCATCGGGGATATGACGGGCTTCGCGGCGGCGACGTATGCCCGCGGCGTGCCGTTCGTGCAGATTCCGACCACGCTGCTCGCTCACGTCGACAGTTCGGTCGGCGGCAAGGTGGGGGTCAATCATCCTTCCGCGAAAAATATGATCGGCGCCTTCTATCAACCGCTCGGCGTGTTCATCGATACCTCGACGCTCGAAACGCTTCCCGATCGAGAATACCGCAGCGGCCTCGCCGAAGTCGTCAAATACGGCGTGATTCTCGACGACGCCTTCTTTGACGACCTCGAACGGCACATCTTGGAATTGAATCGGCGCGATCCGGCGTACTTGCGCAGCGTAATCGCCCGCTGTTGCCGGCTGAAAGCCAACGTCGTCGAACAGGACGAATTCGAAACGACCGGCCTGCGGGCCTGTCTCAACTACGGCCACACGTTCGGTCATGCCTTCGAGGCGTTGTCGAATTACGGCGAGCTGTTGCACGGCGAGGGCATTTCCATCGGCATGATTTACGCGAGCCGGCTCGCCGAGCGACTAGGGTTGATCGACGAAGAGATCACCGATCGGCAGATCGACCTGTTGCAGGCGATCGGTTTGCCGACCGAGTTACCGGAGAATCTTTATTGGTCGGCGGATGAGGTGATCGAGCGGATGCGGCTCGACAAGAAGTCCGTTGCCGGGCATTTGCGATTTGTGCTGCCGACGCAGATAGGAGAAGTGCGGACATTTTCCGATGTCGACGAATCGATCGTGCGCGAGGTGTTGGAGTGAGCGTGGAAAATTCGTTTAGCCGCGACGCGAAGGCTCTGCGCAGCGGAGCGCTTTCTTAACGCTACGAACAAATGAGCGACCCGTAGCGTCAACGCGAGGGTAAATCAAAGACGACGGGCATGAGGATTGGGGTTCATGGCGATTTCTGAGGAACAGATCAAGAGTGCCGTCAAACATTTGCGGAAGTCGGACGCGCTGCTCAAAGCGCAGATCGACCTGATCGGCCCGTTCACGTTGAAATTGCAGCGGGACCGGTTCGACGTGCTGGTGCGATCGATCATTTCGCAGCAGATTTCGACGGCGGCGGCGCGGTCGATTCGCCAGCGGTTGTTGGATCGGATCGCGCCCGGCAAACCGACCCCCGAGGCGTTGCGGGCGCTGAGCATCGATGACTTGTGGAGCGTGGGCGTCTCGCCGCAGAAGGCGGGGTATCTGCACGATCTCGCCGAAAAAGTGGCGGAGGGAGCGGTGCGGATCAAGCGATTGGGAAGCATGACCGACGAGGCGGTGATCGAGGAACTCGTGCAGGTGAAGGGAATCGGCCGCTGGACCGCCGAGATGTTTCTGATTTTTTCGCTCGGCCGGCTGGATGTGCTCCCCGTGCAGGATTTGGGCATCCGCTCGGCGATGATGCGGATTTACGGCCTGAAAGAACTCCCCGACCGCCAGAGATGCCTCGACATCGGCAACCCCTGGCGTCCGTACGCGAGCATCGCCTCGTGGTACTGCTGGCGCAGCGGCGACGTAAATAATGGATAATTGACAATGGATAATGGACAATGGGTGCGACTTTATCCGTTGTCCATTATCCATTGTCCATTCTCCATTATCAAAAACGACGTGACTGACGCACTTCCAAAGAAGGTCGTCAGTCACGTTACGACAGGCATATATCGTGTGTCGGAATCGTGACCGCGTGCGCCGGGGCACGCGGTCACCGAAATTTCCGGCAAATGGCAGATTACGGGAAGACGACGCCCGGGCTGAGCGAGCCATCCCAGGCGAAGTCGATTTCGCCCGGCAGGTCGGCCCCGTTGCGAATGTCGCCGGCATCGAAGGGAACGATGATCGTGCCGCCGAAGTAGGTGTCGAGCGCGAACCCTTGTCCCGTCAGGAATCCCGAATCCTCGAAGCCCGATTCGATGCGGAAGGTGCTGCGGCCGGTTCCCGGATATCCGACGAAGGCCGGCGAGACCGAGAGTCCGAACGTGCCGCCCACCAGCCGCTGGGCGTTACGGCGGCGAGAGGTGGTGCTGAACGGTCCCGCAGGATCGGTATCCGGCGTGGGCGATTTCCACTGATCGGCGTTGTCGTAGAAGGCACCGATGGTTCCCGCGACGAAGTCTTCCTGTCCGCGTGTGACGTTCAGGCTGTCCCCTTCGTTGCCGCGGAAGCGGCGGACGTTCAGGCGGGCCAGTGGATCGGGAATGATCGGAGCGGTCGTCGGATCGATGGCCGGCGGATCGACCGTCGACGTGAACGATTCCAGGATGACGTCTTCACCCCAGTTGCCGGCGAAGAAGTTGTTCTCCATTTCGAGATCGACTCCGCCAGCGGTCATCGTACCGACGCGAAGGACGAAACCGCCATAGTTCAGGCCTTCGTTGACGTTGCCGTTGTCGGTGACGGTGTTGTCCGAGAAGCGAATATTCATGTCAGCCGAGCTTCCCGTGACCGAGCCGTCTCGGGCCAGCAGAACGCGGCTTTGCACATCTTGCGTCTGGGTGAAACTCGCCGTATTGACGAAGTAGGCTCCTTCTTCCCCGTTGCGCGTGATGATGTTGCGGTCGATCGCCAGGTTGGTCTGAGCGTTGGCCTGGTTGAGAACGTCGATACCGCGTCCGTCGTTGTGGCTGATTTCGTTATCGGCGATGGAGATCGGAAAGAAGGAGAATCCGATCAGGCCGCCTCCCGTGGCGCCGATTTCGATACCGTCACCGCTGTTACGCGTGATGATGTTGTTCGTAATCTCTCCGAAGAAGTTGAAGAGCGAACCGGGCATGAAGATATCGATACCGTGTTCGCCGTTGAAGGCGATGCGGTTGCCGTTGATATAGGCTTCGGTGGCGTCACCCGAGATATCGATACCGTCCTGCACGTTATTCTCGATGACGTTCTGATTGGCCAGCGTCCCGTCGCCGATCTCGACCACCGTACCGCCGATGAGGGAGATACCGTTTTGGCCGTTGTTCGAAATCGTGTTGCCGGTCCAGTCCATGATGCCTCCTGCCGCGTCGACGCCGACAGTGGCACTGTCGAAGCTGCCCGGCACGAAGTCGGTGTCGGACCGAATACCGTTCAAGACGTTGTTCTGAATGGTGTTGTTGATAATGTCGGCGTAGAGAGCGGCATCGGCCTGGGCGAGCAGACGGATGCCGTTTTCATCGTTGAACGAGACATCGTTGTTCTCGATGTGGAAGTCCTGATCGTTGATCACGATGCCGCCGGCGAGGAACCGGCTGTTCTCGGCCCGCAGATCGATGCCGTCGCTGCCGTTGCGTTGAATGATGTTGCTCTGGCTGCCGTCGGCGTTCGCCGCACCGATGGTGACGGCCCGTTCGCGGACCGTGACTCCGTCGGAGAGGAAGGCGCTGGTCCGCGTCAGACGGGCGTCTCCCTGACGGATGAACGAGATGCCGTCGGCGCCGTTGCGGGCGATGATGTTGTCGAGGATTTCCAAGTCCTCGATTTCGGCGTTGTCGTCGATGTTGAGAGCGATGCCGGCGCCGACGTTGCCGAGGGCGTCGTTGTTCAGATCGCCGAGAACGTTGTTATTGATGACGGACGACGTCAGGGTGGCGTCCTGGTCCTGAATGGTGATGTTGATCGCGTCGCCGTTTAACAGTGAGGTGGCGGCGTTGTCGCTGGTTCTGGTGATGAGGTTGTTGCGAATGTCGAGGCTCGCGACGAGACCGATGGCGGGATCGGGATCGATGATCGACGTTCCGCCGCCGCGGAGATTGAAGCCGATGCCCGCGTCGCGGTTCGAGATAAACTGGTTGCCGTCGGAGACGTCGAGGATGCCGTCGCCGTCGACGTCTTCGCCGGCGTCGAGAATGCCGTTGTTGTTAGCGTCTTCGAAGACGTTCGGTCCGCCGATGGTGAGATCGAGGAATCCGCCGTTAACCGTGCCGCCGAGGCCGAAGCTGGTGGTCGAGGCGGCGTCGGAGCTCCCCTGGAACACGTTGCGCTGGATGGTGCCCGTGATGGTGGCGTCTCGGGTTCCAAAGTCGATTCCCGATGCTCCCCGCAGAGTGCGATTGAACGTGTTGTCGATGACCAATCCCAGCCCGATCGTTCCGGTGTCGGCGATGACGGAGATTCCATTTTCGAAGTTGTCGTCGAAATTATTCTCGCTGATCTCGGTAATGTCGATCGTGCCGCCGTCGTTCGTTTCGAGAAACAGGCCGTTCAGCAGGTTGTTCGAGAGATCGTTGGCGGTGATGTCGCCGACGACGATCGTACCGCCGTCGTTGGCGATGAGATTGATGGCGCTGAAGTTGTTTCCTCGCATGTTGTTCTCGGTGATGGTGTCGACGCCGACGACGGACAATCCTTCGGCGATGATGCGCAGGGCGTTCTGGTCGTTTCCTCGCATATTGTTGCGGGAGATGTCAGCGTCTCCGATCGTCGCCATGTCCTGCGTGTGGATGTCGATGCCCTGACCGCTGCCGCCGTCGATGAAGTTATCGATGATGGTGAGTTCGGTGAGCGAAGAGCTGTCGGACAGGTTGATTTCGATGGCGTCGGCTCCGCTCCCCAGCGGAATCGTGGAGACCACGCCGCTGCGGGCTTCGAAGACGTAGCGGCCGAGAATCGCGCTGTTGAGGCTGTTGTTGATCAGGCTGGTTTCAGCCGGTCCGTTATCGAGGAAGGCACCGTTGACGCCCGATCCCGGCAATTCGAACGAGGTGTCGACCCCGTTTGAAAACCCAACGCGGGCCGCGCTGCCCCCCAGGCCCGCGGCGTCGCTGCCGCTCGCCTGACCCGCTTCCCAGTTGATGTCGGCGTAGTTGAATTCGATGTCGAAGTCGCCCACGGCGATATCCGAGCGGTCGATCAGCACGAGCTGGAAGCTGTTGGTGGGAAGACCGGCATCCGGAACACCGCTCGCGTTGAAGTGCCGGACGTCGATGTAGTTGACGCCGAACGCATCGTGGCCTTGAGCCGAACCGAGACCGTAGGTGACCACATTCCCCTGACGGGTGTCAACGTCGGCGAAGAAGGGCGCGATGATCGGCGTGGAGGTGTTGAGCAGACCGAACGGCGTGAACGTAAACAGGCTCGTTCCGAACGTCACGTTACCGTTGTTGTTCACAAACAGGTCGGACCACAACTGCCCGAAGAAGTTAATATCGAAGCCGATCGCTTCCAGTCCCGACGATCCGTCGTCGTTCGCCGGAAGAATGGTGGAGTTAAACCCGTCGCGGAGGGCCGAACCTTCGATCGGCAGCGAGATGCGGATGTCGTTGTTCTGGGCGAAGAAGGTGCCGGTGGCGGTTCCGGTGAAATCGATGCTGATCTGCGAATCGGCGTTGGCGATGAAGTTGTTGCCGTCGGAGAGGTCGAGGATTCCGTCCAGATCGGCATCTTCCGGATCGTCGAGAATACCGTTGAGGTACGTATCTTCGCCCGGATCGAGCACGCCGTTGGTATTCGTATCTTCGGCGAGTTGCAGCACGCCGTCGCCGTTGCGGTCTTCACCCGGATCGAGGAACCCGTTGCCGTTGGTATCTTCGGTGGGGTCGAGCACGCCGTTGACGTAAGAGTCTTCACCCGGATCGAGGATGCCGTTGCCGTTGGCATCTTCATCGGGATCGAGAATGCCGTTATTGTTCGTGTCTTCGTCGACGTTGGGACCGCCGAAGATCAGGTTGGACGTGCCGCTGTCGGCGGCGATGTGGAAGCCGTATCCGTCGTTGCCGGCGAAGAGGTCGGTGGGCAGGCCGACGTTGTTTCGCATGAGAGTAAGATCGAGCGTCGAAACACCGGTCGAGGTGACTTCGAATCCCGCACCGTCGTTGCGCGTCACCGTATTGTCGAAGATCCCTCGGGTGGCAACGAACGTATCGAAGTCGATGAGGGCGCCGGTGCCGAAGTCGATGGTCGAGGCGCCGTCGAGGTTCATGGCGACGCCGTCGCCGGCGTTGTTGTCGATCAGGTTGCCGATGAGGGCGCCGTTGATCGTTCCGCCGGTGTCGGTATTGAAGATCAGGCCGGTGCCGTTTTCGGTGAACGTGTTGCCGATGACGCCGTCGAGAATGCCGTCGCCGTCAACGTCTTCTCCGGCGTCGAGCACGCCGTCGCGGTCGATGTCTTCGGAGGGGGTGCCGATAATGGCATTGATGGTGCTGCCGCCGCTGGCGGTCAGCACGAGGCCGGCCCCGTCGAGCGTCAGGCTCCCATTAACGTCTTCGCCGGCATCGATCACGGCGTCGCGGTCGATGTCTTCGCGGTTGCCGGTGAAGATATTGTCGCGGACGAGCAAGTCGAGGATTCCGCCGGCGGAATTGTCGACTTCCATGCCATTGAGCGACGTGCCGGGCGTGCCGTTGAATTCGTTATCGACGACGATTCCGAGCCGGCCGGCGGCACTGGTGCCCGTCGCGTTCGTTAACAGCAGACCGTTATTGTAGTCGCGGAAGATGTTGCGATTGATGTTAAAACCGACGATGCCGGTCCCGGTGACGCCGTCGTCGGCGCCGCTGCCGTCGATGACGAAGCCCGAGACTTCGTTGTTGTCGGCGAGCGTGACGACCGGGCTGCCGCCGACCGAATTGGAAATGACCGGGAGAATTCCTCCGACGGCGGCGGGAAGGGTAAACGTTCCCCGCGTCGATGTAAATTCGTGTGCGACGCCGGTGCTGAGCAATCGTTGATCGTCGAGCAGCGCGATGCCGGTGTTGAGGTCGGTGTCGTCGCCGTCGGCGTGCGGACGCACCAGGACGATGTCGAAATCGGGATCGTTGGTGAAGTCGAAGAGCGAGCCGAACGGATCTTCAAACGATCCATCGCCGCCGTCCGGAACATTGGGGTCGATGTGTGCCACGAGGAAGGGCAACAGGTCGACCGGGTTTATCGCGGGAGTGACGTCGCGTTTCAACTGGGTATGAGTCTGCACGCGATAGGTTCGCTGTAACGAAGCGGCCAATCGCTGTTGCACCGTCGGCTGACGGAAGAACTGTGTGGGGCGTCCGTCCGGCAGCGATAAAGCGATGTTCATCCAAATGTTGGTGCCGAACACGCGGTCGTCGGCGACCGTGAACGACATCTGCCAGTCTTCGGTGATGTTCGCGTCGAGGCGAACTTTTACGCCTCCCGCCGTACGGTCGCCGTTGCCGTCGAGGTAATAACCGCCCAGATAACCGCGGAAGCCGTAGCGTCCGAGCACGGGAAGCGGTCCGCCGACTTCTCCGTCCAATCCCTTGTAGGCCGTTTCGATCACCTGCAAGCGGTTGAACATGAGGAAGTTGTCTTGGAAGGTCGGCGTGCCGGTGATGGTGTCCGACAGCACGATCGATTGATCGCTGAAAGGAATGAAGGCGTTAAAGCGGGCGTCGAAAAACTGACCCAACGATTCGAGACTGACGCCGGCCTGATAATACGACTGAGCATGCCCGGCGTCGTAATCCCAATATCCGGCTATGGTCGTGATCCGATCGATGGTGGGATCGTATGCCCGGTAACCGAGGTTCAGGTTCACACCTCCCTGGCCGTAATCGTCGATCAACGCGCGGCCGTCGAGGAACAGCAGGCTGAAGTTGGGATCGAGATGGAACGGCATGAATACACCGACGTTGGTGAAACCGTCGTTCCAGCCGACGCCGCCGCTGGTAGTGCGGTCGACGTAACCTCGCATACCGAAGGGATCGGTGACGGCGTAGCCGACTCCCTCGTAGACGACGTCTTCTTCGACGACCACCACGTCATCGACTGCGGTGACGGCGCCGTTTGGTTCGCCGTCCGGCGGGGCGGGAACGCGAGCGGTTCCTTCCGGAGGTGCAGTTCCCTCCGCTGGTACGGTCCCGTCGCCCGGGTCCGTAGACTGGGCTCGCGACGATAAGACCGCGCGACCTTCGCTCGGTCCGCCCAAATTAACAACTCCGTCAGGAGCTGAGACTTGAGCGTTCGCTGTTGTCCAGAGAAGTTGGCCAACCAGCATCAAAGGCAGAATTCTAAGGCGTGTCGTTTTCATCGATTGCTCCAGCGCCGAATTCGGTGGGCTTTCCCGAAGAGTCGCGTGCCGTAGTCTAACGTTCAGTGTTGAACTGTAGCGGTTATATTGGTTTTGACACTTATCATGGATATTCGGAAAGAAAGGGTCGCGAAGTTGAATCCAATTATTCCGTTTGCAGCACTTGATCCGTCCCGTCGACGTAAACTACAACATTGCAATGGGTTGCAGAGAGGCCATTGTTTTCCGGTTCAACCCAGTCAAAAGCCACATCTTATCTATCCCAGACTTCCCAGATATTACGTATCGCTCATTCGTCAGCCTCGCCGGGTGAGTTCAAATCGCGGTCGCATCCATCGGCGAGATCAAAATGGTTGTTCGGAACGGCTTCTCAGGCCGCTTCAAACTGGGGGAACTACATATGACGGGGGGCACAAGAGATCTTGAAAAATGTGTAAAAATCACAAAAACTTCTTGACGGGCTGGAATAACAAACGAAATCCGCGCATCTTAAATGACATCGAAGGCGATTGCCGCGAACGACCCGCGTGGGGTGTTCCACGAAAAAATGGTCTTAGTTTTAATCAAGGGGAATGAAATGAGATTCTTAGCGATGTTGGCGCTGTTCTGCGCCGTTGGTGTCATGGGCTGTGGCGAAGCCGAAAAGCCGACTGAACCTACAACTCCTCCCGCTGCTGGTTCTGCTGGCGGCCCGGGTGCTGTTCCTCCGGGTAAGGATATGCCTGGTGACACCACAACCACCACCACGGAAGAAGACGGCGACACGACAACCACCACGACCGAAGAAGACGGCGATACCACCACCACGACCGAAGAAGACGGCGATACCACCACCACGACTGAAGAAGACGGTGACACCACCACCACGACTGAAGAAGACGCGCCTCCCGCCGAGGGCGAAGAGACCGCCGAATAATGCCTCCCTCGTCGAACATCAGTCACATCGGATAGCATCAGCTAAGATGGATGCGTTTACGGTCTGGCTTGATCCAAGACATCATGAACCTCCGAAGTTTTTCTTCGGAGGTTCATTTTTTGGTCCCTTCCCGTATCTTCAATAAACCATGCTTCACATGCCCGTTCCTCTTTCGGCGTTTTTTCTGTTCTGTGCGCTCCCCCTCCAACACCTTCTCGGTAACGTCCCTCTGCATGCTGCCGAACCTCGTCCCTCGACGAAGACCGTCGAAATTGAAGACCCGCTCCCCTATGCGCAGGCGCCGATTCTCTATCACGATGCCGAGACGAGCGATCATCTCGCGGCATGGACGAAACAACTCGATGCGGACTCGTCCTCGCCGGAATTTGACCCCACGACCGGTTATCTCATGCCGCTGCTCGACGCCTTGTCGATCTCCTTAAATTCGCAAATTCTGGTCTTCTCGAAAACGGCGGTAAACACGAAACAGATCGGCCCAAAGACTCCCCGCGCGATTTACTTCAATGACGAAGTGTACGTGGCCTGGGTGCCCGGAGCGAAAACGATCGAACTCGCCGCCGTCGATCCCGTTAAAGGCTTTCTGTTCTACACGCTGCCGCAAGATCCGCAGCGGGGACTGCAGCTCCGCCGCGAACGAAGCTGTTTAACCTGTCACGTCAACTCGGCGACGCTCAACATCCCCGGCGTGATGCTCCGCTCGATGTCGGTCGATGACAAAGGCAAACCGTACGAAGGTTTTCCGCGGATCACGCACGCCAGCCCTTACGCGAAACGCTGGGGAGGCTGGTACGTCACCGGTTCGCCGGCCGGCATGACTCACCTCGGCAATCTCGTCGGCAAAGACCAATTCCGCCGGCATATCGATGATGCCACATTTCGCGGCACCGTCGCCGATCTCGCCGAGTTTTGCGATCTGTCAACATACCCGAGTTCGCAGAGCGACGTCGTGCCGCTCTTGGTCTTCAATCATCAGGCGCACGGACAGAATCTGATTTTGCGCGTCGGTTACGAAGCGCGGCTGGGCGTGAAATCCAACGCCGAAGAGGAGTTGTTCCGCTATCTGTTATTCCTCGACGAGCCGCCGCTGCCAAGTCCCGTGAACGGTTCGCGCGAGTATCGAACATGGTTCGAGCAGCAAGCTCCCGCCGATGACAACGGCAACTTGCTGAGAGAATTCGAACTCAAGACAAGGCTGTTTCGGTATCGCATCAGCTATTTGATTTATTCGCGCCCGTTCCAACAATTGCCGGACGATGTGAAGATGCGGATGTACGACCGCATTAAACAGGCGCTCGCCGGCAATGATGTGAACGTGCCAGCAACATGGCACACCGATGAAGAGCGCGCAGTACTCACGAATCTTCTCGATGCGACGCTCAAGTAGGATGGGTCAGCGCGGCCAAAGCTCCGCTCGACCCCTGCACAAAGAAAAAAGAGACGCGACGATCAAATTTCGTCGCGTCTCTTGAATTCAACTCGATCGTTCAGCCGACTACTCCAGCGTCACCCGCACGCCGACGGTTTTCAGCTCGGCGACTTGCGCGTTCTTCGCGTCGTCGCTCAGCGGATTGCCGGCGAGGTACAACTTCCAGTACGGGGCGAATCGTTTGTCACCCTCGGCGTCCTTCTTGGCCATCGCGACCAGCGGGGCGAGGTCGGTCACTTTGTTGCCCTGCAGTTGCGTGTAACGCAAATCGGTCATCATCGAGAGCGGGGCGAGATCGACGATTTGATTGTTTCGCAGATCGAGCGACTGCACGCGCTGAATGCCCGCCAGCGGCGTCAAATCGGCGATCTGATTGTCGGCGAGATACAGCGACGCCAGCTTGGTCAATCCGGCGAGCGGGCCGATCGACGTCAGCTTGTTCTTCGAAAGATACAACGCCGACAGCTTGTTCAAGCCCGCCAGGCCGTCGATCGCTTCGAGCTGATTCCCTTCGAGATTGAGATACTGCAACTTCGTCAGTTCCGCCAGCGGTGCGACGTCGGCGATCTGATTGCCGGTGAGCGTGAGCGACTGAATGTTCTTCAGCCCGGCGAGCGGCGTCAGATTGGTGACCGCGTTGTTAGCGAGATTCAGTTCCGCCAGATTCGGGCATTTTTCTAGCCCGGTAAGGTCGGCGATCTCTTTCCCCTTCGCCTTGAGAATGAAGACGTTCATCAAATCATCTTCGGTCAGCGCTACGGCGGCATCGGTCTTGCGAAGGACTTCGCGAATCACCGTCTCCAGGTTTTTATCGGGAATCGCGACCTGCGCCTGCGCGACGGAAACCGCGCTCCAGACCAGCAGACTGGTGACGACGAACAGAAAAGTACGAACGATCGGCTTCATTTTCGACTCCTTGGCAATTTATGGGGCTCCCGCGGCGGGATCGCCGTCGATCCCGAAAAAATCACGATGAATCATCTGCGGAGAGAGAGGTTGGCAGGCGTTACGGGGGGAACTTCTTCCCCATTCCAGACTTTTCATACTCGCCAGTCATTCTAACCAGAAAACTTCACCGCTCACAAGCGCCGAAGCAATTTTGCGATGAGAATATGCCTCGGCGGATCAACTCTTGACCGGTACGCGAAATCTGCCTTTTGCGGAATGCAGACATCCGGCATGGTCCGCAGATTTTCGCAGACGGACGATATCAATGAAGAACTCGCTCGCTGACGCTTCACGTTGCCATAAACAAGCACAGCCGATCTTTCGATCGGCTGTGCTTCGTGTCAGTTGTTGTTATTGGCTAACTGGGCAGCCATCAGGGTGTCGAGAAACCCTTTGAGCTGCCGGCTGCGAACCGGATGTTGCAGCTTGCGGACCGCCTTGGCTTCGATCTGCCGAACCCGCTCGCGGGTCACTTTAAAGATGCGGCCCACTTCCTCCAGCGTGTATGTGTAACCGTCGCCCAGGCCGTATCGCAATTTGATGATTTCGCGTTCGCGGTACGTCAGCGTTTTGAGGACGCAATCGATCTTGTCCTTGAGCATTTCCTGCGTCGCCGAATTCACCGGGTTGTCGGTGCTTTCGTCTTCGATGAAGTCGCCGAAGTAGCTGTCTTCGCTTTCGCCCACCGGCCGATCGAGGCTGATCGGATGCCGCGAAATCTTCATCACCCGGCGGGTTTCTTCGAGGCTCACGCCCGCGGCTTCGGCCATTTCTTCGATCGTCGGCTCGCGGCCTTTCTCTTGCAGCAATTGTTTGCTGACTTTACGGAGCTTGGACATCGTTTCGATCATGTGCACGGGAATACGAATCGTCCGGGCCTGGTCGGCGATCGCGCGGGTGATCGCCTGGCGAATCCACCACGTGGCATACGTCGAGAATTTATACCCTCGGCGGTATTCGTATTTATCGACGGCCCGCATCAGACCGGTGTTTCCCTCTTGAATCAGGTCGAGAAAACTCAGGCCCCGGTTGCGGTACTTCTTGGCGATCGAAACGACGAGCCGCAGGTTGCCGCCGGAGAGTTCCCGCATGGCGAGTTCGTGGCTGGCGAATCGCGTTTCGATGCATTCTTGCCGGTGCTTGAGCGATTCGGAGGTCTCCATTGTGATCATCAGCAAATCGGAGAGCTCGCGCTGAATGTTGGCGCGGTCTTCTTTGGCCGACTTGAGATTTTTGAGGTTTTCGAGATTGCCGAGCAGTTCCTGCACGCGGTTGGAAATCTGCTGCAGACGTTTCATCACCGGTTGCAGCCGCTGGGTTCGCAGGCTGAGTTCTTCGACCAGCGTGACCATCTTCCGCCGGCGGATTTGCAGATTGCGCCACAAGTCCTTTTTCTGCTTGGCGGTCGTTTCGGGGAGCATCGTTTTTTGGAAGTCGGCGATGTTTTTCTGGCGGAGGTATTCGAGCGTTTTCAGGTTGTGGGGCATTCGTCCCAGAATCTGAATCTTGTCGAGCCCTTCGGTCACCGAAACCTTAATCGTGCGGTCGAACGGGAGTTCGCCCATGTGCACTTTTTTGAGGATGTCGATCGCCGACTTCATCGTGAAATCGCATTCGAGCAGATGCCGGCGAAACCGCTTGCGGGTCACTTCGATTTTCTTGGCGAGCGAGATTTCCTCGCGTCGGGTGAGCAGAGGGATCTCCCCCATCTGCGTCAGGTACATCCGCACGGGGTCGTCGATCCGCTTGCTTTTATCGTCGCCGGAGGATTCCTTCTTCCCCTTGGCCCCCTTGCCCTTCTTTTTCTCGATGACGCGGGAAATGATCACCTTGTCGGTGACGACTTCCATGCCCATTTCTTCGAGACACATGAGCAGCGTGTCGAGTTTTTCGGGGTTCACCGCTTCGTCGGGAAGATATTCGTTAATCTGCGAGTAGGTGAGAAAACCTCCCTGATCGCGACCCGTGGTAATTAATACGCTCAGACGTTCGTCCTGCATCTGCACAGTCAGTCCCTCCCCGATTATATATTGCGTGTCGCCCGTCGTTGATGAAATTCCATGGCCTGCTTGAGCAATGCCTGTGTCTGCGCCTCGTCGGAGGCCAATCCCGTCTTGGTCGAGTACTCCGTCAAGAGTTGCTCATGATCGCGCTGTTCTTGAAGTTTTTCCCAGCCCAGCAGCACGTGCCGCAGGTATTCCGGAACGTCCGGTTCGTCGTCGGACGTTTCCCGCGCCGAAGCGTCGGACGTCGCCGTCAGTCGTTGTGCGATTCCCTTTTGTTGCGCGGTTTCGTCAAGGAAGGCTGCCCAGCGTTTCAGTTCCGGGTCTTCGACAATGGTGGTGATGCGGTCGTAGGTGGGCTCGATCCCCTCGTGGGCGCAGTCGCGGCAAATTTGAAAAAGCTGCCCCAGCGCGGCGTGATGAAAGTCGCGAGCTTCAATTGTATGCATGTGACCCAGCAGCGACGACGGTCGATCGGTCGCAAACACCATCTCCAGCAGATCGCATTCCAACCGATAATGCGGGCCGTCTGGATTTCCGTTTTTTCCCGCCGCGGCGAGCGGTTTATCGACTCGCACCGGCTGATTGCGTGCGCCGGGTGATTTTTGCCGCAGGGTATCGAGCTGTATCCTCAACCGGGCTTCAGGGATGCGCAAGCGGTCGGCGACGCGGGAGAGAATCAGGTCTTCGCGAATCTCATTCGCCATGCTCGGGACCGAAGCTAACAACGCGACCATCTCCTGGGCCGCACGTTGCCTGGCGTCAACATTTTCGGAACCGTACTGGGCCAATAAGCGACGCAATTTGAATTCCCACGCTTCGGGAGCGGTCTCGATCAGCGCGTTCAAGGCGTCGGTCCCGTGTTGCGACAGGTAATCCGCCGGATCGAGCTGATCGGGCAATGTCAATATCCTTAAATCTATGTCCTGATTCAGGAATCGGCCAACCGATCGCTCGGCGGCTTTGAGCCCCGGCTCGTCTCCGTCGTAGATCAGCACAACTTTGCGGGAAAAGCGTTTCAGCAGGGTCACATGGGTCTCGGTGAGTGCCGTTCCCAACGTAGCGACGGCAACGGGAATGCCGAATTGGTGAGTCGTGATGCAGTCGGTGTAACCTTCCATGACCGCCGCTACATGGGCCTGACTGATACTGTGCCGGGCGACGTTCAGCCCGTACAACGTGCGGCTTTTGAAGAACACCGGACTTTCCTGGCTGTTTAAATATTTTGGCGCTTCGGGATTTGGATGCCCCGGGAGGATGCGTCCTCCAAAGGCAACAACCCGCGAGCGTTCGTCGTAAATCGGAAACATCACCCGATCGTAGAACACGCTTTGAAAGCCGTTGCCGTCGAAACGCGGCTTGATGAGATGCACCGCCTTGAGTTGATCGAGGCTGAATTTGCCCTGAGCCTTTCGCATGATCCACTCGCGCGGGGCGGGATGAAAACCGATGTTGAATTTCTCGATCGTCTCGGCGGTGAAACCGCGGGACGTCAAATAGTCGCGGGCCCGTTGCGATTCGGGTCCGCTTTTGAGGGCGTTGACGAATTCCTGCTCGGCCCATTTCAGCACATCGTACAAACTCGCGTTCGAGGGGCCGTTGTTCGGCTGAGACCGGCTCGATCGGGGGACTTCGAGATGCACCCGCTGGGCGAGGATTTCCATTGCTTCGGGGAAGTTGAGTCCTTCGCGTTTCATAACCCAGGAGAAGCAGTCGCCGCCGTCGTTGCAGACCCAGCAGCGCCACGATTGCCGATCGGGATAGACGCAGAGGGAGGGAGAGCGGTCTTCGTGCCAAGGGCAGAGACCCTTAAAGACGCTGCCGCCGGATTGAGGAACGAGGGCCAGGCTTTCGGAGACCAGCGCGACGAGGTCGGTCCGCGAGCGAAGCAGTTCCTTGAATTCGACGGAGACGGCGGAAGACAAGGGGCACCTTCTTTTTGCTTCAGAACCCGCTGAACGTTGCGTGGCCCGCGAACCATTGCAGTCACGGTTTCGTCGCCAATCGGGTTAAGAAGACATTGTAAGCGGGGCGAAGCCGGGTGATACAATCGCTGCAAACGCTATCCTGAGCAGATAAGGATGAGCGATTCGGCATCGCGAGACAAGTAGACAGACGATCCATTCATTTGGCAGAGCCGCCGTCGGTTTCCGCCCACGCAAGTCTACACCCATTCGAAGCCCGGTCAAGAAAACCCGTAAGAGGTTGCGCCTAATGTCGGCAACACAAGGGCATAATTGGAAAAAGGTTACAATTCACCGCTCTCGCGCAAGTCGCCATTGATCGTTAAACTCAACCCCAACAAAAAAGTCCCGCGGCACAGGAGTTTCAGAGGCCGCATGATCGGTTGAATCGGGATATTCGACAGTTGGGGGATGAGACAGGGGTGGGACCGGCAGGGAGGGTAGTGTCCTGATTCAAATTGTACCACCCCTTCAGGTGTGGTCTGTGCAGATTCGACATTTACAACCCGATGGGCTGAAGTGCCTAATCCCGACCATCCCCCGCGCTGTTCGATCTGCCCTTGGGTAGATGCGATCAAAAAGGTCAGTTTCACCATTTTCGAAGAACCTCCTGATCGCGTAACCACAAAGATCCGCCATCTGAACCATCGACGTGAGTTGACTGTCTACGAACAGCGGCGTTTCGATGATGTGATCGATGTCAGTCCATTTTGTTCCGTCCTTATGAAATTTCCTCATCAGTGAAGTGAGCTTTTTTGACATCGTCTCATTGTTGTCCTGGATAAGCAGCCCACTGAGGGATTCTCCACTTGCCCTCCCTTTGTGTCGCAAAAAATACTCAAATCGCTGCACAATCTCTGTAAATGCATACTCGAATGTGTACCAACTTGGTCCGGCAGGAGCGTAGACGTGTGATTTATCAACTACCTCTGCAAATAATCTGGCGTCAGACCAATTACCGATAATGTCGGCGAGTCGTCGCAGTAATGAGAGACGTTTGGACTTACCCACAAATGGTGGGCGCCTTGAGAAGAGTGTAAACTCTTCGACAA
>JBBECD010000188.1:0-16709 GCA_040881995.1 Planctomycetaceae bacterium
TACCCCCGCCGTTCTTTGTCGCACGGCGGGGGTAAACCCCGCCGCTCATTTGGGGTGAACTGCTGGCCCTTCGGGCTGGAAGTCAATCGACAAACTGTCCATCCATGTCGGATACGGACAGCGGCGTTCGGAATAAGGCAAAAGACAGCAGGCTAAAGCCTGTACTCCGACTTTTACAATCCCGTGATGTCGGTCGAACGGGGATCATTGACGAGGTCGCCACTGTGGAGTTCGCCGTTCATGGCTCGGTCGCGCCAGGGGCCGGCGGCGTCGAAATATTTTCCGCCGACGTTCATTTCGTTAATGAGAACCGCGATCCGGTGCAGAGGTAGCTGGCCGAGAATGTGACCGTCCGGTCGAACGGCGAAACTCCCCCACATCGACGGCCGGGCCGCACTGTTCGTCGCGCTGATCCAGAAATGATTTTCCGCGGCCCGGCAAGCCATCGTCGCCGGCACGATCGTCCGCCAGATATTGTAACTGCCGTCTCGGACGACCGACTTTCGCGCGTTATGGAACGACTGAAAAATGACGTCGACCCCCAGTTTTTTGTACTCGCGGTACAACTCGGGGAAACGATAATCGTAACAGATCAGCACGCCGCATTTCACGCCGCGGATTTTGAACGTCACAAACCGATCGCCCGGCGTGTAATGCTGCATGTCGAATGTCTTTTTGGGAGCACACACCCCGGTGCAGAAGCGTTTGTCGTAACGGTCGACGATTTTTCCCTTGTCGTCGATGACGTAAATCGAATTGTGCGGTTTGTTGGGTTCGGTCAGGCGGTGCGTCGAACCGAGCAGCGTCCACAATTTCAATTTCTTCGCCTCGGCTTGAATCTCCTCCGTCGCGGCGACGAGTTCATCCCAGTCGATCGCTTTTGTGGACGGAATGTCGACCCCCGCGTAACCGCTCAGTCCCGTTTCGGGGAAATGCGAGACGTGGGCCTTCTGATCGGCCGCTTCGCGCATCAGCTTCAAAATCGATTTGCGATTTTTGTCGATTTCAGGCTCGGTCGAAAACTGGCACGTGGCCACGCGAAGCAGCGGCATCAAAGGTTCCTTGGAGAGTTAAAATCAGACGGATCGTGTTAAAGAGACTCGCTCTATGCACCAGGTCGTGCTCGACTTCCCGTGCATTGGATAAATCCGCCAAGGCACTGGAGACCCCTGCCACGAAGATCACAACGCATAAATAAAGACCGCACAACCAGAAGCATGTGTTCAAAACATCGATCATGGTTGCAATGCCCGCAGAAGGACCGTCGATAACCAATGCCGCGATTGACAATATTGTACATGCTGCGGCTGTACAGAGAACAGAAAATGGAATTCCAAAAATGACTAAAATGAACCTCGCCGTCCGTATGCCATTCACAATTTCTGTCGCGAACCCGCTGTTAGCCCGATGAGGAGAGCAAGCTACGGGGATCGATTTAGCGAACATCGCGGACACGCCACCACCAGTCACCAAGTATGCCCCGACGATGCTGCCGACAATAATCCCTTGAACAATTGTTGACGGCAAATCTTGAAATGCCAATGCATAGCATAGGCCGCCCATTGCTCCACAAAAGACGGCGCCTCCCAGCGATCGTCCGATGTCCTGCCAAATCGTTCTTTCAATTGGATGTCCAATCATCACTTTCGCCCTGAACTGATATTTGAGTTCTGACCGACGAATTGATCTCAACCTTTTTGTCGGCTCTTGCCGTTCGATCGTGTCCCCTTTAATGGAACGGCACATTGATTTGGACATTGAGTCCCCGCTTCGCTACTCTGTAATGGATGGACCCGTTTGTCAAGTTCACCTAATTTGCTCAACACGCGGAGAACTCACCATGGCGCCCGCTGATTTTCGCGATCGATTGTTGAAGGGACTCGGCGGCGACTGGCCCGAGCCGTGCCCGCTGAATGTCCGTCATCGGGAAACGATCCAGAAAGAGGGATTTCGCATTGAATCGCTGTATTACGACGCCGAACCTGACGATCCGATTCCGGCGATGCTTTTGATACCGGACGGAGCGACGGCGAAAAAGCCGGCAGCGGCCGTCGCGGTCTGGCATCAACACAACGGCGAATATCATCTCGGCAAAACGGAACCGGCGGGTTTGGCGGGGAACCCGATGCATCACACCGGGGCGGCGCTGGCGAAAGAAGGGTATGTCGTCCTTTGCCCCGATGCTCTCTGCTTCGAGGAACGGCAGGATCCGACGAAAAAACTTGAGGGGGGAAATTTCGAGCGGTTCGAATTTTTGCGGTACGTCGTCGCCGGCAAGTGCATGGCGTGGAAAAACATTCTCGACATGCGGCGGGCGATCGATTTTCTCGTCAGCCGGCCCGAGGTGAAGGCGGATGCGATCGGCTGTTACGGCCACTCGATGGGTTCGACGCACACCTGGCTGGTCGGCCCGTGGGAGCCGCGGCTGAAATGTCTGGTAGGAAATTGCTGTCTGCCGACGTACCAAGCGATTCACCGCGAGCACATGCTGCACTGTTTTCCGAATTTTGTCCCAGGAATTTTCCCCGACGCCGACACGCCGGACATCGCCGGCCTGATCGCTCCGCGTCCGCTGCATTTAAATTTCGGCGAACTCGACAGCGGCAGTCCGATCGACGAAGTCCGCCGGGGCTTGGAAGTGATCGAGAATGCCTACGCCGCGATGCACGCGGAGGAGAAGTTCACGTCGTACATCGAAGAGGGTTCGGACCACGTGTTGTCGGAGCCGATGTGGGAGCACGTGAAGCGGATGTTTAAGAGGTATTTGGCTTGATGCCGAATGCACCAGAAACCGTTCTCGATTAAATGAAGCCGCACTTCCGTCGGTCAGTAACAAGCCAGTCGGTTATTGAGTCTCACATTAATAATGTCACAACTCTCGACTGACGAAACCGTTTTTCTCTTCCGGCCCAAAGGGCCAGCAATTTACCCCCAATGAGCGGCGGGGTTTACCCCCGCCGTTCTTTGTCTTCGTCTTCTTCGTGAAGACGGCGGGGATAAACCCCGCGGCTCGAAGTTTGCGGCGCTCGCCACGCCCTTCGAAGACTCAGAGGCGTGCCAACCCAGGGGGAAGACGGGCTCACGGTTCTCCGAATCTCTCTATCGGTCTCTTGCAATTCGGCTGCCGAATACAGAGTATGTGCCGGGGCGGGCGGCGGTGGCGTGGGTTGCTGATTTCGCCCGCGTGAACCGATTAAACGTCGTCATTGAGATGGAAAAGTGAGTCGACCGATGCCGTCCGTTGTGTTGTCGCAGACCGTTCAGAAGATTAAGCCTTCCGCCACCATCGCCGCTGCGGCCAAGGCGAAGGAATTGAAGAATACCGGGGTGAAGGTCTACGAGTTCACGCTGGGGGAGCCCGATTTTGCGACGCCGGCTCACATTTGCGATGCCGCCAAAAAAGCGATGGATGCCGGCCACACGCATTACACGCCGGTCGGCGGGATTCCTGAACTCCGCAAGGCGATTTGCGATGCGTATGCTCGCGATTATGGGTTGACGTATCAGCCGGCACAGGTGATGGCGTCGAACGGCGCGAAGCATTCGATTCACAATGTGTTGACGTCGTTGTGCGGGCCGGGGGACGAAGTGATTATTCCTGCCGGGTGCCACTCTACGCCGTTAACCTTTTTTGAGATCGTTCGACGTAACTTCTTTGACATCAAAAGTTACACTCGATCAAAATGTCTTGTTTTGTAGAGTCAAGCAAAACAGCCCAATTCAATCACGACGCTGCTCCGAATTCGCCGCCAGAAGGTATCGAGAGGCTTTCATCGGAATGTTCCGCAGTGCCAGTCTTGTAACATATTGTCCATAAAAGGTTTATGAAAAGCCAAATTCCAGAGGGTTAACGGCGTAGGGTGGCACGTCCCTGAGTCCTCGAAGGGCGTGGTTTTCCCCAATTCGCCACACCCTTCGCCAAGCCTCAGGGACGTGCCACCCGAAACAGAGTACATCAACACCCTCACTCCGCCGGGACGGCGATCATGTCGATACTCAAGGTGCGATTCTTCACGCCGACCCCCTGCACTGGGGCTTTCGAGGCCGACGGCGGACGTTTCGGGTCGTAATACTTCGGCCGCAGCATATTGAGCTGATTGCTCGATTCGTCGGCCGACACGTAGTACGTCGCTTTGGCCATGTGGCGCAAATCGCTTTCCGCCTCTTTCAAAATCGTGGTAAGCTGCGAGAAAATATCGCGGACCTCGTGCTCGCCGTCCCCTTCGCCATCGGCGGTCAGCCCGGAGATGTAAATTTTCGTCGGCGAGTTGACGAGGGCGATGCGGCTGAAAACCGGCGAGGCGGTCATCGGCGGCGGCGTGAGATACACGACCCTCTCGCCGCTGGGAATTGCGGTATTGTCAGCGGGAACATACGCGATCATTTCGATTTCGATCGCCCCCTGCGAACCCCACTCGACGTGCGAGACCGGCGGCGGAAAACGATCTTTGTAAAACGCGGCGATGGCGCGATCGACGTCGTGAACTTGCGACATCGGATTCAGAAACGTCTTGATCTGAACCACGTGCTCATCCCCGAGATTCATGAATTTCAGCGTGTTATGCAGGCTTTCCAGCGTTTTCACCGTCGCCTCGGCGAGCGTCTCCCCCGGCTCGGCCTGACCGGCGATGTACACGGCGCGCCCCGCCGGCAGAATGGACCACGCCGGCCGGGTCTCGACGTCGTCGCGCAGCACGGCGGTGATCGTGTCGTTTAAATGCGCGATCACCACGGCATCGGCGGCGATGCGCGCCCCTTCAATCGGAAGCGGCGTCTGCACCCACATGACCGCTGGCAGATTTTCTTCTTGCCACAACGCGTTGATTTCCCGAGCTATCGTCGGGACGTCGGCTTCGTCACGCACATAGAGATTGAGTTTGACAACGTCGCTGAGTTCAGATTTCGAGACCTCGACGATTTTTTTAAGCCGCGTGAAGACCTGTTTGGTCTGTGCCGCGGCGTCATCGCCGCCGACAAGTTTGTCTTTAGAGTCGACGGGGAATATCTGTCCGGTGTGCAGCAGCGGATGATTTTCCACGATCACGGCGTCGGCGCGGGCCTGCGAGGCGCCGGCGTTGATGCGGCGCTGGGCGAAGCCCCACTGACAGAGGCACAACGAAAGAAACAGCGACGCCAAACAGCAGCGTTTCGTGATCATTTCGATCTCCCGGTTCGCCAAAGTAAAAATATCAGGATTCCCCTTGCAGAAATGCCGGCATAGAATCACACTCTAACGAAGTCGCCGATAATTGACCACCGGCCGAACCGATAACAACGGACAGGCGGACGGTTTACTGATTGCAGCGTGGACGCGGGAACGACGCCGGGGTCTCCGAGAGATGGATCTGACATGCCGCTGAAGACCGAAGAAATGGAAGAACCGGCGCTCAACCTCACTCCCATGGTGGACGTGGTGTTCTTGCTGAATATCTTCTTCATGGTCGGGACGCAAATTCAAGATACGGAATTGCAATATCAGTTGCAGCTCCCCAGCGTCGCCGAAGCGCAGCCGCTGACGAACCTTCCCGACGAAATCGTCGTGGGAGTCACCAACCAGGGAATCATTCTCGTCGACGGCGAGCCGAAAACTCCCGCCCAGCTCGAACAGTTGCTCAGAGCCGCCCACGATAACTTCGCCGGTCAGGCGGTGGTCATTCGCGGCGACGCCCAGGTGCCGTACCAAAACGTGGTGAATGTCTTCGAGATTTGCCATAAGGCGCAGATACAGAACATTTCGATTCACACGCGTGTCGCGGAGGATCCCCAGCGATGACGGCGATGTTCTCAATCTGGATTCTGGCGATTCCCGACGCCTGGATGGAGTGGGGGAAGGCGCGGGGCATTCCCATCGACGAAGTGATCTGGGGCGTGCTGCTCGGCGGCCTGGCCTGTTCGTCGCTGCATTTGCTCAGCATGTTTCTCACGCGTTGGGGCGATCGCAACATCTCGAAAAAAGCGCTGATCTTTTCGCTGCTGATGCATCTCACCTTGTTCGGAGGAGCCGCCGCGGTGGCGCCCAAATCGTGGGGTCCGGAAGCGGTCGCCGATCCGGAACAAAAGATTCATCTAAACAGCGTGCTCGTCGATTCGGAAGAGACGGTGAAATCGACCGACAGCGGCAATACGCCGGTCTGGGATCAGGTGGCCCGACCGGATGAAGAACCGTTGACGCGAACCGAACGCAACCAGCTCGATCCGCTTCCTCCGGAAGAAATCGAACGCGACCGCGAAATGCAAGACGTTCCCGAACTCGACATGCCCGATCTCGCCATGCGGCCCGACGAACCCGTCGCGATCCCCGAGCCGGTGAACAACGCCGAGCAGGGGACGACCGTCGAATCGGTTCCCGCGCTCCAACTCGACGAAGAAACGGCGGACTCGCGTCCCGAGGTCGTCGTTCCGTCGAGCGCCGCCCGCCGCAGCACGCGGCTGAAATCGGGCATGGCTAACGCCGAAATCGAACGGACCGCTCCCCGCGGGGCGGTCGAACGGCTGACGCCGGACGTCATGCCCGATCAACGGCTGGCGGCCGTCGCGGAGCCCGACGGTCCGGTCGGCATTCTCTCTCCCAACGAAAAATCCTCCGACAGCATCGTCCGCCGCAGCGGTCCGGTAGCGCCGGCCCTCGACCTCGACGAAGCCGGTGCCGGAACGGAAGACGGCGGCTCCTCGGCGGCGAGTACCTCGCCCGGTCCGCCGCGGTTCACGCGATTGAAGCCCCGCAATGCCCGCAGCCAGACCGACGGCAGCGGCATCGAACGCTTTCGCGACGACAAAACGCCCCGCTCGTTGTCGCTCCCCGACACCGACACGCGCGGCATGAGAAACTCGATCGCCGCCGCCACTCCCGAAGCGGGACTCGTCCCGAACGCGAATCCCTCCGATCTCGACGGCGTGAAATCGCGTCGCCTGTCGGGCGTGCCGTCGACCTATCGCCTCCGCACGCTGGCGCGCCGCAAGGACGTCGCCCGTAAGTACGGCGGAACCGAAGAATCGGAGAAAGCCGTCGAAGCGAGCTTGCGCTGGCTGAGTCTGGCCCAGTCGAGCGGCGGGTACTGGGATGCGAATGCGTATGGAGCCGGCCGCGTCAAGATCGATGACGACGGCGTCGATCGTCAAAACGCCGGAGCCCAATCGGACGCCGGTGTGACCGCGCTCGCCGTGCTGGCGTTTCTCGGCGCCGGCTATACGCACGAAGAAGGGCAATACGCCGACCAGATCGATTGGGCGCTTCGCTGGCTCGTCGACAACCAGACCGCCGACGGATTTCTCGGCGGCAAAGCCGGCCATTACGACCGCATGTACTGTCACGCCATGGCGACGTACGCCCTCGCCGAAGCCTACGGCATGCAGAACGACCCGACGACCGACACCCGTTTTCGTGAGCCGCTCAAGCGAGCCGTGGCGTTTATCATCGACAATCAGAATCCCAGCGACGGCGGCTGGCGGTATCTCAAGGGGCAAAAAAGCGACATGAGCATGTTCGGCTGGCAGTTGATGGCGCTCAAGAGCGCCGACATCGCCGGCATTCCGATCCCGCAAGACGTCCGCACGAAGATGGAGCAGTTCCTCATCAGCCGCAGTCTCGGGCAGTACGGCGGACTGGCGGCGTACCGCGTCACCGAACCGGCCCTCCCGGCCACGCCGTCGATGACCGCCGAAGCCCTGTTCTGCAAGCAGATGCTCGGCATTCGCCGCACTCATCCCGCGTGTAAAGAAGCGGTCGGGTTTCTGATGCAGAATCTCCCCAAGCGGAGCGAATACAACGAATATTATTGGTACTACGGCACGCTGGCGATGTATCAATACGGCGGCGACGGCTGGAAGAAATGGAACGAATCGCTGCGAGACTTGCTCATCGACGAGCAGCAGACCGCGGGCGAAAACGCCGGCAGTTGGGATCCGCTCCCCCCCTGGGGCCCCTACGGCGGACGCGTCTATTCAACCGCCCTCTGCACGCTCTGTCTCGAAGTCTACTACCGCTTCCTGCCCCTTTATCAAATGGGCGGGCAGTACGACGAGCAGTGATTTCGTTGAAACGCTCCGCTACGGAAACCCTCCGCGTCGCGGCTAACATCTCTATGCCGCTCGGCGGAAATTCGACGGGCGGCGGCTAAAAACCGCCCGTGCCGATTTTCCCCCCGCCGGCGAATCGCTATCATACGCGAGGGTCTCGCGTACGCGAAATCGCGGTTCGCTCATTTGCCCGGCCGATACGGCACGATATCGAGTTTAATCCTCCCGAACAATCCAGTCTCCCCCGAGAGTCGCAGCCCGTTCGCGCAAACCGCGATTCTGCGACGGATAACGATATGACCGACGTCCTCGAAAAAATCGTGGCCCACAAACGGCAGGAAATCGCCGCCGCAAAAGAGCGCTGCGAAGTAGCCGAATTGAAAGCACGCATGGCCGATGCATCTCCCGTGCGCGATTTCGCCGGTGCGCTGCGAAACGCCTCGGGCATGGGGTTGATCGCCGAGTTCAAGAAGGCGTCGCCCTCCGCCGGGGCGATTCGCGTGGACGCCGACCCGCTGTCGGTCGCGCGGATTTACGAGCAGCACGGCGCGCAGTGTATCAGCGTGCTCACGGACTCGCATTTTTTCAGCGGGTCGCTCGACGATCTCATCGCCGTGCGAAACGGCGTGTCGCTCCCCGTGCTGCGGAAGGATTTTCTGCTCGATGCGTATCAGGTGTACGAAGCGCGTGCCGCCGGGGCCGATGGCGTGCTCTTGATCGCCGAGTGTCTCGACGACTGCCGGCTGCGAGAACTCTATTTTCTCGCGTACGAACTCGGCATGGATGCACTCATCGAAATCTACGATCCCGCGAATCTCGACCGCGCGTTGAGACTGGCCCCCGAACTGCTCGGCATCAATAACCGCAACCTGAAAACGATGGTCACCTCGCTCGATCATACGATCGACCTTGCCGGCCGCATTCCGAGCGAAACGCTGCTGATCAGCGAAAGCGGCATCAAAACCCGCGACGACGTGCTGCGGCTGCAACACGCCGGAGCGCGAGGAATTCTCGTCGGCGAAACCTTGATGAGTTCACCCGACATCGGATCAAAAATCGACGAACTGCTGGGACAGAGGCACGGAGATTAAATGTCGAATGACGAAATCCGAATGACGAATCAATGACGAAGCCCGAATGTCGAATGTCGAATGTGTTTTGTGCTTCGTCATTCGGATTTGATTTGGCATTCGTGCTTCGACATTCGTCATTGCTCTGTGGTGAGTCTCCTGCTCATACCTTAATATTACGAAAGGCAACTTACGGATGAATGCCAAGACGCAGACGACGCAGGATGTGATGAACGACGACTCTCAAAAACCGGTCGAACACATTCTGGTCGTGCCGACGCTTTTATTTCACGAGATCGGCCATTTTCAGGGGTTCAGCCCCAAGACCGGGCAATATCTCGACATCTTGCTCGATCCCGCCGTCACGAGTTACCGGCCGCGCCACGAGATGGAACAGGATCCGAGTTTCAAACAGCTCATACCGTATTGTATTTTCTGCTATGAAGGGGAGATTTTTCACTACCGCCGCGGCAAAGCAGGCGAAGAGGGAAGATTGCACAGCAAGCGGTCGATCGGCATCGGCGGGCATATCTCGACATTGGATCAAAACGGCGACGAGTCGGTGTATCGAGTCGGAATGCAACGCGAAATCGCCGAGGAAGTCGAGATTTCCGCCGGTTTTCGCGAGACGTGCATCGGCCTGATCAACGACGATTTAACCGAGGTCGGCCGGGTCCATTTGGGAGTTGTGCATGTTTTCGACCTGGATGCGCCCAAAGTTCAGCCCCGCGAAACGTCGATCTTAGAGACAGGGTTTGCCCCATTGGCAGAATTGGCACAAGACCTGGAATCGTTCGAAACCTGGTCGCAGATTTGCCTCCAGCATTTGCTGTCGTGAAGAGTCGAGAGACAAGGGTCAAGAGACGAGAGCCAGAAAGTGAGTCGCCCGAACCCCCAGCGAGGGTGCCTTTGAATCGAAGGATGAATTATGAAGGATGAAGGATGAGTCAGAAAATGCAATAAACGTCCTCTCTGACTCATCCTTCATCCTTCCGCCTTCATCCTTTTCTTCAAATACACCTTCATCCTTCCGACAAAGGAGTGTCACACATGCAGATTTCTTTTCGTGGTTTGCTGGTCGTGGGAATGTTCTCGATGCTGCTCGCGGCGATGGCGTATGCCGGCCGCTTTTTGTCCGCCGCGGATGCCAAAGCGGCGGGCGATGGAAAAACCAGCACCGTGGAGATCGGCCGCTTGCTCACCGCGTTGGGCGTTGAGCCGAAACTCGAAGACCAGCGGTTCGATTTCACGTTCAAAGGAAAGCAAAATACCGAAGAGTGGGACTTGTCGATGTCCGTCGCCCTCAGCAGCAACAAAAAATCGCTGTGGGTGATGGCTTGGCTCGACGAACTCCCCCGCTCGGCGTCGGATGTTCCCCGCTCGGCCTTGCTGCAATTGCTCTCCGACAACGATCATTTGGGCAACGGGAAATTCTTCGCCTATGTCGCCGCCAATCGGCGATTTGTGTTGCAGACCGTGATTCCCGCCGAGGACTTGAACTCCGCGAAACTGCGTGACGTGCTCAAGGATTTGGCCTCGACGGTCGTGTTGACGTATCCGCACTGGAATGCGGAAGCCTGGCGTCAGGAAGCCGCCGAGATCGCCGCGGCCGATCGTGAAGACGCCGAAGAGGAAGCCGAGGAAGAGGAGATCAGCGACTTCGCGAAATCGATTTCGGAGTCGCCCGCTCCCCGCGCCCGCACGGTCATCAACACCCTGAAAACCGGCGGCACGAGCCGGAATTGATTGAGTCGAGAGCCGAGAGTCAGTGAAAGTCCTCGTTCCCCAGCGTTCCTCGTTCCCAAGTTCCCGCTTGGGAACGCAAGGTCTTCGAAGCTCCCGCTTCGCTTTTTAGCCCCCGGTCAATGACCGGAGGGGATTGCCATGCGTCGGCCCCCCCGGCGACTCTCGCCGAGGGCTAAAAAGAACGCGTTCCGCTACGGACACTCGTCTCGCCGCTGTCAGCGTGAAAAACTTGGAATAAAAAAAGCCTTTCCCGAATCTGGTGAAGTTCACCAAGGGAAAGGCATTTTTATTTTTCTGGGTTTTCTGAGGAAGCGTCAGCGACGATCACGGGGCAGGCGTCGCGCGCGCGGTTTGACGACGATCCATTCGTGCAACCGCCGAGGGGCGCCGGTTGAATTCCGGCCGCAATAAGTCTCGTCGATTACAGTTCCTGGTCGATGCGATGCATCTCATCGAGAATAATCGGGTGCCATGTGGTTTCCCGTTCATCCGATGGGGCATAGTTTTGTCGGGCCCAAGTACGCAACCGCATCTCCTCGATCAGATCCAAGCCTGCTTCGAAATCCAACTCCATCAGCATTGGAGACTGCATGGGTACTTCCTCCCTCTTTTTCGCATTCAAACCGGTTTTGAAAGATCATTCTGGCCGACGATCCAGGATTTAGACTCCCCCATCATCGACCAATCACCATAAAAAATAGCAGAAAAACAGGGGCGTCGGCAAGCCAATCCTGCATTTTTTTGAGTTTTCTCGACCGATTTTTTCGACGGAAAAACTTCCCCCGAACCACATCCTATCCGCGACCGCTGCGACTGCGGCGATAGATCGAACCCGACCGGTTGTTCCCTGGCAGAATTTGCCTGTTCGGTGCGATCGTTACTCGTTACGCTGGACTTCTTCGGAGAGACGAGATTTGATCGGTTCGCCCGCCGCGAAAGATGAGACGCTCATGGACACGTTCGACGAATTGGCCGCCTCCCGTCGCGAATGGATCAGCCAGGTGCTGATTCCCTGGTGCCGGGCGGCGTCGCTCAAGGAACTCCAAAAAGCGGGTGAAGAATGGCCCGACATCGCGGGCAAGGTGACCGCCGATGCCACGCTCTGGACCTGGGCCTGGAGCCGGTTTCCCGGTCTGGTTCTCGACAACCTCCCCGGCATCAACGAGACCTGGCAAGTCCGCCTGCGGCTGAAAGACGGCCGGGAATTCATCGGCTACCCGGACGGCAAACGCAGCCAGCGCGGACAACTGGTCCTGCTAGGCTGGGAAGTCGATACGCCCGCAAAGAAAGGGTTGAACGAATTGGGACCGTTTTCGATCGACGACGTCGTGTCGGTCGAACGGTGGGACGGGTGAACGGAAACGGACTTGTCGTGTTACTTCGCTTGGCGTCGAATATTTCCAATCCATCCGAAATCGGCGGGCAAATCCATCGATTCTAATGTGTTAGGGTTGATGCTCCATTTCCCTGCCACTTCCATCACGTGTTCTTCTTCAGGATAACACAATTCTTCGCGTTCCCAATAGGATTCAGATTCGGCATCCGGAGAATCGGGGTCGAAATAGTTGTATCCCAATTCAGCCTCTCCCGAATTTTGCGATCCGCGATCCGCCAGTGTTTCACCCGATTCGCCGAGGTAAGCAAACGCACGTTCTTCGGCACCATTTGTGAACCGTGCCCACGCGTTGTAACCGACGACGCGATGAGTTCCGAAGTACTGCACCTCGCCAAACTCTCGAGAAAGCGCCTGCATCAACGAGGTCCATTCTTCATTGTCTGGCGTGTGGCCCAGTTCCGGAAGTTTGGAAGTGACGACGAACACCCAACCGTTAATTGCAGGCGATATAAACGCGTGGCCATTGTAGGCAGCGACGACTCCCGTCCGCCAATTCGCTCGTTGAAGGTTGTCGATCGCAAGAGATCGAATGACGTCTTGAGCATTCAATGATCGGACGGCGAGCCAGGACATTTTATAGCCGAAATTGATAGGCTTGTCTGGAGTCGTGTCAATTGAATCGAAGAGATCTTCCAGTGACTTAGGGGTGGTTGGATCACCAGTTGTACTTAACACTTTGCGATTTTGTAAAAGCCATCCACCAACAAAGACGGCGATAATTACGCATGAGATGCCGAATAGAAGATCCATTCGAATACACCCTCGAATAATAATTATGACCGCGTGGCGTATTGGGGGGACGATCGTTGTCGCCGGATCCACCTGCGCGAATGGGAATCATCCCTTGCGTCTGATCGCCGCGACAACCATAGCGGCGAGTTTGTCGTTGTATGCAAAAACACCGGAAATGGGGCAAAATGCGTTCAAGCGGGTTTCACCGTATCGCTCTGTCAGCATAATCAAGACGTGATCGCCTGCTTGAGCGGTGGGGCTTGGGCCATCGGGGACAAGATCAACGATCTCACCCCGGGGCACGCCGAAGATGCGAGTTTCAATTCGAGCCCGCCCGCGTTCGTTTTCCCAATCCCATTCGATCAGTCGACCAGTGACGATCAGTGTCGACTGTTGCACGTACTGCTGAAAGATCGCTTCTTCGTCGAGAAAACCACCCGATACCAATTCCGGCTTCCACTCGACTTCCTCGAAATCAATATCCGCAGACAGCAGCGGATGGTCGGGGACTGTCTGAGCACCATGAGGTGGCACGATCCACAGGAGAAAAAAAGACGCAAGGATCACTGCCGCAGCGGCGAATACCGCGATCGACTTGTCTCGTTGTGGCGGCGAATTCATGAGGAGTCCTCTCGATGTGAAATGTTCAGAGCCGCGAGACAACTACATGACTTTCCGGCTGCATATTTTTAAAAATCGAGAAGAGCATCCCCCCGAACGCCAGAAACGTCAGTATCACACCGAAACCCAAACCGATGCCGTTGGAGGTCATGATCATGAATATGACGAACGCGCTGTGACACACGCCGTAAATCGGCAGGGCGAGAATCAGCCATCGCGGGGCGGACCAGCGGCCTGCGGCGGTCATCCACGCCGAGAATGCCGCCACGGCGGCGATGCCGACGAGAAACCAGTTGGGAACCGTGATGCCGAGCAGCGTCACATTACTGTTCCACGCCGTCGGCGAGGGAAGCGATACGTTCATCGGCAGACTGCCGGGAAACATATTGCCAAACGGGAGCGACTGCGAGAGCGTGACCCACGGCATGAACGACGCCATCACCACAACTGCCGCGGCGATAGCAACGCCGAGCGGCATCGTTTGCCGGGTGGATGAATTCATGAGCAATCCCCGCGATAAAGAGATGATGTTGTGATCAAATCATCATATCGGCGGGAGTTTCGGTCGTCGAGTGCGAATCTCTTTCGACCGTGCGGGATCAGCATTCGGCGAAGCAGGAGCTTCGAAGACGTGCGTTCCCAAGCAGAGCTTGGGAACGAGAGAATGCTTGTCTTTTAGCCCCCGGCGAGTCGCCGGGGGGTTTGCCATCGTCAAAGCCCCCCGGTCATTGACCGGGGGCTAAAAGAGGTCGCTCACCGCACGGCGAAGCTGCGGTGCAGCGTCACGCCGACGGTCGAGCCGATGGGCGATTCGGGCCATTCGATGCCGACGGGGTCGATGATCAGCGTCACCGGGATGTCTGCATCGGGAGCAACCGCATGGCCTTCGCGAATCTGTTTCGCCTGCGGCGGGATCGAGCGAATCTTGCCGACTCGCTTCACGCCGCCGGAGAACATCAGCGAAACCCGCGTTCCCACTTCAAAATCGGCAATGCGCCGCGACGGAACCTGCACTTCGAGATAGCGGCGGTCTTGATCGAGCAGTTCGACCACCGGTTCGCCGGCGGGAAGCAACTCCCCTTCCAAATGACGGAACAGTCCCACCATGCCGTGATGGCTGGCCGTCAGCTTGCGGATCGTTCGCTGTTGTTCGAGCTGCACGACGTCGGCTTGATGCTTTTCGAGTTGCGACGTCAGACGATGGACTCCCATCGCCGAGCGGATTTTTTCGGGGAGGTCGCTTTTCAGCGTTTCCAGTTCCTTCAGGCGGTCTTCGCAGATTTCGACCTGAGCGGCACAGACTTCGGTCGCATTGCGGTACGATTCTTTCCGCAGCAGGAATTGCAGGCGATGGAGTTCCGACGTTTCGGTGTTCAGCACGAAGTCGGCTTCCGCCAGTTCCGCCCCGACCTTGCTGACCGCCGTCTGCTGGTTGAGATAATCTTCCCACGCCATGTCGTTCATGTTGTGGTCGTACTGTTGTTGCAGGTACTGCGACAGTTTGAGCCGGGTTTCGAAGAGTTCGTCGTCGAGGGCTTTGGTTCGCCAGGCGAGTTCGACGTCGGTACGGGCGCGGGCCTGCTCGAGTTCTCCCTGCAATTTCTGGATTTCCTTCAACTTCTCTTGCATCGTCTTGTCGAGACGGGCGTCGCTGACCAGGCAGATGATTTGTCCCGGTTTGACGACGTCTCCCTCTTTCGCCAGGATTTTCTCGATCTGGACTTCGTGCGGGGCAGCGACGATTCCGGTCTCGGCCTGAAGCACGCCGACCATCTTTTCGGATTCGTAATGGTTGACGACGAAAATCGTCCCGACGCCGGCCAGCAGGGCGATACCGATGCCGAGCGTCGCGCGGAGGGAGCCGAGTGGAGCAGGGGAAACCGATGGATTGGTCGCCAGAGAAAGCGGTGGAAGCACTACGTTCACCCCATCATGTGCGAACCGTGGAAGGAATGGATGACGTTCGTAAGGACACGAACGGCCGTCGCCTTATAGGAAATCGGCCCGATGCGAATTCGCCAATCACGTTAATGCCGGCTGTGGATGGAGATTGATGACGGCTCAACCGCAGGGTTTACTCACGAGAAATCACCGTTCCACCCGGCACGAACAGATAATTTTCAATGACCGGTTGATTTTGACAAAACTGTAGATACAATAGAACACGTGTAAATTTGAATCAATAGTCGTGCGGGGGGAAAAATCATGATCATCGGCCATGAAGATTTGTTGGATGAATTGATTGAAGAGGTTCTGCACGAAGCGAAGGTGTTGCATCCGCCGGTCGATCCGTTCGCGGTCGCCGCGCGGTTTCGCATCACCGTGGCGTTTGACGGCGAGCAATCGACGCGCGGGCGGCATAAGCAGCTTGCGGGGAAACCGGTGATTCTCGTCCGTCCCGACAGCCGGAAGGAACGCAACTGCTGGGTGGTCGCTCACGAACTGGGCGAAGTCTGGGCGACCGAATGGTTTCGCCGCAGCGGTGTTTCGCCGGATGAAGCCTCGCCGACCGCCCGCGAAGAATTCGCCAATCGCTTTGCCTCGCGGTTGCTGCTCCCCAGCCGCTGGTTTTTTCTGGATGCCGAGATGAACGGCCGGCATTTCCATCGCCTGAAAACCCGCTATCGCACGGCGAGTTACGAACTCATCGGCTGGCGGATGCTCGACATGCCGCAGCCGACAATCGTCACCTTGTGCGATCAGGGAAGTATCGTCCGCCGCCGCTGCAACTGGCCCGGCCGCCCGCCGCGATTGCTACCCGTGGAACAGTCGGCATGGCAACACGCCCATCGAGAATCCGACGTCGCGAAACAGACGGCGAACGGCATCGTCGTCCAAACCTGGGCGATCCACGAACCGCACTGGAAACGGGAGATCATCCACACGATGTGCGCGGATGAGTTTGGGGACGCGTATGACCCGGACGATGACGGTTAGCCGCGACGCGGAGGGTTTCCGTAGCGGAGCGCTTTCTTTTTAGCCCCCGGCGAGTCGCCGGGGGTGTGACAGACGCGAAATCCCCCCGGTCATTGACCGGGGGCTAAAAGACGAGGCGAAGCAGAGCTTCGAAGACCTTGCGTTCCCAAGCGGAGTATTCATGAGTTAACGCTCGCCCGGAACGATGAAAA
>JBBECD010000189.1:0-16538 GCA_040881995.1 Planctomycetaceae bacterium
GTACCACCTTCGCTCGTTTTCAGAAATCCCTCATTTATCGCCACGGGCGGTATAAGAGACGCTAACACAACCGATTGTGCCTGTTAAACCGCTTCAATCCGCACGAAAATGTGACGCACAGAGGTTGTGTTAGCAGTTCTAAGGCGATACTGAGGTTGTAAATCTCGACCGATCGGATAATATAAATTCGTTCCCTCTCCCACGAAATGAAGAAACCGATCGGACGAAGCTCGGCACACAGGAGAAAATCATGCTGCGATACTTGCTTGTCTTAAGTTTCGTGCTCTGGACCGGTACGCCGAGTTTCGGCGACGAACCGCCTCGCGGTCAGGAGGTGCTGACGAATGCATCGATCTGGGTCGCCGGCCAAGAAAGCGACAATATCGTCCGCTTCGATTTGAGCAGCGGCGAATCCACCGTAATCGCGCGGCTGTCGAACGGTTCGCGACCGCGTGCTCTTGCCGCGAACGGCACAGGCCAGGTGTTTGTCGGCCTGCTTGGCAATCAGAAGAACGTCGTCAAACTGGTGCCGAGCCGTCCGCAGTTCCCGAGCAGTCCGCTGGTTGCCGTCGACGTGACGCCGACGATCAGCCGCTTCGGACCGGGCTCGATGGCGTTCGACCGAAACGGAATTCTGCATATCGCAGGCAACTCCGAACGGCGAGTGCTGCGGTACAACGTGGAAACCGGAGCGGCGCTTGAGCCGCTCTTGACCGGCCGTCAGGTGAACATTCTGGGATTGGCGATTCACGACGAATCGGTTTTCGTCGCCGAATATTTTCAGAAGATCGTGATGCGCATCGATACCGCCGCGTCACCGGTTCACTCCGCCATGCTGCTGCACGACGAAGAGTTGTTGAATCGTCCCTACGGCATGACGTTCGGCCACAGCGACAATTTGTTCGTCTCCAGTCTGCTGGACGACCGCGTCGTCGAGGTGAATCCTCAAACCGGCGAGGTCGTAGGCGTGTTCATGGACGTGAAAACAATCGGTGCGCGCGGAGTAAACGACCTCAATTACTCGCGGGAACTGGGGCACTACTTTCTGACGTCGGGCGACACGGTTTACGAGATTGCCGGCAATGGATCGCTGATCGCGCGGTTCACAAGCCCCGCGCTATCGAGCGCCTGGTCGACGCTGGTGTTCGTGTCGCCGCCGGCGTCAACCGCACCGGCTGCGGCTCCGGTCTCGGAACTCCCGATCGTCCCGGCACCCGACGCATCTCCTGCGATAACGCCCCTTCCCGTGATTCCGATGCCGGTCAATGAGTCGATTATTCTCCCCGACGAGGAGGACGAACCGGTCGAAGCCGAAAGGACCGGCCCCCAAGCCCAACGGCGTGCGTTTGACGCGAAGATTTCACTGCAACTGATCCGCAAAATGTCGGGACGGCCCGACGTATCGCAGACGCAGTAACCTTCAATTGATCGCTCGTTCCTGGCGGATTTTTATCCCGACTTTCCGCTTCAGGAAATCGACGACGTAGCGAATGTAGGCCTGCGATTGAGGAGCGTGCGTTCGTTTGAATTCGATCGTTCCCAGGATCGATCTCAGGATGCCGATGATGTCCTTCTTCAACAGCGGACCATGATCGTCATCATAGGCGTCCAGTTGAATTTGGAGAAGCTGTACGACGAGGTCGGTCTCTTCACCCACGACATAGTGAATCGCATCGTCTTCCGGCGGCGTCACGACGTCGCATTCAATCTGAGAAATCACCTTCTCGATCGCGGAATACACCTCGTTGTCGCGCAGGCGATGTTCGGACACGACGAAACTTTGATAGATTGCCGTTTCACACGCCAGCCATAGCGGAGCGAGTTCGTCGGTTTTGAACTTCGTTCCCGCAATCGCCCGTGAGTCGGCCTGCGGACTCATCTGCGCCCGCTTCGCCAGTTTCGCGCTTCGCTTCTGATTTCTGCTGAGCCGATTTTTAGGCATCGTTTCAACTCCTTTTGAAAGATGATTGACCGTGATTGCGACGGCGGATTATGGTCAAAATGACGACAAAATCTCAATATCTGTTCGCCGAAAACTGAAAAATCAGTAAAATTTTAGCCGGACGGTAAACCTGTGTCGTTACACTTATTTTTGATTTTTATCTGCGTCGGTCTGCGAAAATCTGCGGATAAAGCCTGACGTCCGCCGCCAGCCAACGACAGGCATTTCACAACGGCACAAAGCTCACAAAGGGGGAAGAGATCGACTGAGCAATGCATGGATTACGTACGCCGACGCGTCATGTCTGTTGAGAAAAGACACACTGGCGGACAAGCCGCCAGTGCCACCCATTTTTCAACGCTCAGATCGACGATGACCGCCGAATCGCAATTCGCTTCTTGCACCCATCAAAGAAGATTCATATAATCGGAGGTTGGGTTACGAATTGACGCCCCAGTTCCATTTAGTTTCATCGCGCGGAACGCGGAGCGCCGAACGTCGGGAGGGTCGAGTGCAGCGACGCCATTTCATCAATGCCGAAGTACCCTCGTTCCCAAGCTCCGCTTGGGAACGCACGTCTTCGAAGCTCCGCTTCGCCGATTCCGGATGCAAACGCCGAGTTCAGCGCGGCGCCGTGTTACTTGCGATACTTCAACTCGGTCTGTTCACATCCGCCGCCAACGCCGAATGGCCGGCGCCGGTGCTCCACACCGTCTTCCCCGCCGGTGGTCAAGCGGGGACGTCCGTCGCGGTGACCGTGCAGGGGGCTTCGCTGGAAGGGCTTTCTGCGCTTCGCATCTCGGCATCGTCCACGGCCGTCACGGCAGAAAAATCGGGGGATAATCAATTCATCATTACGATCCCCGCCGAGACGCCCCCCGGTTCGTACGCTCTTCGTGCGGTCGGCATGCATGGCGTGACCGCCCCTCGGCCGTTCGTCGTCAGTCGCATGGCGGAACAGATCGAGACCGAGCCGAACAACGATGCAACAACCATGACGACCATCCCGCTCGATTCCGTCGTGAACGGGAAAATTAACCCCGCCGGTGATGTTGACGTCTTTGCGTTTGACGCGGTCGCGGGACAGCGCGTCGTGATCGAATGCTTCGCCGAACGAATCGATTCTCAATTACACGGCGTGCTCGAGTTGTACGATGCCGCCGGCAAGAAACTCGCCTCGAATCGCGGCTATGCGGGGGTCGATCCGCTGCTGGACGTCATCGTTCCCAGCGATGGCACATACACCATCAAATTATTCGACCTCACATTTTCCGGTGACGAGAATCGATTCTACCGGCTCGACGTCGACACCAAACCCCGCATCGAATTCGCCTTCCCCCCGGTCGTGCAGCGGGGGCAATCGGCGAAGATATCTTTATTCGGCCGAAACCTGAGCGCCCTGGCTGCCACAACCATCGCGAAAAACGATGATTCTTTCGACGGCGTTGTCGCATTGGAAAATGGGACTGTCGCAACGTCGACCCAATCGGTGCGTTCATCCGCCGCGAGCCGTCCCGACTTCGACCAAATATCCGTCGAGATCACCGCAGGCGATGCCCTCGGACGAAATACGCTTCGACAGTCGCCCCGACAGCTCGCGGGGGATGTTTTCGCGTATTCTTATCCGGGAGCACAAGCACCGATTGCGCTCGGTGTGACCGATGTCCCCGTGGTCGTCGAGTCGGCGGAGAATCATTCCCCCGAACGTGCTCAACACGTCGTGTTTCCTTGTGAAATCGCCGGGCGGTTAACGCAGGGGAGCGAACAAGACTGGTACGCCGTCGACGTAGAGCGCGGCGAGGTGCTGTGGATCGAGGCGTTCGGCGAGCGGATCGGTTCGCCGGTCGATCTCGACGTCGTGCTGCTCGATGCGAGCGGCACAAACGAGTTGCTGCATCTCGGCGACGAAACCGATCATCAGGGGAAGCCGGGCTTCCCTGCCAATCATCTCGATCCTGCCGGACGATGGGTCGCCCCGCGCGCCGGGCGATATCTGTTGATCGTCCGCAATCTCATCGGTGGCGCGAGCGACGATGCACGCCGCGTTTACCGGTTGAGTCTCCGCCGCGAAGAGCCGGCGTTTCAGGCGATCGTCCAATCGCGGCTTCCCGAGCAGATGACGGCGTTCAATCTGCAGCGCGGCGAGCGCGACATGCTCGACGTGCTGGTCGAACGCCGGCGCGGCGAAACCGGTGCGATCCGCATTACCGCCGAGGATTTACCGGTGGGGGTCGAATGCCCTCCGATCTGGATCGGTCCGGGTTCCGAGCGGGCTCCGCTGATCGTCACCTGCACGCGCGACACGCCGCCGTTCCTGGGAGAGCTGAAACTCATCGCCGAGAACGCCGACGGTTTGAAACAAGACGTCCGCGGCATGATGCTCGTCTGGCCCGGCATGAGGATGCCCGAACGGCGCGTCACCGATGACGTCGCGCTGGCGACCACCGCCGCCGACTTTCCGATCGCGTTGACCGCGACGATGGAACCGGTCGGGTTCGTCGGTGAAATTGAAAAACGGGGCGGCGATCCGGTCGTGTATCAAGGAGCGGTCATCGATCTGCTGATCACCGCCGAGCGGCGATTGGTCGAACCCGCGGCGATCTCGCTGACGGCGGTCGGATTACCCGATGCCGTGGAGAATCAATTCGCGGCGATGGCCGCCGAGCAGCGGCAGGCATGGCTCAGCTTCGAACTCCCGTTGACGCTGCCGCCGGGGCCGTACACGATCGCCGTTCAAGGAGCGACGGAGATCCCGACGTCTGCGATCACGCCGGGTCAGGATGGAAAAACGGGCGTTGTATGTTATACGAATCCGGTCTCGTTTTACGTGGCGGAGTCGAAGATCGAAGTCGAAATCGATCGCTTCGCACCGAAGAAAATCGCCCGCGGGGAAATCATTCAGCTTAACTATACGGCGAAAGGCCGGCATGGCTTTATCGGTAAAATTCACACCGATCTTGTCGCGCCTGGCGGCGTGATCGGCGTCCGCGGCCGCGGCGTCACGTTCACCAGCGGCACCGAATCGGGAACGATTCAAATCATCGCCACCGACAATGCACCGCTCGGCAAGCAGCCGTTCTTGCGGCTCGACGCCGTCGGCACCGTCGAAGACAAACCGGTCTACCGCGGCGGCCAATTTCTGGAACTGGAGATCACGGAATGAATTCTCGCCACTTACCGTCGATGTGGATCGCATTCCTGACCGCCGCAGCCGTCGCGTCAGCCGTCCGTGCCGACGACTCCGCTCCTCGTCCGTACTTCGACATCGATATCGTCCCGACGCTGACGAAACTCGACTGTAACAGCGGCGGATGTCACGGCAAAGCGACCGGTCAGAACGGTTTCAAACTCTCGCTGTTCGGCTACGTCCCCGCCGAAGACCACGAAGCCATCGTCAAAGAAGCCCGAGGCCGCCGGATCAATCTCGCGGCCCCCGAACGAAGTCTGCTGTTGCTCAAGGCAACGAACAAATTGCCGCACGGCGGCGGCGTGCGGTTGAAAGCGAATTCCGAAGAATACCGTGTGCTGGCCGAGTGGGTCGCGAAGGGGGCGTATTCAACCGGCAAGAATGATCCCGTCGTCGAGCGGATCGAGCTATCGCCGCAAGAGAAGATCTTTCCGCCCGATCGCGGCGAACAGACGCTGACGGTCACCGCGTTTCTCTCCGACGGCACCAGCCGGGATGTGACGCGGCTGGCCGTTTATCAGTCGAACGAACCCGACGTCGCCGACGTGACGCGCGACGGACTGGTGCAGGTGAAAGAACGAAGCGGCCTGTTCGCGATCATGGTTCGCTTCGGCGACCACATGACGGTCTTTCGAGGGACGGTTCCCTTCAACGCGGCCGGCGAACAAAATGCCGTCGCGCAAGCGGCCCCCGAAACCTCTCATTCGTTGATCGATCCGTTTCTCGATGCGCAGTGGCGGCGGTTGGGGCTCGAACCCTCGGCGAAAGCGAACGACGGCGAATTCATCCGGCGGGTGTCGCTCGACATCTGCGGCACGCTGCCGACTCCCGAAGAAATCGCGGCGTTCGTGAACGACGCCGCCCCCGGCAAAGACGCCCGATTGATCGATCAACTGCTCGAGCGCCCCGAATATGCGCGGTACTTCGGCCTGTTATGGGCCGACGTTTTGCAGAATCGCGGACGAGGTTATGCCACCAGCAAGCAGCGGCCGGGGACGGCGCTGTTCGCGGGCTGGATACGCGACGCTCATGCGCAGAATATGCCGTACGATCGATTCGTGCGCGAGATTCTCACCGCCTCGGGGAGCCAGGAGACGAATCCGCCGGCGGTCTGGTATCGCACGGTGCGCACCACGTCGGATTACGTCGAATCGGTCTCGCAGGCGTTTCTCGGCGTGCGCATTCAATGTGCCCAGTGTCATCATCATCCGAGCGAACATTGGAGTCAGGAAGATTACTTCGGACTGGCCGCCCATTTCGCCCGCGTGGGACGCAAAGGGGGTTTTGCCGACGCCGAGGTGCCGACGAATGAGATCATCTTTCTCGCGAAGGAGGGAGACGTCCGTCATCCGCGCACGGGAAAGATCATCCCGCCGCGGCCGCTCGGCGGCCCCGACGTCGCCTCCGGTCCGTATATCGATCCGCGCGTGCAGCTTGCCGACTGGATGACCGCGCCGGAAAATCCGTTCTTCGCGCAGACGATGGTCAACCGCATGTGGGGACATTTTCTCGGCCGCGGCATCATTCATCCCATCGACGACGCCCGCAGCACCAATCCGCCGGCGAATCCCGAACTTCTCGCGGCTCTCACTCGGGATTTCATCGAGAGCGGTTACGACGTCCAACATCTCATCCGCGAAATTGCCAACGCGAAAGCATATCGCTTGAGTTCGACGCCGAATGCCTCGAACGAAGACGACACGCAGAGTTTCGCCAGGTATTATCCGCGCCGGTTGAAGGCCGAAGTGCTGATCGATGCGATCAGCCAGGTGCTCGACGTGCCGACGTCGTTTCCGGGAGGGCCGGGCGCGTTCCCCGCCGGGACGCGGGCGATCGACCTCCCCGATGAAGCGGTTCCCAGCCACTTCCTCGACGTCTTCGGCCGGCCCGACCGCAGTTCGGCGTGCGAATGCGAACGGGTCGACGATCCCTCATTGGGACAGGCGCTCGAACTCGTCGGCTCGATGGAGATTCAGCAGAAACTCGTCGCCGAAACCGGCTACGCCGCCCGGTTGCTGAAAGACGAACGGCCTCAGACCGAGATTGTGAATGAAATCTTTACGCGTGTCTTCGCCCGGGCGCCGCGTGACGAAGAAGCCGCCGCCGTCAGTCAATATTTCGCCGAGGAAACCGACCGGGCGGAAGCCTACCGCTCGCTGTTGTGGTCGCTGATTGCGACGAACGAATTCATGTTTAATCATTAAGAAACTCTAACACAACCGGTTGTGCCTGTTAAAAATGCCTCAAATTCAGCGGAAAATCGCTACGCACAGAGGTTGTGTTAGAATAATTAAGACGTGATTGTAGGAGTACAGGCTTTAGCCTGCTCCGATCAGCCTGAAGGCTGTACTCCGACTTGAAGAATGAGATTCACATGACAAATTCACTCGTCACCTCACTGCATGATTCGCTTCGCATTTCACGCAGGGCTGCGCTTTCCGTCGGGGCGCCGCTGCTCGGGCTAGGTCTCGCCGACATTCTGCGCAGCCGATCATTGGCCGAAGAAATCGACCCCCCGCGGCGAAAACAGCGGTCTCTCATCGTCTTCTGGACGCACGGCGGCATGACGCAGCAAGACACTTACGACCTGAAACCGCACGCGGCCCCGGAATATCGCGGCGAATACTCGCCGATCGACACCAACGTCGCCGGCCTCAAGATCACCGAAAAATTTCCGCGGCAGGCTCAGGTGATGGATCGGCTGTCGATCGTGCGCTCGGTGCATCATGGCAACGCCATTCACGCCCCGTCGGCCCACTGGATGCAGACCGGTTATTTCGGCCCGACGCTGGCCCGCAACGCTCCCCAGAAACCTTCGATGGGCTCGGTAATCGCTCGCACGTGCGGCACGCCCGGTTCGCAGATGCCGCCGTATGTCGCCGTGCCGCAGGCCGAGGCGTTCGGGTATCAGGGAGCGGTCTATCTCGGGGCGGCGTACAATCCGTTCGAAGTCGGCGCCGATCCGAATGCCGACGGTTTCAGCGTGCCGAATTTATCGCTGCCGCAAAACGTCACGCTCGGTGTGGCGCAAAATCGAGCGAAACTGCTAAAGACGTTCGACACGCTCCGCAGAGATATCGATTCGCGAAAGGTGATGGACGGCCTCGAAACGTTCAAGGCCAAAGCCCTCGACATGATCACCGGAGAACAGGTCCGCGAAGCGTTCGACATCTCGCAAGAAGATCCCGCGCTCCGCGACCGTTACGGCCGGCATCAGTACGGACAGTCCGCGCTGCTGGCCCGCCGGCTGGTGGAGGCGGGAAGCGTCTGCGTCACGGTCAACACCGGTTACTGGGACCATCACGACAATATCTTCAAGGAACTGGAAAATCATCTCTCGCCGCTCGACGCCGCGATCGCGACGCTGGTCGAAGATCTCACCGAGCGGGGCCTGCTCAACGACGTGCTGATTCTGTGTGCCGGGGAGTTCGGCCGCACGCCGCTGATCAACGGCCACGCCGGCCGCGACCACTGGTCGAAGTGTTTCTCGGTGCTGCTCGGCGGCGGCGGGCTGAAAGGGGGAACAATCGTCGGCGCCAGCGAATCGCGCGGTGGCGGAGTCCTCGACCGCCCCACGACTCCGCTCGACATTCTGGCGACAATCTATCAGGCGATGGGCATCCCGCTCGACACCCACTTCGAAGACGCCTCCGGCAGGCCGATCAGCATCGTCGATACGGGGAAACCGATCCGCGAGCTAAGTTGATTTTCGTTTAGCCGCGACGCGCAGGGTCTCCGTAGCGGAGCGCTTCGAACGTTCTCATTCGCGACCCTCTTCCTCGTCCATTTCATTCCTCATCTTCATCCTCTTCGTCATCTTCATCCCCCTCTTCGTCGTCCCATTCATATTGCGGCGGGGCTTTGCCATGCTCTTCGATGACCAGCGGATACTTCTTGCCTTTCTCGACCTCACCTCTGATTTGTTCGACGTCAAGGGTATGCCACCAGCTATCGCCGAAGTCGAATAGATAATAGAACTTCTTCCGCAGACTGAGTTCCAGTTCTTCGATCAACGTATCTGAGGCGTCGTATACTTTTTGATCTCCGAAGCCCTCATCGACCGCCATCGGATGCGCATATTCGGTCGAATTTTGTTCGACAAACCGGCTGCGATTCCCCGGTTTCGGCAGGTAAAACGAATAGAGATGCTCCTCGTCCCGGTTGAATGCGTCGAAAATTGCAAAGTGCAGGTCTTCGAGCGTCTGGTTCCCTTTAATCGCAATCCGCCGCCAGATGTCGGGTTCGTACCGCAGCGCAACCTTGAAGACGAAAACGTTCACCGTGCTGTGTTTTGCCATCATTCCTCCATGATACAAGTAAGAAAATCAAGTTGAACATGACGCATCATCTCATGTGGTATCGCCATGTTGTGGAATCTTATTTTGGGAAGCTGGGGTCGCGCGTCTTCGAGCCCCCGGCTTTCCGCGCATTCACTATGGGCGGTCGAAGCGACCGACCACAGCCACCCGCCATAAGATCACATCTGCGCGAGACACACTACACTAACGAATCAACCGCGACATCATCAACGCCGTCGCCACTGAAACATTGAGAGACTTAATCTCCCCCGCCGGCGTCAACCGGCATAACTCGTCGCATTGTTTCTGCGTGAGTTGACGCAAACCCTGTTCTTCGTTGCCGACGACCAGCAACCAGTTGCGATCGAGCGGGACGGCGCCGACGTCTTTCTCGGCGTGTTCGGACGTGCCGAGGATCCATAAACCGGCGGCTTTGGCGACTTCGAGCGCCCGGCTGAGATTCGCCGGTTGACTGAACGGGACGTATTCCATGCCGCCGGAGGCGACGTCGTAGACCGTCGCGTTCAACGGAGCCGAGCGGTCGCGGGTGACGATGATGCCCTTCACGCCGAAGAAGGCGGCGGTGCGGAAGATCGCGCCCACATTGTGCGGATCCTGCAAACAATCGAGCGCCAGCCAGAGACCGCGATTTGCTGATGATTTTGCGTCGGCATGCGACGATGAGTCAAGCAGTCGTTCGAGCGGAGTCTCCCCGCGCGGGCGGACGACGGCGATCGCCGAACCGACGCGGCCTTCCGTGGGGGGGGCATGACGACGTTGTCGCCGGCCGGTCTTGAGTTCCACCGTGCCGATCTGCACCGAGACGCCGACCTGTTCGGCAAACCGGCAGACGTCGCGCCAGGCGCCGTCCGGAGGGCCGGTTTGAATGCGGACTTCCACGACGTCGAGCGGTCGGGTTTCGAGCACGGCGATCGCGCTGTGCGGGTTTTTCAGTTCGAGATTCACGAAAGTCTTTCGAGAAATTTTAAGAAAGGATTCGCCTCAAAGAAACGCAAAAGACGCAAAAGAGAAAGACATATGAATTTCCAGCTCTTTTCTTTCTCTTTTGCGTCTTTTGCGGCCATTTGATCGTTTTCGAATTCCTCACTCCGACTTTCAGTTCTATTTTCTGTCGCGCTGCCGGCGGGTTTCGTAACAGACAATTCCCGCGGCGACGGCGGCGTTGAGCGATGGCACGTGCCCGCATTGCGGGATACGAACGCGTCGGTCGCAGAGTTCGATCAGTTCGGAGCGGATGCCTGTGCCTTCGTTGCCGACGATGAAGACGATCGGCCGCGTCAGATCACAGTTCCAGAGCTCGGTGGTCGCGTCCTGATGGGTGCCGATCAGCTCGTAACCGAATTCCGTTTGCAGTCGGCGACCCCAGTCGACGAGATCGCCCGATTCCGCGATAGGAAGATAATTCACCGCGCCGGCTGAACTGCGGGCCACCAGACTCGTGACGGGGGCCTGCTCCTGCGGACCGACGAAAATGCCGTTCATGCCGAGCACTTCCGCCGAGCGGATGACCGCGCCGAAGTTGTGCGGGTCTTGCACGCGGTCGAGCATGAGGAATGCACCGGGGGCCGACGTACAGGCGACAAGATCGATCGGCTCGCGGTAAGGGAAGGGGGGCATTTTCGCGAGATATCCCTGATGCTCGGCGGTGTGGCCGAGCTGAGTCAGTTTTTCGGCCGGTAACACTCGAACGGGCGTTTGATGTTCGTCAGCCTGGCGTTGAGCGTCGCGGAGTTCGTCGTCGGGAAGATCGTCGGCGATGAGGAGTTCGACGATCGGCCAGTAACCGGCGGCGAGGGTTTCGCGCACGAGATGCCGGCCCCAGATCCAGCATTTCTGATGGCTGCCGAGCAGTTTACGTTTGCCTTTACCGCGGCGATAGCGTTCGACCATGTTCGATTCCCTCGCTGGTGCCGTTGTACTTTCTCTTCTTCTCCCAAAGGGAGAAGAAGAGAAAGTACGCTCGAAGCGCTCCGCTGCGCCAAGCCTTCGCGTCGCGGCTAAACCGCAGAATCCCTTCTGACTCTGGACTCTTGTCTCTCGACGCTCGACTATTCGACTTTTTCGCGGTGTCGCTTGAACATCTCACCCGCTTTGTTAGTATAGGATTAAGTTACCACCTTGCGGACTGCGATATGGGGTTCGAGTTTTCGCTGTCGGTATCCCTTTCCGCCATTTCGGTTTTCGTTCAATTCTTTCTTTTGGAGTTTGTTCTCGTCCCGGGTTTTCGCCGCTTCCCATTTGTAAGGTCGTGTCTTCGCATGACATCTTAACAGATCGGAAGGCGGTGAAAAGGAACGGGCGGGATTGCCTGATTTGTTACATTTTTTCCATCCAATTTGAGTAGGGCCGTAAGGTTTTCTTAGCCCATGGGGATGGCTGCCCGGAAGCTTTTTTCCGGCAGAGATGAGATGCGCGAAATTTTGATTTATTGGACGCACAGATGGTCAGTTTGTGGGGAGTTTTGATCCTGGTCTGCCTGTTGTGGCGGTCTCTCCGAAAGAGTGACCTCGCGCCGCTGCGGTGCATGTACTGCTGGATGACGGCTTCCGGCTCGGTCGATCGGTTCGGATTTTCAACGCTGGACGAGGCGCTCGAAGTCGCGCGTCTGTTCGTGCTGCGGTTTTCCGCCGATGGAGTCGAGTTGTGCGAATGCGTAGCGGCCGGATGTCGGACAAGGTCCGTGCCGCCGGCCGATCGGCGCCCGCCCACTGTGCAATCCATTCAAGAAGCAGGTTTGGCATGGAGAGTTCCTCAAGGCTGGGGGAGACCATGGCGGCCGGTTTCTGTCCTTCACGTTTCGGCTTCTGATCGTCCTCTTCATGATCAAGTTCCGACGGCAATTCAGCGGGAAGTGATTCACCGATTCAGCAATTCGTTTTCATGATGCTGAATTCATTTTTCTCCGCTCGATTGTTGAACGTTCGGCGAAGTCTCCCCCAAGGCTTTCGATCGCACCGATCGTTTTGACTCACACGGAATGTGTCTGTCTGATGGTTTGTCCGCCGCCGGTTTGATCCCGGTCGACACGCCTCGCGGCCTATCGAACCGCCGGCGTTGCGTGTTCGCCTGGAGATCGACGCATCGATTGCAGCCGGCGTGAATCAGACGCAGACGTGTCGGGCCGATCGAGCCGGTGCCCTCAACTGGGTTTTGCCGCAAGACGTTGCGGAGACCATAGCAACTAGAGGGACGAACAAAAATGCCAACTGAGTGGGTCTGGGGAGTCGTGGGAGTTGCCGCCGGGGGGGCGGTCGGTTATTACGCCGATCGGATTCGGCTGGGTGCCGCATATCAGAATCGCGATGCGATTCTTCAGCAGGCGGAGCGCGACGCGGAGAACATCCGCAAAACGCAGGAGCTCGCGGGGAAGGAAGAACTCCTGAAACGCCGCGAAGAACTCGAACTGGAAACGAATTCGATCCGGGACGAACTGCGCGATCACGAACGCCGTCTCGACAAGCGGGAATCGTCGCTCGACGAACTGCAGGACGACTTCCGTAAAAAAGAACGGATGATCGAAGCGACGCAGAACAAGCTGGCCGAGCGCACGAAATCGATCGAAGCCCGCGATCGCGAACTCGAAAAACAGCTCAAGGAACAGCAGGAGCTGCTCTATAAAATCAGCGCCCTCGACAAGCCGCAGGCGACCGAACTGCTGCTCAACCGGCTCGATCGCGACCTGCAGAACGAAACGGGGTCGCTGATTCTCAAATATCAAAACGAGCTGAAGCAGACGTGCGACAAGACCGCCCGCGAAATCATCGGCATGGCCTTGCAGCGTTATGCCTCGCCGCATACCTCGGAAACCACCGTCTCGACCGTCGACATTCCCAACGACGAAATCAAAGGACGCATCATCGGCCGCGAAGGGCGGAACATCCGCGCCTTTGAAAAAGCGACCGGCGTCGACGTGATCGTCGACGACACGCCCGGCGTCGTCGTGGTCTCGGCGTTCGACAACGTCCGCCGACAGATCGCCAAGATCGCCCTCACCAAGCTGATTCAGGACGGCCGCATTCATCCCTCGCGCATCGACGAAATCGTCGCCGAAACGCAGTCGGAAATGGACGCCAACATCCAGCAGTACGGCCAGGAAGCATGTCAGGAAGTCGGCGTCGCGAACCTGCACGAAAAATTGGTGTATCTGATCGGCAGACTCCATTTCCGCACCAGTTACAGCCAGAACGTACTGCGGCATTCGATCGAAGTCGCGCATCTCACGGGACTCATGGCCGAACAATTCGGTCTCGACGGGCGACTGGCGCGCCGTTGCGGATTTCTGCACGACATCGGCAAGGCGGCCGATCACGAAATGGAAGGGGGACACCCCGCCGTCGGCGCGGAATTGCTCAAGCGGTACGGCGAAGGGCCGGAAGTGGTACATGCCGCCGCGGGACATCACGACGACATTCGCGTCGACTACATCTATACCGTGCTCGTCGCCGCGGCGGACGCCTGTTCGGCGTCTCGTCCCGGCGCCCGCCGCGACACGCTCGAAAAGTACGTCAAGCGACTCGAAGAACTCGAAGCCTTGGCGTGCGGATTCCCCGGCGTCGAGCAGTCGTTCGCCGTGCAGGCGGGACGCGAGATTCGCGTCGTCGTCGATGCCCGGCAGATCAACGATCGCCAAGCCGCCAAGTTGTGCAAGGACATGGCCAAAGCGATCGAACAGACGTTGACGTACCCCGGCGAAATCAAAGTCACCGTACTGCGTGAGACGCGCGTCGTCGAATATGCAAAATAAATTTCACTGTGCGTTGAAGTTCACACCAGGACTTGGCACGATATATTCGCCTATTCATTCTAACACAATCTCTGTGCATCACCGTTTTCCGAAGAATCGGAGCGGTTTTTATCAAGCACAACCGGTTGTGTTAGGGTCTCTTGAGAGATTTCCATTCTCGCAGACATCGGCGTTCCGCCTCCATTCAGTTCGCAATCAAGCACGTCACGGAATTCGCGCCACGCGCAGATCGCGCAAAAGGGAGAAAAAAGTTCATGTCGGGCGAACCCCCCAGCACCGATCCTGGTCCGGAAAAAAGCGATGCGACAACCGTCAAGAAAAAATCCAAAGCGGCTCCCGCGCGATCGCCCATCGAACGGGCCGTCGTATGGGGGCTCATTGCCGTCTTGATCGTCATCGTGGGCTGGGAGTTCACCGCCCATCTCGGTTACACCAAGGCTTTGCGCGGCTTCAAAGAACGCATCGCTCAGTCCGAAACGGGGAAATCGTTTCTCGCGGCCGACTTGCCGGACGTCGTAGGAGGCAAGGCCCCTTCGTCGCACGAAGAAACCAGCGATTCCATTTACGGCCGGTGTATCGAAGAGGTCTACAAGTGGAACGGTCCGATCCGCAAGCGGGCCATCCACGTCATTCTCACGTTGGGCAAGGATAGCGAAGTTGTGGACTACAGCACTGAAGGCATGACGGGACCGCCGACCGACGATCCCGACGTCAATCAACCGACGGGAAAAGAAGAGAAGTCGGCTCCCGCCCTGGCCGACCCGGCGGGCGTCATGGGGGCTCCCGGCGGAAAAGCCCCGCCCGCCGTACCAAAGGCCGAAGAGCCGTCCAAAACATAACACCGTCCCCGTGGGTCGATGGCTCAGGGTTGCAGCAACGCATCCAGGGCCGGCGTCAGACGCTGCGGAACGTTGGGTTCCGCCGTCGCATCGGCATCCGCTGACGCCGACGTCGACGATTTGTCGTCCGCCGTTTCCTCGGAGGCCTTGATCATTTTATTGATCCGGCGCTGTTCGCGAAGGTGCAACGGCATCAGCTTGCTGCGGTACGTGTGCAGCGGCCGCACCAGCCCTTTCTCGACAACCCTCTTGCGGGCGTCCCATTCGTCGGGCGAGACGCCAATCTCCCCGCGCAGGCCGTCCATGTGGCCGAACGTCTGTTCGACGGCGATCAGGCTCTGGTTGATATCGTTCAAGGCAATCCGCGTCGACTCGGGATTCATCTGCCCGCGGTTGTCCCAGCGGATCTTGAGAATCTGCAGCAAGCCGTTCAACTGGTCCCAGCGGTCCCGCGCATCGGGAATACTCTGCGGCGATGCGACGATCATCTGCATGGCCTCGACGACGTTTCGCACCGAGCGATCGGACGAAAACCCGAAATAGACCGCGTACAACCGATGCCGGCATTCCTCGGGGGAGCCTTTCAATTTGCTGCGGGAGTAAAGTTCGGCCACTTCCTGATGAATGAAATAGCTAAGCAGCGGGTCGTAAGGCTGCGCGAAAGACGCGATGTGCGCCAGCAGCCGGGGGTCGGGACTTTTTTGACTCGCCGCCCGGCCGAGTGCCTCGAAGTAAACGATTCGCCGCCGATCTTCGGGATGCAGTCCGGCGATGACGTCGTCAACGCCGTCGGAAGAACTCCACGACGCGGAGACGGGGCGAATGTGCGAGCGCGGATGAGACGTCACTTGTTGCCGCACCGTTTTGCGGTAGACCCAGTACTGGTCGGGAAACTCGGTCATCAGCCGGTTGCGCGCCGTCACGTCGGAAAGTCGATTCAGCAGTTCGGGAGTCTGATCCTGTTCACCGATTTCCTTAAGAAAATGCCCCGTTTTGTTCTCCGTCAGTCGCCGGATCTCCTCCTGCTTCGGTCCCCAGCGCATCACTTCCCGCGGGAGTTCGGTCGCGAACGTCAAATTCTGAACCGTGTTCGCGGGAAGATGCCGTTCGGCGATCAATTCTTCGACCTGTTCGTTCATGACGGTGTTGAGGTTCAGCAGGATCGACCAGTCCCAGCCGATTCTCGCGAGCACGCGGCGAACCTGTGGAGCTTGCAGACGTTCGACGAGTCCCTGACGCACGATCAGGCCGGGCGACTTGGCGGCGATCAGCAGCACTTCCGCCGGTCCGGTTTCGATCACGGCCACTTCGGGAAAGACGTCGCGCAGCGTCCTGCTGATCACCGACAACGGCCTCGCACCGAAATCGGCTTGCTGAAACCGCTGACAGAAGAGGCCGTCCGCGTTCATGCGGCCGGACAGCCGCTCATAAAACTCGCGCGTAAAGCTCGACGTCGAATAACTGAGCGACGACTGCGGAGGATTCGATAGAATCAGATCGTACGGCT
>JBBECD010000190.1:0-16482 GCA_040881995.1 Planctomycetaceae bacterium
CTGTATCAAGCCCGCAAGCATATGAGCGGTGTTCTTGCCGAACTGGTCACCGCCACGAATCGACTGGCGAAACTCGGCTTTACGGCGTTCGTTTTCGCTGCCGATCACGGTCACGTGTTGCTACCGGAGATTCCGCCCGGCGATGCAATTCGGAAACCACCGGGCGAGTGGTCGATGGAAAAGCGGCGAGGTCTGCTTGGACACAGCACCGGGCCGGCAGCGGGCGTGTTGATTCTCAAGACCGACAAACTCGGAATCGACGCACCTGTTCCCGAAATGGCAGCCGCGAAAGGGTTCCGAGTCTTCACGGCAGGCGCTGGTTACTTCCACGAGGGTCTCTCGTTGCAAGAATGTGTTCTGCCGGTTGTCGTTCTTACCGCGCCGCCTAAAACGGAAGGCGGGCCAAGCTCAATTGATGTTGCGATTCGGTACCGTTCTGAAAGCTTCACCAGCCGAGTCATCGGCTTGAAGGTCCACTACAACAGCTTGTTTGACGAACCGCTTGTCATCCGGCTGGAGGCGTATGATGGCAGTGGCCCCAAGGCAAAGCTTGTCGGCGAAGCTGCGGATTGCGATGCCCGTGACCCGACCACAGGCCACATCTCGTTGAAGAGGGGAAAAGAAACCCAGATTCCACTGCGACTCGATGATAACTTCGAGGGAGACAAGATCGAAGTGCGTGCCATCGAGGCAACGGGACCGGGTGTTATCTTGGACCGAAAGCAGCTCAAGAACAACATTATGATGTGAGGACTCAATCGTGCCGTTGGATGCACTCGACCAAAAGCTGACACGCGTCTTCGCCGGTAAGGTGGTACGCAAGGATTTGCTGCACCAACTCAAAGGCGGCGAGAACGTGCCTTCGTACGTTCTGGAGTATCTGCTGGGAAAGTACTGCGCGTCCGACAACGAAGACGAAATCCGGCTTGGGATCGCGGCCGTCAAGGACACCCTCACGCGAAACTACTTCCGGCATGACGAAGCGAATAAAGCTCAGTCGATGGTGGAACAGAAAGGGAAGCACCGCTTCATTGATCGCATTGACGTGCGATTTCTGGCAAGCGAGTCCAAGTACTGGGCCTCACTGGACAACTTCGGTTTCAACCGCATCCATATTTCGCAGGATTACTACAAGCGATACGAACGCCTCTTGGAAGGCGGAATCTGGGCCATCGTTGACGTCGAATACTTGCCGAACGATGACGGAGCCAAAGGCAGCCCGTTCCACATCGCGGATCTGAAGCCGATTCAACTCGCGCGTTTCGACTTCGAGGAATACTCGTCGTGCCGTGCGGACTTTTCGACGGATGAGTGGATCGACATTCTGCTCCGCAGTGTCGGCCTGGAGCCGGCGACGTTCGAGCGCCGCTTGAAGCTGCTCTTGCTCGCGCGACTGATCCCCTTCGTCGAGCACAACTACAACTTCATCGAACTGGGGCCACGCGGAACGGGGAAGTCGTACGCCTACAGCGAATTTTCGCCGTATTGCATCTTGATCTCCGGCGGTAAGGCGAGCAGCGCGAATCTGTTCTACAACAACGCGCGACGTCAGGTTGGTTTGGTCGGATACTGGGACGTTGTGGCTTTCGATGAAGTTGGCGGCATGAAGGTCAGCGATCCCGACGTCATGCAGATCATGAAGGACTACGCCGCCAATGGGCGCTTCAGTCGTGGCGTAACGCAAATCACCGCCGAGGCATCATTGGTCTTCATCGGAAACCTGAATCAGCCTGTTGAAACTTTGGTGGCGAACTCATCTACGGACCTCTTCCAACCACTTCCGAAAGAGTTTGATTTAGCTCTCATCGACCGACTGCATTTTTATCTACCGGGTTGGGAAGTCCCTAAGAACTCGAAAGACATCCTGACTACGCACTACGGTTTCGTCACCGACTATCTCGCGGAAGCGTTTCGGAATTTGGCGAAATCCAACCAGACTGATACTGCCGAACGGTTCTTCCGATTCGGCTCACATGTTGAAGGACGCGACGCCCGTGCGGTGAGACATACGGTGAGCGGATATCTGAAGTTGCTTCACCCGGACGGAAAGTTTGAAAAGGAGAACGTCCGCGAATATATCGAACTGGGACTTGAGGCGCGTCGTCGTGTCAAAGAGCAACTCAAGAAGCGGCACTTTACTGAGTTCCACAAGACGAGCTTCTCCTACATCGACCTGGAAACCAACCACGAAGTTGTCGTCTCCGTCCCTGAGCAATGCGGAACTGGAGCCATCAGCCAAGACTTACTCCGGTCTGGCTCGGTATACGCGGTGGCCGTCGACAACGAGGCGCAAGTTGGGCTATTCCGCCTTGAGGTCAACGTGCTTCCGGGATCAGGCAAGCTCAAAATTCCGTCCGGCATGGAACGCTCACTGAAGGAATCACTCCAGCGCGCCTTCTCGTACTTGCAAGCAAACCAAGACAAGATGGGCCTGACCGCGACGATCGCGCAGAAGGATTTCGCCGTCGAAGCCGTGGAATTGACTGGCGGGAAAGTGGAGGCAAACTGTGGTGTGCCATTCTTCGTCGCCATGATGTCGGCGATTCACGACCGACCCGTCGATGCAGGAATGGTGATTCTTGGCGACCTAACGATTCAGGGAAACATCAAGGGGATGTCTTCGATCCTTGAACCGCTTCAAGTCGCCGTTGATAACGGCGCGACGAGAGCACTTGTGCCAATCGCGAACAAGAACCAGTTCTCGGCACTGCCGGAGGATGTCGTCGAAAGGCTGGAGTTGGTGTTCTACGGCGACCCGGATCGAGCACTGCGGAGGGCGTTAGCCAACTGAAGCAGACGGAAGCACTCAGGTTGGAGTCGATAATTCATTTTAAATTGTAGATTCCATAAGACAAAAAAGGGATGCCTCGGCGGGCTGACTGATAGGCAGGAACGCGGGATTGGCGCCGACAAAACGATGCGAATCCTCTTCCTCCACGGCTGGCACAGCGTCCCCGGCGGCGTCAAACCGACCTATCTCGCCGAGCACGGCCACACCATTTTCAACCCGCCCCTCCCCGACGACAATTTCGATGCCGCTCTCGTGATCGCCCAGGCGGAATACGATCAACACCAGCCAGACGTTGTCGTCGGCAGGAGCCGTGGCGGTATGCCACCCTAATTGATGGTGTGCGATGTCGAGCGAATCATACTGGCGAATATGGTATAATTTCGCGTCTTCAAAAAAAATTACCTGTCTGAGCACCCATCGACCTAGACCAAATAACGTCAGGTGCCGTGGCGGCGATAATGCGGAAAAAATGAATTCGGAGTTAGCGCGTCAAAATGCGATTTACCGAAAACGGACCATCGATACCTGACGAGCTTTTAAATGCTCGTGACGAAGGTCGCGTTGTGTTTTTCTGTGGTGCAGGCGTTTCGATGGAACGGGCGAAGCTTCCCAATTTCTTTGGTCTTGCCGAGGCCGTCATTCGTGAACTTCGAATTCCAGATGAAGACAATATCCATAAAGTTCTCACGGAAGCACGTGAAATCGGCAAGAGGGCAGGAATCACCGGCCTGATCTCAGCGGACCGAATATTCGACCTCATGGATCGTCAATTCGAAAAGCAAGATATCGAGGTTGCCGTCGCCAAGGCTTTGGCACCCCGGGCGAATCCTGATGTTTCGGCTCATGCAATACTATTGCGACTCGCAACGACTTCACATGCAAGAATTCAACTCGTTACAACAAACTTTGATCGATTGTTCGAGAGTTGCGATCCCGTGATCAAAATACATCAGCCGCCACGATTACCCAAACCGTCACGATACGACGACCTCGATGGCATTGTGTATCTGCACGGTCGCGTCAATGAGAATTACGCGGGATCGGACGGTCAAGGTTTCGTGCTATCCAGTTCAGATTTCGGATATGCATATCTCTCTGAAGGCTGGGCAACCGAGTTTTTCAGAGACATCATTCGCCAATTTGTCGTCGTGTTCATTGGGTATACTGCGGACGATCCTCCGGTTCATTACCTGCTCGAAGGATTGCGACGAGTACCCGATTCAGCCCACCAAATGTATTCTTTCGATGGAAGTTCTTCCGAAGAAGCCATTGCGCGTTGGCACCAAAGAGGCGTTAAGGCGATATCGTATTCGGCGACCGATGGGCATTCACCTCTCTGGAAAGCATTGGCGCTGTGGGCCGAGAGAGCGGATGATCCGCTCGCATGGCGTCAAAAGACTCTTGCTCTTGCTAAGGGTGGACCATCGGCATTACGTCCCTATCAGCGCGGCCAGGTCGTCCATATCGTTAGCACTCCGGAAGGGGCTCGTGACTTTGCTGACGTCGCGCCTCCCTCGGAATGGCTCTGCGTGTTCGATCCATCGTGTAGAAAGCTTCGCATCGGCCGAAGCGACCTGCCAGAATCAGAGGTCGGAGCAGAAGAACCGTTCTCACTTTTCGGCATAGATTCGGATGTAGTTCCTGAAAAATTGCATGCTGAAATCGATGGCGAGATGAATGATGTTGCACTTCAACCTTGGGATGCATTTGTTGCAACACGATCGGACGACAGAAATCTAGACGTCCGCAGTTTTACAGCGCTGAACGGTGCGTTTGCGGTGCACAACTCAGCGCTGCCGAAGCGTCTTGCTTATCTTGCGAAATGGATTGCAACCGTTGCCAATCAGGCAACAACATTATGGTGGGCCACAATACAGGAGTCTCTCCATCCGCAGCTCCTTCGACAGATTGAATGGGCGATTGAAAGACCGCAATTTGATATTGCGCCGAACATGCGACAAGATTGGTGGTATCTGATCGAAGCTCAGGAATCACGCGCTCGCAATCCTCGGCGGGAGTGGTTCAGTCTGAAAGATGAGATTAATTCACATGGGTGGAATTCTGTGACAGTACGACGTTTCACAGCCATCACTCGCCCCTATTTATCGGTTGGATCGATCGCGGCAGGTTTCCCCCCGACACAAAGTGTCGACGTACGCCTACGCGACTTGATCAAGCTCGAAGTGGAATGCCCAATTCCGAAATTTGATGGCAACATTCCAATAGAATGGCTGCCAGACGTGATAGACGGACAGCGACAAAATATTGAGCTCGCGGTTCGACTATGCAAGGAAGTTGACGATTTGCAGCTGCTTTTCATCGCTCCAATTGAAAGAGACGACCGTCCTGACATCAGCGATTACGAGCGAACTCACGGCTTATCGGGATGTATGAATTACTTCACCAACCTCTTTAATGAACTCGTACGCACGGATGCTCTAAAGGCGACTGAAGAATTCAATACTTGGCGTGCGAGCAATGATGAAGTTTTTGGCAGATTGCGCTTTTGGGCTGCGGGTTTTCCAGAGGTGGCAACCGCCAACATTTTTTCTCGGATCGTAGGCGGTCTTGATGACGATTCATTTTGGAACGGCCGGAATCAAAGAGACCTGTTGCTCGTCCTTTCACGTCGCTGGCATGAGCTGTCGGGAAGGTCCAAAAAGCGAATCGAGAAGAGACTATTGTTGGGGCCTCCCAAATGGAAGCGTGAGGATGAGACGCCATTCCGCGAACGCAGAGCCTGGCAAATTCTGGACCGACTTCAATGGCTTGCGGACAAGGGATGCAAATTCACTTTTGATGTCACAACCGAGATTGCCAAATTGCTCCCATATGCGCCGCAGTGGAACCCCAGCCAAGCGACCAAAGCAGCAGATTCCAGGGAAGGGCGTGGAGGAATGGTTGAAAAAAACACTGATTATGACATTCTATTATACGAACCAATAGGTTCACTTCTTTCACAGGCACGTGAACTTTCGACGCGCGATGAGGATAATTTTCTTAAAGAACGAGACCCGTTCGCAGGTCTTTGTGCCCATCGGCCAGTGCGCGCATACCGTGCATTGGCTCACGCTGCGCGAAATAATGAATATCCGAAATGGGCATGGAATAAATTCTTGGGATCCCCAGCACGAATGGAAGATCCACCCCGACTGTTAGCAACGATTGCCCTGCGACTTTGTTATTTCCGGTTGAACAGCTCCACGAGCTTCTCTTTTCTTCGACCGCATGGTTTCAGAAATGTGCAGATAGTTTCTCCGATTCGAATCCTTGTATGTTCGACAGGTTAACTTCCCGGCTCATCGCCACAATACAAGATGATCCGTCGAAGGCGAGTTCCGCGGTAACCGAACGTGGAACAGACCAAGATTGGGCACTTGCAGCACTCAACTCCCCTGCCGGTCACATCGCGGGGGCAGTCTTCAACATACTCTGGAAAAGTCTCAACTCTGAACCGCGGCCACCGGCGACGTGGCTCACCCATGCCGAAAATCTGCTTCAATTGCGCGGTGATCCTCACCGCCATGCCGTCACCATCTTTTCGCGTCACCTGGACTGGTTTTATCGCACGGTTCCAGAATGGACGGCGAATCATTTGCTTTCGCGTCTTGAAGGCGGAAATAAACGCGATCAAGCAGCAATTTGGGCTGGGGTTTTCTGGCATCCAATTGTCACCAGCCCTGAACTTTACTTACGACTAGAGCCGCCATTATTGGCTCTCGCAAAGCAAAAAGATCTGATACGCGAGGGAAATATCCAATCGTTGGCATCGCTCGTGCTTCGCGGGTGGCGATGGAAACACCCGAACCGTTTGGTTTCGAACAACGAGATGAACGATGTCCTATTGTCGGGCGGTGATGATGTTCGATCTCACATCGTTTGGCACTTTCAGCGTGCGTTCCATGAAAACGTAGAAGGCGAAATCGACGACTGGATCAGCGACGCCATCGAATTGTTCGACCGCGCATGGCCTCGACAACGGTCAGTTAAGAATCAACGCATGGCATTTCGCCTTGTTGAGCTAGTGACAGAAAATGCCAGGGCCTTTGCCAGTCTGGCAGAAGTAATCCTCCCTCTATTAACAAAAATTAGCGCTCCGCACGGACTTTATTTCCAAGATGAAGCTGCCGACGAGATTATTAAGAAGCACCCCCGATTGTTGCTGAAGATATTGGTTGCCATCTTAGCAGACGATGTATCTAAATGGCCCTATGGGGTGGGTGAGGTACTTGAGAGAATGGCGACCTCCGACGACAATCTTAGTTCAGATCCGCATTTCAGAGAATTGAAGCTAAAGTGGGATTCACGTTAGAACGTCCAATTATCGAGTCCCGCGGATGGCGGCTCCTTTCCTTTTCTTCTTCCCGCCGACGAGGCCGGCTTCTTCGCCCTGCGTTGCTTCGAGCACGAAGCAACTCTTTTATAGAGGTCGATAAGGCCGGTGATGGCCGTGCTGTCGGGGTCGTGAGAGGTGACGTCTCGTTCAAAGACGTATGGCCGAGGCTTGGTGTCTGTCGAGGGTGTCGCAGAGTTCGGTTACGAAGGTCTGGTATCTGCACCACACCTTCGCCCCATCCTAACTCACCAATATGCGATCGAATCGGTTCTGGCTGCGGCGGGCAGTCGCAAACGGCTTCTTGTTCGCGATCTGGCTTCTAAACCAGAATCCCCCGGGTTGAACCGGCGTATTTTCAGTCGCGGCGCACCCAATTCCTCGCTATTGCGGTGTCGGGCAGATCGCATTTCGACGGGGAAATGTGGTAGTTCGGTGGTAAATCCACCGCCGAACGAGCGACCTCTGTGCAAACCAGTGACCTCCTCTTGTTCTACCACCGGAATACCACAATAGCGCGAAAACGCCTAAAAACGTCGAGAAAAGGTGAGAAGAGTTGAAATCGACGACGGATCGGCGTACTCTACAAAACTGGTGCTTTCACGCCGCTTGGCGAGTTTGGCAAAGCGCTTGGGGTGCAAGAGGTCGTGGGTTCAAATCCCGCCGTCCCGATTTGACACAACAATAGGCTGAATCGAGAGTTACGATACCTGGCGATGGTCGCCAGTGCAGCAAAATAACCCCGGGAATCGGTTCAAATTTGAACCAAAACCCGAAAGGTGCTGCACGATGGCTCGTCAGAAGACTTCCGTTCCTCGTTTCTGCGTCGACAAAAATGGCCGGGCTTTCACGAAAGTCGTCGGTCGTTTCATCTCTTTGGGCCGGGCGGACCTGCCCGACTCCAAACTGCGCTTCGCGAAGATCCTCGAAGACCACGCCAAGGGGCTGTTGGTCGAGCGAGCCAAGAAACCTGCCGACAAGCGTCCCGGCATCTCCGTCGCCGAACTGCTCCTGACGTACGTCTCGAAGGAGCTGCCTCGTTTCTCCCGCTCGGAACGCGACTGCCAGATAACGACCATCCGCGTTCTTCGCTCGCTGTTCGGTGACACGCCGGTCACGGAGTTCGGGCCACTACGACTGCGGATCGTGCGCGATGCGATGGTCGACGGCGATCCGAACGGCAAACCCAAACCACGGAAGCCGTGGTCGCGGAAGACCGTGAATCGCCAGATCAAGAGGATTCAATCCATCTTCCGTTGGGGCGTCAGCTTCGAGATCGTCCCCGAAACCATCGCGACGGCGCTCAGCACGCTTCGCATCTTGTCCGTGGGCGAGACGCCCGCGGTCGATTATGCTCCCCGACGCGCCGTCCCCCAGTCTGACATCGAGGCCGTTCGCGCCCAGCTGCGGGAATACCACCGCGACATCTTCGACTTGCTGCTGTTGACGGGGGCTCGGCCGGGGGAGATCGTCAAGCTTCGCACGGGTGACATCAAACGCACCGGCGACATCTGGCGGGCTGACCTCGAAAAGCACAAGACCGCCAAGTACGGCAAGCAACGCACGCTGTTCTTCAATGGTGCGGCGCAGGCCATTCTGCTCAAGCACATGAACTTCGTCCCCGAAGCGCTGATTTTTCCCACGCGGCGTGATAACTTTGGCGTGGTGATCAAGCGGGCGTGCAAACGCGCGGGCGTGACGCCGTTCGTGGCCCACCAGCTGAGGCATACCGTGGCGACGAGGCTCGCGGACGAGATTGGGGCCGAAGCGGCTCAACGGCTGCTCGGGCACAGCAGCGCAATCATGACTGAGACGTATACGTTGGCGGCGGAGAAACAGGCGATCGCGGCGGCGCGGGCGCTGGGGTGAGGGGAACACGAACAGCACCGGGTAGCGTACCTCCCAAATGATGACGGTTTCACCGCTTTCTCCGCGTATTCCTTTCGACGAAGACGTCCCGCAAAACAGGGGGATTATGATGGTAAAAGAGAATGGACGCGACGCGTCTAAGCACATTTACGAACTGCTTGACAGCATGGTAGAGAAGATCGGCGAAGCGACGGGTTATTTTGTATTCAATCCAAAGAAATGCAAGAAGATTCTGACGGCGCTGCACGATGAGCTAGAGCCACACGCCGACGACCCGTTGGTCCACGTTGTCCGCTCCACGCTGAAGAGCGTTCGTACGAAGTGCTCTATAAATGCTCGCATCCTGAAGCAAATAGAAAAGCCGTTGGCAGCGGGAGAAGCGTTTTCGATGGAACATTATGCGGTTTTGTTGAAACATCTCGAAAATAAATTACTATGGCTTGGTCACGAAATCGCCGCATTGAAAATGTTATGTATGTCGTACGAAGATGAGTTATCATTGATCAGAGCTAAAAGGAGTAGAGGGAAGGCGCAAGAGAAAAAGGTCCAAAACGCAATCGAACGGAGAGAACGAGCGCGGCACGAAATTCGGCGGCGGCTGGAAACCAACAGCAAGCGATCAGCAACCGATCTGCTTGGCGAGATGGCCGGCGAAATGAATAGTGATGGGAAGCCAGCATGGGGGTCTCTAAGCTCGTTGAAAAAGTGGTGCAAGGGCATGATGCGGCCGCAGTAGTCCAACTTCGTCGAAGTTGCACCACTATTTAGTACAACATCGTCGAAACTGCACCACAAACTGAGTAGCGAAATCTAGCAAAGTAATACACCCCTCTCGTTTAATGTGATCGTCCGATGATGATCACATCTTAACGAAGGGGTTTTTTCATGGCCGCAACACTCGCGAAACGCTTCAAGGATGCGCTGCCGCTGTCCCAAGTGTCACCGTTCATTCCTGGCCGGCCTCACAAGGCGACGATTTGGGGATGGGCGACGCTCGGCGTCCGTGGCGTTCGGCTCGCCACTGTGATCATCGGCGGTCGGCGGATGGTGACGATGGAAGCACTCGAAGAATTCCTGGTGCGTCTGAACGCTGACAGCCCACCGGTTGAATCCCAATCGGATGTGGCCCGACGCGCGAAAGAAGCGTCGGCGGCGCTGGAACGCCTCGGCTGCTAGCTCTTCCCTTCAAGCAGCAAACCCACGCGGAGGCCAAATTCCGAGCGGGTCGAAACCGGCGCGATTAATCACACTCAGGAGAATCGTTCATGGACGAGCTTTCGCCCTGCGACGCAGCACTGCAATACGCCCAGCGCGGCTGGTCGGTCGTGCCGGTCCCACACCGCGGCAAGAATCCCGGTTTCAGGAAGTGGGAACAACTGCGTCTGAAGGTCGAGGATATTGACCAATGCTTCCCCGGCGGTCCGCAGAATATTGGCGTGCTGCTCGGTGCACCTTCGGACTGGGTGGTCGACGTAGACCTCGACCATCTGCGTGCTGTCGAACTAGCCGACGATTTCTTGCCACCGACGCCGGCCGTCTTCGGACGCGAAGGCAAACCACGCTCACACCGCATCTACCATGTGACCGCTCCCGTTGCCACAAAAAAGTACCCGAGTAAAACGGAGGGGATGATCGTCGAACTGCGGTCGACCGGCAGCCAGACGGTGTTTCCGCCGAGCGCCCATGAGTCGGGCGAAGCAATCCGGTGGGAAGACGCCGAGGCGGTTCCAGCTGATGTTGATCCCTCGGTGCTGTTCGAGTCCGTCAAAGCGCTGGCGAATGCGGTGAAAGTTGAACAGGGCGAAAAGCGGGCCAAGCCGCCAAAGAGACGGCGGGGCGATCCCCCGTGGAAATCCACTTCATCGACGCGAGCAGCGGATAACTCTTCCCCGGAAGCGCCGCCTCAAACGCCTGATCGCGCGGCCGCGTGTCTGGAAGCGATGCTGCGTATCGGCATCGTGGATCAACGCGACGGATCACGAAGACTTTTTACCGCCGCCTGTCGAGCCATCGAATATGACCTCGACGACGCGACCTCCCTGTCCACCATCCGCGATTACGAGCGACAACGGTCATTTCCCCGCAGTTGGACCGACGACGAGATTCTGCAGCGTGTTCGTGACGCCGAAAAGATCTGCGAACGCGGCGAGGCGCTGAAGAGAGACGAAAACGGCTGCGTTCCTTTGGGGAGCCGCGACCCGGCAAGCGGGCGTTTGGTGCTGGCCCCTCGGCGAACACTTCCGACCGCCCGGGCCTACGTACTCGACTTTCATCAACATCCGGCCGGACGCACTTTGCACTTCTACGGCGGCGTGCTGATGGAATGGCGCGGAAACCGGTATCAGGAGGTCGAGGACGCTGCGGTCAAAAAGCGGCTTCAGCACTGGCTGCACGAAGCACTTCGTTACATCCTGAATCGACAGACCGGCGCTCCCGAACTCGTTCCCTTTGAATCCAATCCGGGCACCGTGAAATCGGCGCTGGAGTCCATTCAAGCTTTTACGCATCTTGCGGCTACGGTGACATGTCCCTCCTGGTTGGGGAGGCAACCCAACCTGCTCCCAGTCGACATCCTCCCGTGTCGCTCATCCTTGCTGCACCTGCCGACGATGACGCACCTTCCGCCGACGCCATTGTTCTTCACCACCAGCGCGCTCGAATTCGACCCGAATTTCAATGCACCGCCGCCCCAGCGCTGGTTGGAGTTTTTGCACCAGCTGTTCGACGATGATGAAGAGTCCTGGGATCTGCTGCAAGAGTGGTTCGGCTATTGCCTGACGGGCAATACCTCGCAACAGAAGATGCTGTTGATGGTGGGACCAAAACGGTCGGGAAAAGGGACGATCGCTCGCGTGCTGACCAAGCTGATCGGCAGCGCCAACGTATCCGGTCCCACCACGTCCAGCCTGGCGGGATCATTCGGGCTGCAGCCGCTCATCGGCAAGGCGCTGGCGATTGTCAGCGATGCGCGGTTTCACGGCGACAACATCCCGATCGTGGTCGAGCGGCTACTTTGTATCAGCGGCGAAGATGCATTGACGATCGACCGCAAACACATGACGAGCGTCACGATGAAACTGCCGACGCGGTTCATGTTCCTGACGAACGAGTTTCCGCGGCTCACCGACTCCAGCGGCGCGTTGGCGGGCCGCTTCGTCATGCTGCGGCTTAATCACACGTTCTACGGAAAAGAAGATATCGGCCTAACGGAGTGTTTGCTGGAGGAGTTACCGAGCATCTTGAATTGGGCGATCGAAGGTTGGATGCGGCTGCACGCCCGCGGCCATTTCGTCATGCCGTCCTCGGTCGCCGATGTGGTTCGAGAAATTGAAGACCTGTCATCGCCAGTGAACGCCTTCGTTCGCGATGCTTGCACCGTGGGCCCCGGCCATCGCGTCGACCTCGACATCTTGTACGACGCTTGGTGTCAATGGTGTCGAATTGATGGACGCAACGCAATCAGCACCAAGCAGGTCTTCGGTCGCGATCTCGCTTCGGCCGTCGCGGGCATCATTCGTCGCCGCAGCCCTGTGCCCTTCTATGACGGAATATCATTGAATGCAAACTGGCGCTGATAAACCAGGGGGAATTGAGAGCTGAGGAAATGTGATTTGACGAGCACTGTCGCAGTCTGTCGCGACAGTAACCACTGCATACGCGGGCGCGCAGGCGCGAGAGAAAAAAAATGTGCATGATGAAAAAAAGAAACAGAAATTAGTAACGCATCAGAGTGCAATGGGAACTGTCGCGACAGATCGCGACAGTTGACAAAATTTCATGGTTCCTTCCGGGGCAATGGGTAAGATGGGAGGCAGGGGGAACTGCCGAGGTTAGGAGCACAGTTTGTTTTTGATGTCCGAACGAAGTTAACATGCACGAACAAAAGGAGTTATGTCATGGATGAGAAACAGGGATCCCTGTCCGATTTGAAGCACCATACGCTGGCGAAATCGGGAACGCCGCAGTCGATCGAATGGTACTCGCCCGGCCAGACTCGCGAGTTCGAGGTGGATGGCAATCGGATCAGCGTGAGGTTTGTGGAGCGCAGAGGGCGGCGGGGGAGGATTGCGGTTGTCCTTCCGCTAATGCCAACCCCCGATGATGGCGAGAGTGGGAGTGGTCCCTTACCTTCTCGCGGGTGAACGGAGGACTCACGCGAGTCGCTGCAGAATATAACGCGCTATCGGCTCGACGGTGTGAAAATCTGCTGGGAGCTGTCGGACCGCACCACTTCCTGCAACCTCTTCCGGGCGGATTCGGACACTGCCGAAGCCGCTACGCACGGCATCAACGTGTTCGACAGGCGCTGGTCGAATGCCCAATGAAGGGATACCGTGTTCCAGCATCGAAAGGATGTGCTCCCGCCATTCATGATCACCGTCCCGCGAAATAGGCCAAGAGGTGTCATCAATCAGTTGAATACCGGCCGTTCGAAACACAGCCAATACGAAGCTAGCACACGTCAATCCGAGTTGCGTAGATCCCAGCAAATAGGCCCCGGTATGGTTGTCGAAGCAGTCGTTTGGTGAACTGAAAGCATAAGGGAGTCCATCTGGATTCGCTCTGAAGACTTGACGACAACGAGCAGCGACATGTTTAAGTCGACGGGCATTAATTGCGAGATCGACCCAATGATAATCCGTAGGCGGCGGGCTATTTTGTAGATCTTGGTGCCATGCCAGATGTAGGAGTTGGACTGATTTATTACTCACGCGATGGAGTATGCCAACATGGCGTTGCGCATTCCCGACGCTTTTTATCGCAATAGCGACAAATTCGACTTCCGAAATAGACCTCGCTTGTTGATCAAATACTCGATTCATTCCGGCCCTCGGACGAAAAAACCTGTAAAGGTAGTGACGAATTGCCTGAAGGGTTTTGAATATGAGCTTCATTCGAGACGGTCATGGGAAAAGCGGCTATTCTAAGCCTGTCAACAATCCCTCTTCATATTCATGTCGAGAGAGAAGGCATGCCTCAACGTCACGAAAGAATTGGGGACGTGCTTGGAGCTTGCTCCGAGCGGGCAACGTTGCGGTCAGTAAACCGATTAAAATGTCGGTGGAATAGTCGGTCACTTGAACCTGTTCAAGAATCGCATCAACCTCTACGAATTGTCCACGCTTGAGCGACCCGTCAATCGAATCATAGACGAGATCCAAGGCGGCCTCTGTTTGTCCTTGCGCGTCGAGCCGCTCAGCCCTATCAAGGAAGGATTCGACGAGTGCCGGGAATGAGCCTCGGTCGTTCATGACTACATTATCCATTGCACCACCCAACAACTTCCCCAGTGCGTCAATCATTGCCCGGTTGTTAGTTCTCGCTTCTGGGGAAATTGCTCTCAATAGGCTTTTAACGGCAGGTCGACCTCCCAACCGAATAAACTCAACCACTTGATCAAAGTCTATTTGCCGACCGATTTGAGATCGGTTGGTGAGGTGGCCACAACCATGAAATGGCAAGTTAGCGACCGTTTGGCTTTCCCGGAGAACGGCTCGGTTCAGGTTGCCTTGGCATGAATCGCCCGAACTAAGCTGCATTCCGAGGCGGAGCAGACCTTTTCCGTCAACTGCGGATGGTATCCGGCGTTTCCCCCCGCGGTGCTCGATAAAGCAACTGAATTCGTCGACAAATTGTGATTCCGGGTATTCGAGCACATCAGTCATTTTTTGGTTCCCCAGCAAGTGCGGTGCGGATTTCAGCCTTGTACTGCATCAAATCCCGTGCCGTTTCTGCCTTTTTCAATGCCCGATTACACTGTTCCAAGAGTTGATGCACGTCAGACGCGTCCATCGCAACGCTCAGCGCATGATCTCCGTCGACGCTGTCATATTGAAGTCGCAAGGTATACGACACGACTGCCGCTTCGACCTTGTCTGCTGATTCTGAAAACAGCGGACGAATGTCGGTAAGAATTCTACATTTTCGATACAGATTGGCGTACGAGTACGCGAGATCAAGCGCCTTGGCGACGAATCGGAAACAGTCTGTACCGAGCAATTCTTTAAACGCTGGTTCGACAGAATTCCACTTTTCGATTTCCGTCAATGTCCACTTTGCGTCACGCTCAATACCTGCACGGATAGCTCGGACGACTTCGTCAATTGCAATTCCCGCATTCCGCATCAAAACGTGAAGCGATACGCACTGTCGGACGATTGACTCGGCGGATGATTCGTCTTGAGCGAGTACTTCAATCACAGCTGGCAGTAGTTCCGCTGGCCGCATCGGCTTTGGATCAAGTGCTGATAATTGGGAAGCAATGGAATGAAGCGTTTCTGGCTTCAATTCACGAATTACTTGAAGCTCACGTATCTGCTGTGCGCCAAGTTGAATTTGGGCCATGCGAGCAACCTCGTTTCAAGGCAAGACACGTTGCGAGATCCATTCCCATTAGTCTAGTCGCACCGCGAATGCATTGCTAGTCGAAGCGGTGGCGATTACGAGTCGCATCAGCGTTCACCGACGCCTTCTGCTTTGCCACACGACCGTTGCCGAAGCCGCCAGTTATCGGAACTGTTCGTGACGCCGCCAAACAGTTTGTGTATGATTATGGAACAGCGGCAGTCCTCCCCGGTAAACCTGCCCGCCGCCCCGCCTAGCGGGGCCGCACTCCGCAACTCGGAGTTACCAGTACTTTCACACGTACCCAAGGTAACTCCGCATGAAAATCGAGTTGTGGCCCCTCGCCCGCATCACGCCCTACGAACGCAACCCGCGCATCCCCACGCATTACTACGCTGCGCTGTCGGAGCGGATGCTGACCGACGGATTCTTCGCCCGCACGTTGATCGTCGAGAGCGGTCCTCGCGGCGTCGGGCAGGAGCCGGGGATCATCAACCCACCGCCTCGCGTCCTGGAGACGGTCCGTTGGTGGTCGGAGTTCAGCCCCGGCCGGGGGAATCTGGAACGATTTCATCCCGTGCTGCGTGTCGTCGAGGCCGACGACGAAGCCCGCAACCTCCTGACGGAATCGCGGCAGGCCTCGGAAGCGGAGTACGCCAGCGCCGAGGCCCGGGGCGATCCGGTGGGGACGACGGTCTGGGGACGCGTCCCGGAGCAGATCCGCAAGCGGGCGCTGCTCTCCGCCGTCAGCGCTAACCACGAGTCGCCGCAGATCGACAGCGCCGCCGTCCGCTGGGCCACCGACTTCATCCTGCACCAGACGCGCCGGATGCTGTTCATGGCGCAGAGCCATGTGGCCGACAACCCGTTTCATGCCGATTGCCTCAAGCTGCTGCGGAAGCTCCGGAGCAGACGCTGCCCCACATCCGACCGCACCGTGGGAACTGGGAGCTCTTCGTCAACGAGAACAACCACTGCTCGCTCTGCGCCCACCACCACGGCGTCAAGACGGCGCATGGTCAATGACGACACGACAGCCCGTAAGGGGGTGGGGGGAGGTCAAATCTCTGGAGGTTTCGGCTCCCGAACCACGCCGCCAACCCGCGTATTTTTTGGCAATGTTCGGTAGGGGGGGGGTGAGGAC